>JBMSSC010000006.1:0-46815 GCA_049424145.1 Bdellovibrionia bacterium
CGGACATGAATCGCCTTCGGGGAATCTCCCGCGTTCACGCCGGAGAGGATGTCAAAGGACAAAATCTTTAGCAGAGTCTTTCGTTTCGCTTCATGCTAGGGTAAATTTTCATCTTCAATTAAACTGGGTTTTCCACCCAGGAGAAGGTCATCACGGGGCCCATCAGGCTACCCTGAGCGCCTTGGGTGTCCATTAAAATCACGCTCAGTAAACCTGAAGACCCAGCTCCATTCGGGCCTTCACTCACCACAGATCTAAGGCACAATAAACTGGCCTGTCATTCCCGTATACGCATCTTGGAAGTCATACGTTCGGCCTCCTTCGGGAAAAGAGACGGCAAATGATGGCGCAGGTTGCCCTTCAGTCGGCATGAAGATTGGGGACGGCGCAAATCGAGACGAGCCCGTGGGGACCACCTGATGCGCAAGACGTGCCCCAAAAGTGAAGAAAAATACCTTCGCCTCGGACGAGGGTAGGTGGCAAACCAAGGCCTCAGACGGACCATAAATCTTGTTATTCTCAGATGGGACCGTACAGCCACAGGTGACTTTGAAAAAACCGTCGCCGACTAAGACTTGGGCCTCTTGGGGGCCACACGGGGCAGAAGTCAAGTTGAATTGATTCAAAAGGCTCGTTGGGGAACCACAGCCTAGGGCCCATGGACCTAAGCTCGCACTGAAAGCAAACCACCTTAAACTTCTGGATCGGTTACATGATAAATCCCGTTTCATCTGGCTCAGAGTACCCTACTCCAAACTGGGTTGTACAATTTATTATGCGCTGAGCAAAAAAACACTCGCAAAAGCTCAGGGATTCTGCTAGCACCGTTACTTCATTGGACCCGTAGCTCAGTTGGATTAGAGCGTCAGACTACGGATCTGAAGGTCACAGGTTCGAGCCCTGTCGGGTCCGCCATTTAAAATCGCCGGCGAAGCGCAAGCTAAGTCGGCGTTTTTATTTTGGATAGTGCATGGACTCCAAATACTTGACCTTTTTGTTTTAAATCTACCTATTCACCCACCATCAACCGTGAAGAGCCGCCATTTGCGGGTCATCAGGGGTAACTCTACCTCTTCTTAAACTGAAACGGTCCGATCAAATGAACTTCAATCGATCGTCCGGTGAGACAGGGACCACAAGGAGAGCTGGGTCTTTCTAGAGAGCTTGTGCTCAGTAGAGTTAGTGAAATCATGGTCCGAAAAGCTTTCAAAATAGAATTCATATTTCATTTTTTTCTCTTTAAAAGATTCGCATCTTATTTTTTATGTCTATTTAACTGAAATGTAAGATCAATCTTATCTCTAGGTTCAATAATCCATTCTTTTCTTCTCGACTCCTGGACTTCCTAATTGACCGATCATTTCATAAAGTGTACCTAGAATTCTGGTATATTTTTGAGGTACTCCAACCCTGGAAATACTTTATGAAAACGAGTCACGAACCAAGCCTGCTTAAAAATTTAATTTGGTACTCTCGATTGCGAAGCACTGCGTTTGCAATGCAGTACTGGACATTAAACAGACTCTCTGAGCTTATTGGATTTAAGACGCCGATAGCTTACGAAGAAAAAGAACTCCTTTTAGAAATTCGAAAAGAACTAGACCAACTCCTTTTGGCAGACGTGGGTCGAATTATTCAAGGGGTATATCCACCTTCAGTTTTGATGCCTGAGCTTTCTCTGCATGCACTAAAAACTCTACCTCGAGTCGTCTTAGATACTTTTCGAATAGGGAAAAGAAGGACTCAAGGAGTTGCCAAAGAATTCACAGAGTCCGCGAGAAACAGTTTCTATGAACTCCCTGAATACTATTTGAGAAATTTTCATTTCCAAACGAACGGTTATTTGGGCGAAGACTCTGCTCGAGTCTATGACTATGAAGTTGAGCTGCTTTTCTCTGGCGCAGCCGATGCGATGAGAAGGTTGATCATTTCACCGATGAAAGAACGGTTTAAAGATTCGCCCGATGGGAAAGGGCTGAAATTTTTAGAAATCGGAGCCGGCACAGGTCGCGCCACGAAGTTCGTCCAATTAGCGTTTCCAAAAGCCCGGATCATTGCTTTGGATTTAAGCGACTCTTATCTAAAAGTGGCCCGGAGAAATCTAGATTCGTTTAAAAGAATCAGTTTTTTACATGGCGATGGGGCTGCTTTACCTTTCAGAAATGAAGAGTTCGATGCGATCTACTCCGTATTTCTCTTTCACGAGATGCCGCTAGAAATCCGAACCGAGGTGATGAAAGAAAGTATTCGGGTTTTGAAAAATAAAGGGCTACTCGGTTTTGTGGACTCTCTTCAATTAGAAGACAACCCGCAATTTGATAAATTCCTAAAAGATTTTCCAAAGAATTTTCATGAGCCCTTTTATCATAATTATATTCATTCCTCGATGCGGGAGCTTTTTGAACAATTCCAATTAAGTCAGATTCAGTTCGGAGTGGGCATGCTGTCCAAGTTTGGTACTGGACTTAAAAAATAAATTGGTTCTTGGAGTAGCCAAACGTGTTGTTGAATGGGAGACCGTAATGCGGTCTCTGTCGATCATTTGAGATGGTTTGAGCACGAGTTCTTTGGAGGGGGCCCATGATTCGCCCTACTTGTCCAGTCGACTCGTGCTCGATACACTGGGTGAGAGCGCGGCCCTCTTAGTGACTCGGTGCTTTTTCATGAGGAGTGATCCACTTTTTTACTGGCAAGGACAATACACTAGAAACGACTTGTTCGTCTTTTTGTCTGATCAGCAACCGATTCGTTTTGTTGCGCTTGGAGTCTTTTTTGGGTGCATTCTAAGTTTTTATTTTTGTTGATTTTTTCTCTTTTTCAACAAACGGGATTAGACCACTTTTGAGCTTGGATATTGCTCATGATCAATCCCTAAATCAGGCAAAATTTTCCCTCTTTAGCCCCTCTGTGGCTGACCGATAGGTTTAGTAGCATGGAGGCTAAAAACATGAAAAAGCAATTCAAGACGAAGAAAAATCAAGGGCAGGACAAGCGTTCCAAGAAAAATCGGATCGCTTCACAATCAAAGCCCATTCAAACCGATTCTGTAACCGATAACCCCCAAGAGGTCGAAGTGCTTTATCAAAAGCTCGGGGATCGTTGGTTTGCTTTTTCACTGTTAGATGACGAGGTGTTTTTTGGCTCCATTCATCCCGTTGAGCTCGATCCCAAGAGTCAGGTGATTCGATCTGAACTCAGTGGGATTAAACGCAAATGAGTCATCGAGTGAGAAAGCAGACTGAGGCACCGGCTGAGCCCGTCTTGAAGAAAAAAGAGGGTAGGTCTGAAAGTGCTGCTCAGGCGAAGCAGGAGATTGAAATTCTCAATCAAAAGATTGCAGAGTGGGTATCTAAGGATCCTGAGAAAGCAGCTCTAATCATTTCACAATGGATTCACGGTGAGCAGTTTCAAGGCAATAAGACCGGAAGAAAAAAATAGTTCCAATTTGGAATTTAAGGCTTTTTCTTCATGGAATTGGGCTCGAATTTTTCGTATTCATTTTCAAAATGAGATCCCTAGAGAGACGCAGTTACCCGGGAGTTACAGGGTAACTGCGTCTCTCTAGGGATTTTTTTTATCTTTCTCTCTCTTTCTTTCTCTCTCTTTCTTTTTCTCTCTTTCTTTTTCTCTCTTTCTTTTTCTCTCTTTCTTTTTCTCTCTTTCTCTAATTTTTAAATAAAATCAACCTAGGTATTCGAACCGTGAAATAGGGGAGTGGAACCCTAGATACGGGGATCAAGCGGATTTTTTTTTGGAGCTTCAAGCGCGCGGCCTAGGGAGCTAGTTGAGCAGCAGGAATGATCCCGCTTGGGTGAGGCATTTCAAGTTGACGAGGGTGTGCGTCGATTGCAGTCATGTGCGATGTTGCTCATATTGAGCGAATTGACAGAGGAAGAAGTTGGTTTTTGGGAGATTTTGTTGCGGTGCTTTTTTGGAGCTCTTCTTAAATAACCCAGGCAAAACGGATGTCGTTTTGCCTGGGTTACAAGATTACAGGTAAAATGCGCTTGCTTTCCCTAAGTCGCGATGAGCAAACAGGGCATATTGCTTGAGGAATCGAACAAAGAGTTGATATGCCTGGTAGGCTTTAATGGATTGATCGACTTGGCATCCATAGCGAATGGTGCGTACGTTGTTTTCGATCGATGGCCGTGCGTTAACGATTTTGACAAAGATTTCTAGGTAGGTATCTTGGCTAAAATAGATTCGAAGGGGAATCTCGTCATTTTTGATGGGGTTTTCAGAAGTGGGGTCCAATGGAACCTGAAACGAGCAGCCGTCTTCACTGAGTTCAATTAAGTCAACGGGATAGGGTTTTGAGTCTTTCCCAACAGAATAAACGGCGACTAGGTTTCTAAAGAGGATTCTTTCAGTCCTTCGGCGCTTTTGCTCTAATTTTTTCTCACGCACTTCATTAAAATCCACTACCCGTGTTTCGCTCTCCTGCGCCTTTGGGTTTCCAGTCCTTTGGTTCATGTTTGAATCCTCCAACAGATCTATCGGAAGCAAGTTGGAGGCCCTCAAGAGGAAATTTTTTCACTGAAGCACGATTTTTTGAGATCCCTGTTCCCGTTTTTATTGGGTTTTTTCTCTACGAGGGGCGGTAGGGATGTTTTTTTCAGCCTCATCAATCTGGCCGTGCAACGAGAGGAGTTGGTCATGGATTAAACTCTTGCTATCCTCGAGCTCCTTGGCAAGCAGTTTTGGCGCTTGAGCACTTTTGAAGGTTTGATCCTCTAAATCATGAATCTTTTGGACCGAGGCAGCAAGCGATTGGATGTCCTCATAAATGGAACCATAATAAAATTGGTTTTCAAAGGTCTCAGTTGTCCATTGGGAGAAGATTTGGGTGAGATTGGCTTGAAGTTTCATCCACTTTGCATGAAAGGGATCCCATTTTTTCTTCAGCTTTAAAGTGGCAAACTGAGCTTGGCTGGTTTTTAGCTGCTCCTCAAGCGTACTGAGGTACTCCTTGAGCTCTCGGATCTCTCCTTGAGCTTTTTCGTGAAGCCTTCTTTGGTACTCTTGAAGGCTGCTCATGTAGTACTCGTCCTTGGGGCCACCCAGAAAATAGGTCTTAAATCCAATGACTTGCTCCGTCTCATCTTTTCCGAGAGGAGAATTGGCCAAGGGGATTAAGGAAATCCGGGGAATTAGATCCTGAAGACCGGGGAGTTGGGTTTGAGCTGCAGAAATGGCCACTACATACTCTCCGCGAGTCAGCGGTTTTCCATTCTCCAGGCTCAGCGTACCGCTTCGAGCCATTCGATGGTTGAAGATGACTTCCACTTCCGATTCAAACGAGTGGAGACTTAATAGCGTCTCTGGAACGCCGGCAATCTTCACATGAAGCGCAAACCCATCCGGAACGTTCGCAGCAAAAACGAGCTCAGGAAATAGCGGATCCCCTTGAAGTAAGCCGATGGCAAAGCGAGGGCCAACTTTTTTAAGATTGGCTTTGGCCGCTGTCTTAAACTCAGATCTTTCGGCTTCGATAAGGTTCAGCTCGGGTAAAATATAAACCCAGTTGCCCACTTCGGGGAACTGATCCGTTAGTGAGGTCAGGGCTCTCTGCTTCCAGTTTTGAGCAGAGGTGAGAGCTTCAGGGTGGGTGTAGAAAAAGAATGAGGCACTGCCCAAAGCTAGAACGCTTAAAGTGGCAAGTAGCTTGGTTTTGCTCCAAGAAGGAAAAGATCGATTGAGCCAGGACGGAGTTTTGATCAAAGCCGCTGGGGTCTCTGATTTTTGATGGTCGGCATGCGCCTCCAGAGCTTGCTCCTCAGGGGAGTCGGTTTCTGACTCCTCGAGGGTCGGCTCGTGGGTGAGTCTCTCCTGCTCTGAGTCATTGGAGATGGGAAAGGTTTTTTCCCCAGCATAAGAGGTTTTAAAGGGGTTCGTTGACTCAGCAGTGAAGCGAGATGTTGCATTTTTAAATTCATGGAGAGCTTCGGTGAACTGAGGTGAGTTAGCCGCAATCTTCCAATCCGGCATCCCTTCTCTCCAAATGTAGGTGTGCTCAAGGGATAGTCCTGCATCCAGGCGGGTCTGTAGTTCCTCAATAGAGAACGGACCTTCATGCTTTTCTTTGACAAACACGAACCATTTTTTCTCGATAAAATTGTCCATTTTTTTATTTTCCAGGTAAAAGTAATTTTATAGCAAATGTTGGAGCGAATCAAATTTTGCATCATTGGAGTTTCAGATCACCAAGGGGTGATGGAAGTGGGAGGACGACTCGGGGCGTCGTTAGGACCAAAGGCGTTTCGTTCCGTGTTTCGTTCCTTGAGGGGCAGGCTCCCGATTCAGCTCGGCACTGAGGATTTAGGCGATGTTCCAGGGCTCGGCAGTGATGTAGCTCGGAATCACGAATTGGCCTCCCAGTTTATTGCTCAAGCCCATGAGGAGTACTCCTGCTCGGTTGTGGTCGGAGGAGGACATGATCATGGATTCTCTCACTTGCAGGGAGTCTTTAACGCTCTGAGTAAAAAAAGGGGTCCCAAGAAGTGGACGCTGGGGTGCATTAATCTGGATGCTCACTTAGATGTCAGAAAACCTGCTCCTCGAATCACGAGCGGCTCGCCGTTTTATTTGGCACTTGAGTCAGGAATTTTAAAGCCGAAACATTTCATCGAATTTGGGATCCAGTCGCATTGTAACGCGCCTGAGCTCTGGGAGTATGTCCAAGCCCGTGGGGTGAGTGTGGTGCCTTTTCAAAAGCTCAGGGGAGGTCGGGCGGTCCCTCAGTTTAAAAAGAAGTTTGCGTATCTTCAAGCCCACTGTGATTTTATCGTGGTGAGCTTGGATTTAGATTCCCTCTCCCAAGCCTATGCTCCCGGTGTTTCCGCTCCACAAGCTGAGGGCTTTACGTCCTCCGAAATCATCGAAATGATGGAGTTTGCAGGCGCTCAAAAAGAGGCGTGTTCTTTGGGGGTTTTTGAACTCAATCCCTTGCATGATTCAGGAGAGAAAACCGCCCGGTTGGCTGCAACGGCGGCGTATCATTTCTTAGAAAGTGCAGCTCAGAGGTCGTCATGAGTCTTGGGCTTAAGGCTCGATGGGGTGAACAACACCCCGGCTTCATCTTATTGAAGGGGTTCCCAAATGGACTATATCCTAGCAATTGATCAAGGCACTACCGGTACCACGGCGTTTGTTGTGGATCGAAACTTACATGAAGTGGCTCAGGCGAGTGTGGATTTTGATCAGTGCTTTCCTAAGCCGGGTTGGGTGGAGCATGATTTGACAGCGATTGATCGCTCGGTGGTGCAAGCCGTGGGTCAGGCGGTTCAAGGCTTAGACTCCAAGCGGATCGCAGCCATTGGGATCACCAATCAGCGTGAGACGCTGTGTTTTTGGGATAAAAAAACGAATCAGCCGCTGGGGCGAGCCATTGTTTGGCAGGACCGTAGAACGTCTGAGCGTTGTGAGTGGCTCAAAAGTCAGGGTTTGGAGCCTGCTTTTCAAAAGGCAACAGGACTGCTTTTGGATCCCTATTTCTCAGGCACGAAAGCCGCGTGGGCTTTAGAGAATTGGTCGGAGGTGAAGGCGGCTCACCAAGCCGGGCGACTGGCTGCGGGTACGGTGGATAGTTACTTACTTGCGCGGCTGTCCTCTGGTGCAGTGCATGCGACGGAGTCGAGTAACGCCTCACGCACCTTGTGCTTTGATTTAAACCAGCTTCAGTTTTCTTCTCAGTTGTGTGAAACCCTGGGGGTTCCTCTTGAGATTTGGCCTGAGGTGCATCCGTCGGTGGGAACGTTTGCCAAGACCCGAGGTTTTCCTGGCCTCGCCGATGGAATTCCCATCACCGGTATTTTAGGGGATCAGCAGTCGGCGTTGATGGGGCAAGCCTGCTTGAGGGAAGGGTCTGCTAAATGTACCTATGGCACTGGGGCATTTTTACTGTTAAACACGGGTAAAAAACCGGCTTGGAGTCAGCACCGGCTCCTCACCACAGTGGCTTGGACGCTGAAGCCCGGAGATACGACTTATGCTTTAGAAGGGAGTGCATTTATTGCAGGCGCCGCGGTTCAATGGGTTCGCGATGGGCTCAGGTGGATTCGGGAATCCTCAGAGATTGAGAGTCTGGCCGCGTCGGTCCCCAGTACGGACGGGGTGGTCTTTGTTCCTGCTTTAACGGGTTTTGGTGCTCCTCATTGGGATCCTAATGCAACAGGCTTGTTTACGGGCATCACGCGAGGCACGACCCAAGCTCACATGGCTCGTGCTGTTTTAGAGGGGATCGCGTTTCAGAATGTGGAGATTTTAGAGGCGATGCAAAAAGACCTGGGACAGCCCTTGACTCAGATGAACGTGGATGGTGGAGCTTCAGCCAATGACTTGCTCATGCAGTTTCAAGCGGATGTTCTGAACTTAACCCTAAGACGACCCAAAGTGAGGGAAACCACGAGTCTTGGAGCCGTGTTTGCCGCAGGCTTAGGAGCTAAGATTTGGACGGATTTAAGTGAGATTGAGAAAACCTGGCAGGAAGATCGTGCGTTTCATCCTCAGTACTCTCAAGCTCAAAGACAAGAGGCATTTACCCGCTGGAGGCAAGCCGTCAAGCGAACCTTGCTCCATTCGGGCAATTCAATATGAGAAGTTAGGTGAGTTAAGTAAAGATGGGAAAAATCAAAGTTCATTACGTTTGCCGAAGTTGTGGCTACAGTTCCCATAAGTGGTTAGGCAAGTGCTCAGGCTGTGGGGCTTGGAATTCTTTGAGCGAAGAAACTCAGGTCGCCCCTGCAGAGGCCGGCTCTCTTTCGGCCATGCGTGAGGAGTTCATCGAGTTCAGCGAGCGGGAGAAGGCAGCAAGCCCCTTAGAGGGTCTGGATTTTACTGCTGCCCCTGTTCAGGAGTTGGGCAGCGCGTCGGCTGAAGCAGGAAAGCCTCAGAGCCGATGTTCAACGGGTCTTGTGGAGCTGGACCGAGTCTTAGGGGGAGGACTGGTTCGAGATAGCCTCATTTTGCTGGGTGGGGATCCTGGCATCGGAAAAAGCACCTTGCTGCTTCAAATGGCAGCAGGCTTAAGTCAGAAAAATCCGGATTCAAAAGTTTTCTACGCCAGTGGAGAAGAATCCGTGGAGCAAATTCGTCTTCGCTCCAGTCGCTTAGGAGTCCATGGGAGGGGAAAGATCTTTTTAGCATCTGAGACCCAGTTGGAGAAAATCTTTGCGTCGGTGAAGGAGTTAAGGCCCGATGTTTTAATCGTGGACTCTTTACAAACGGTCTCAACCTCTTACTGTCCTTCAGCCCCGGGAAGTGTAGGCCAACTGAGGGAAGTCACGGTTCGTCTGATGACCCTAGCTAAGACGGCTGGGATTTGTGTGTGGTTGGTGGGCCATGTGACCAAAGATGGGGCCATTGCTGGTCCTAAGACCGTGGAGCACATGGTGGATACAGTGTTGTACTTTGAGGGAGAAAGCGGTCAGAGCTATCGCCTCCTGAGGACGGTGAAGAATCGATTTGGGAGCACTCGCGAGTTAGGGGTGTTTGAGATGGACTCAGAAGGCTTGGTTGAAGTCACTAATCCTTCAGCCTTGTTTTTAAGTGAGCGGCTTGAAGCTGTTTCAGGAACGGCGGTGGGCTCTCCGATCGAAGGCTCGCGCCCCCTTTTAGTGGAGTTTCAAGCCCTTGTCACTCCCTCTGGGCTTGCGGTTCCCAGGAGGACCTCCGTTGGAATGGATGGAAACCGGATCTCTCTTTTGGCTGCAATCCTGGAAAAACACCTGCGCTTAAAGTTAGCGGAGCAGGATTTATTCTTTAATATCGCCGGGGGATTGAAAATCACGGAGCCTGCGTGTGATCTTGCCGCAGTGGCTGCCATTTGGTCGAGCTTTGAGGAGCGAGCCCTTCCTTTAGGCTGGGCCTTTGTGGGTGAGGTGGGGCTTACAGGGGAGGTGCGACGGGTGAGTCAATGTGACCTGCGTGTAGAGGAAGCCAAAAGGCAAGGGTTTCAAGGGGTGGTTTTACCACGCAGTCTGTCGAAGTCCGTTTTGGATCGAATTGAGGGATCTGCTGCATTGAAGATTCGGGCAATCGATAGGATTGAAGAGTTGCCAAAGCTCTTTTGATTTTTTAACTCTTCATGTTAAATTATAGGCATGGCAAGAGATGACGAAGAAGCGGTTCGAAAAAGGATTCGACAGCGTGAAGATGAGCGCGAGGCTGAAGAGCAAGAGGAGAAAAGAAAAAAACAGCAATATGAGTTCTCCTCAGCTGAAAATACGACGGAAAAACTCCTGGATCTGATGACTCGAGCCGATCCTCTCATTGATCAGCTCAATAACCTTTACAATCAGTATTTTTCAGGAGCCGAGAAAACTCCTCCCAACGAGCGCAGGAAGATCTTGGATCAAATCATGGCGACCCTTCAGTTGATGAGTAAACCCACGGCGTCGGCTTTATATCGCTACACCACTGTACAATCGAAGTACCTCACGTTTCGGGACCGCTGGGATAAGCGCTTAAAAGATCTGGAGAACGGAAAAATGCAGGCACTACGCGTCTCCCAAACCGGTCGTAAACGTTAGAGACGTGCTACTCCAATAGAGCTAAAAGCTCTTCTTCATTGAGGATCTTGACTCCCAACTCTCGGGCCTTCTCAAGTTTGCTGCCTGCTTCTTGGCCCGCAACCACGAAGTGAGTCTTTTTTGAAACACTGGAGGAGACCTTGGCGCCTTGCTCCTCGATTCGACGAGTGGCATCAGATCGTGAGAGTGTGGGGAGAGTGCCGGTGAGGACAAAAATCTTCCCAGCCAGTTTTCCCGGGCCTGACTCAGAGCCAGGCGGCCTAGCGGAAAGGGGGCTGAGGTAGTTTAATAAGTCCTCCAGTTCACTGCGATGTTCAGGATCGTTGAAGTATTGCGTGATACTTTTTGCGCTCCCCGGGCCGACTTCAGGGATTGCAATGAGCTCATCGAGCGTGGCTTTCATGAGCGGTTGGAGGGTTCCAAAGTATTGAGCCAAGGTTTTTGCAGTGCGCTCCCCAATGTGTCGAATGCCGAGACCAAAGATCAATCGATACAATTCTGGGCTTCGTGACTTTTGAATCGAGGCAATGAGGTTTTGACTCGATTTTTCTGCAAACCCTTCCAACTTCAACAGGTCCTTATCTGTGAGTCGAAACAGATCGGAGTATTTTTTGATCAACCCCGCATCCACAAGTTGCTCAACGGTCTTATCTCCCAATTCCTCAATATTGAGGGCATCTTTCATGGCCAAATGTCGAATTCGCTCCTTGAGTTGGGCGATGCAGTTGCGGCTTGTGCATCGCACGGCCGCTTCCCCGGGTTTTCTCTCCACTGGGGCATGGCATACGGGGCAGGAAGACGGGAGAGTAAACTTTTTTTCTTTTCCGGTTCTGACCTCGGTGATGACTTTGACCACTTCAGGAATGACATCTCCCGCGCGTTGAATCACCACGCGATCTCCAATTCGGATATCTTTCCGATCAATCTCATCTTGATTGTGAAGAGTGGCTCGACGAACGGTCGCGCCGCCCAATTGCACGGGACTCACAATAGCAACTGGAGTCAGTGCCCCGGTGCGCCCCACTTGGACGAGGATGTCTTCAATTTGTGTTGTCTCTTGGCGAGCGGGGTACTTAAATGCGATCATCCCTCGAGGACTGCGTGAAATACTTCCAGCCCGGTCGATGGCTTGGAGTGAATTGAGTTTAACGACGATGCCATCGATTTCAAAGGGGAGCGAGTCTCGCTTGGATTCAATTTGATCATAAAAATCAAGGACGGCTTGAGTTCCCAGACCTACTTTTCGCCATTGTCCAACTTGGAAGCCCCATTGCATGAGCAAGTCCTCATATTCGCTCATGGTCTTCATGGCGAGTCCAGAGGCGTAACCCATTCCGTAAGCAAAGAAACTCAGTGGCCTCTGAGCGGTAATCCCAGGGTCGAGTTGTCGAATGGCGCCGGCAGCGGCATTGCGAGGGTTGGCAAACGGTTTTTGGCCCTTCTTTAATTGGTCCTCATTGAGAGTCTCAAAGGCTTCAATGGGTAAGATGACCTCGCCTCGAATTTCAATTAGCTCAGGGGGATGAGGTGTTTTGAGTCGGAGTGGAATACTGTGGATCGTTCGTGCGTTTTGAGTGACGTCTTCTCCGGTTTCTCCATCGCCCCGGGTGCCGGCTTGCTTGAGAAGCCCATTTTCATAGGTGAGGTTCATGGAAAGCCCGTCGAATTTGAGCTCCATAAAATACTCAATCGGCGCACTCTCGGGTTGTTCTAGGAGTTTATGAACTCGCGTGTCAAACTCGAGGAATTCCTCTCGGCTAAGCGCATTGGCTAAGGAGAGCATCGGGACTCGGTGTTTGGCTTTTTCAAATTGCTCGAGTGGTTGGCCGCCTACACGTGTCGTGGGGGAGTTGGGTTTTTTTAAGGCAGGATATTTCTCTTCTAGTTCTTGCAGTTGTCTGAACAGCTGATCATAGGCTGCATCTGAGATCTCTGGATCATCCAGAACATAGTAGCGGTGATTATGGTAGTCGACCTGATCCACTAGCTCTTCGATCCGTTGAGCTGGATCCTTCTTCCCGTCATTTGATTTGGAGGACATAGGACTAAAAGTAGTATAAGAGGGTCGGGGCGAAAGAAACCATTTTTTGATCAATATTTTCAGAGGTGCTGAAAATGACCTGAGAAGTGGAAACATCGATCCCTAATTTGATGCTCAGCTCAGGGTAAATCCGGTAATACGCACCCAGGTAGAAGTCCATTTTGGTGGAAGTATTGACCGAAGAAGTGACCCACGTGCTGGAAACGGAGCTCAATAAGCGATAGCTGAGATGACCCATGATTCCTGAGTTTTCTCGAATCGGGAGTTCGCCTCCTAGTCCGATCAGCAGAGCGCTGAAATCTAAGGGGCCTGTGAGTTCCGTTGAGCTGGTCGGAAGATGATATGACTCAGGATTGTAAGTCATTTTAATCCAAGCACGAGGTTTTAACGGGCTCTCGGGCTGGAGGAACCAATAGCCTGCGTAGATTTTGTAGGAAAATAGGGAACTAACAACCCCTCCTTGTTGAGACGCAGCCGATTGAGCCCCTGAAGCCAAATCTTTTTGAAAGAACTGGGCAAGCGAGTACCTAAACTCAATCCCGGAGAACCACCGCCGTGTGAGGATGACTTCGCCTAAGGCCTGGGATCCAACGCTGAGCCCTCCGCCGGAATAGGAGGGAGCGCCGGTGGCGCTGAATTGGCGATCCAAGGAGCCTGGAAAAAGGGAGAAACCCAAAGTAAAAAGCTTGGGTTCTTGATCTTCGACTTGTAGAGCAGGCTGTTTAGGCTGCGTTGGTTCGGGGGTTGAGGGTTCTTGGGCAGGAGTTTTAACTCGCTTCTGAATGTGCAGCACCTTCTGGCTCCTTAGAATTTCCTGAGAAGGTTCTTCGGAGAGGACTTTACAGAACGCAATCTGATCTTCGACTTGTAAGACTTCAACTCGTCCGCTGCGGCTGAACTGCCAATCCACGATCTTTTTTAAGAGGGGATGTTTTTTTACGGCGCTGAGGGTTCCAATTTCTAAGACATCCCCGGGCTCAAGCCCTGAGGATTGACCTAAGTTAACGGTGACTGAGGGGCCGTCTCGCCCTGTGACTTGAGCAATAAAGGGCACTTGAGCCAGAAGCTGATTTAAATTGGATTTGAGCAGTGGAATGAGTCGTGAAGATAGAGAGTCGTGTTCAGTTTGGATGTCCTCTAAAAAGGCTTCCTGATGAGCGATGAGATCCATTTGAGGAGCTAAGAGCCAATCCAGACTGATGCGATACTGGGGGCCTTCTTTGATGATTCGAGTTCGAAGGAGGGTTTGGCTCTTACTGGAGCGTGCGAGTTGTTTGAGGATATCGGGATCAGAAATAATTTTGGGATAAGGGATCTTCGATTGACTCAAGAGAAAGTCAGCCGCTGAGAGGTCTGTGACGGTGAAACGATTTTGCTCAGAGAAGTACTCTTGAAATGCTTGTTGAACGGTCTCATTGAACAGTCCATCCACATTGTCCCAGGCTTTCAACGTGGCCACGGTGAAGGGATCGTACTGGTGATCGAGTTCTGGATTGCCTTGGGCTTGAAGGGCTAGGCCTAGCCCCATCAGGGCAAGCGAAATTCGGAGAGAGGAGCTCAGGCGATGTTGAGAGTTAAGGTGAGATTTTTTCTTCATAGAAAGCGATCAGGGTTTTAAGCTCCGCGATTTCTTCCTCGGCCCTTTGAAGTTTTAAATGGACTTCATCAAAAGCAGGTGAAGCATCATGCGGAGTCGTTTTGGGAGGGGATGGACTCTCATCCCAAATCAGGTAGCGGCCATGGTCAATCTTATATTGGATCTTATCGGCTTTAATGTAACGCCTGATCGTTGATATGCTGATGTCCTTTTCCGTGGCATATTGCAGGATCGAAATCCAACTTCCTTGTGCAGTGCGTTCTTTAGGATTCATAGGTCTAGTTTCAATTGTATTTCCATGAGCTTTAAATTCAAGTAATCTTATTGGTATGAAGGGTGACACTTCGAGCCGTGAGGAGAGGATTAAAATTGGGCCGAAGCGCAAGATTGCTTTTGTGTGCAGCGGTGGGGCCACTAAAGCTGGAGCGTTTCACTTAGGTGTTGCCCTCGCATTGCAAGAGCAGGGCTTTAAGTTTTTTGGTGGCATGGCCCCGGTAAATGGGCCTGCTCCGAAGCCGGGCCCTATGGATATCTCCTTGTTTGTGGGTTCCAGTGCGGGATCGATCATTTCTTCCTACTTAGCAGCGGGCTATTCTTTAGATAATATTGTGAATTCTTTTTTAGGAAAAACTCCCACGGAAGCCGATCGAGCCTTTCTTACTCCCAAGGAGTTACCTAGGCTCACGTATCAGAAAATGTTTAAGATCAAGCCCAATCTAGGTATGGCTGAGCAGTTAGGTCAGCTTAAGAAAATTCGCAAAAGCTTCTCTGAACTGCTCAATGGAGACTTGGACTCCTTCCTTCAGTTTAAGTGGTTTAAAATGAGTGGAATTTTTTCGACTCACGGCATTGAGCAGTACATGAGAGAAGAAGTGCTGTTGTCCAATCGGTTTCAGGATTACCTGGCTGATTTATTTATTGTCGGAACGCAGTTGAATCATTCTAGAAAAGTCGTTTTCGGAAAATTCAGTTATCAACCGCCTCCTCATGATTTGACGTGTCAGTATGAAAACGACGTGGGAATTTCAGAGGCCTGCGCTGCCAGTACGGCGTTACCCGTGATTTTTAGTCCCTACCCCATTCGAACGCGCAACCAGTTGGCCTATTACATTGATGGAGAAATTCGAGACACGCTTTCCTCTCATATTGCAGTGGATGGGGGGGCGGATTTGGTGATTGCAAGTTACACGCATCAACCACTTCATGTGTCTCATGATCCCTCTGCTTTGATCAACGAGGGGATTCCAGCCATCATGATTCAATCCATCTACCTTTTAATTGAGCAGAAGATCAATAATCATATTTTTAATAAGACCTCAAACCGAAATGCCATTGATGCTGTCTCCAAGTACTGTCGACAAGAGGGGATTTCAGACGCTCATCGTCAGAGGATTTGTGAAATCCTTGAGGTGCAGCTCAATTATCGAATGGACATTGATACCATTTACATCCATCCGAGTCCCTCCGATGCGCAGCTTTTTTACGGAGAGCACTTTAGTCTTTCGCCCAAAAAGATGGCCGATATGGTGAAAAGCGGATTTCAAGCCGCCATTGCCAAGCTTCGTCAGTATGAGTTTGCTGATCGCGTGAAGACTCATGCCATTGGAGTCACCGATTCAGGCTGAGTGCTCAAGGGGGTGTGAGCGTCGGTCTTTTGGATTTTATTTTTTTTGATCCAAGCTTCTGAAGCGCAGGTGACAACAAAAGAACCTAAGTCCTTGCCCACTTGCGAGGATTGCTGCATCAACCACTTCGTTTTCTTCCTGCCGATCCAATAGCCCAACAAAAAACATCCGATGGCCAACGAGAGGGATTCACTCACTTGGGGGGGGCTTAAGGGGGAAGTGGTTTGGGGTCTGAGTTGTAGCGGGATTTCTTTTGAGTCCATAAAGCCATTTTCCTGGATGAGTGTTGAGTGGGAGATCCGTTTTTGGGTGGAGGGCAAAAAAGCCCTCTCGGTGTTGAGAGATCCAAGATGGATGCCAAAAGGTGAGCTCAGGCGATTTTTAGACTCCTTGAATTTTAAGCGCGGCTGATTTTGGTATGTGGGTTGCTAAGAGTGGGTGGAGCAAAAACAGCAGCCCCAACCACGAGGAGAGTAGGACATGGAAGAAAACTCAGAGTTTCAGGGCAAAGCCACTTTGGATTCTTCGCGGGACGATGGGCTTGAGGCAATTTTAAAGGCTGCGCATCAAGTGAGAGCCGACGTGGAGCGGATGGTGGATGAATGTGATCTTCAAGCCATCACTCATCGCGTGGATGAGTTGGGGAGGAGAAACCCTTTGGGCCTGGCTTTAGTGGCTCTGAGCCTAGGAGTGATGGCTGGGATTCTACTGAGAGATCCTCAGTCTGGTCGATCAGAGCTAGGCTTGAGGCACTAGCTTTTCCTCTTGGAGTCTGATAAAAGCCTTCCTAACCGATGAATGCTCGTCCGTGTTCCATTATCCTTTCGAAAGAAGCCTTTAAGTTCTCTTCTGCCCATATGACGGTTTTTCCCGATGGCAGCAAAGAGGCACTTCATGGGCACAATTACCAAGTGGAAGTCGAAATTCAATTACTCGATACTTCACTGAATCAGTTGATCTCATTTTCGGTATTTAAGGAGCAAATCAAACAGATCTGTCAGCAGTGGGATGAGAAAATTCTGATTGCCGAGAAGTGTCCTTTTTTTCAGGTCCGCTCCCAATCTGCAGCTGAGTTTGAATTTATTCTATGTCAAAAACGCTACCTTCTGCCTGCAGATGAGGTGGTTTTACTGCCCTTAGATAACGTAACGACTGAAACGCTGGCTCATGAGTTCTGTGATCGCCTCGTTCAGGTGTTTGAATCCAACCGTTTGTTTGCTGGAGTCTCGGGATTGAAAGTTCGAATTGATGAATCCCGAGGTCAAGGCGCATCGGTGAGTTGGGCTCACTCCTCGCGTTCTTCCAGGGGATAAGGTTTTAGCCCCCAAAAAGTGAATCCCAGATGAAAGCTGAATTAATCACTGAATTTCAATTTGAGGCCTCCCACTCGTTATCTGGCTATGAAGAGCCTCATTCTCACCTTTGGAGGTTACAACTGGTTTTGGCGGGCGAGGTCGTTCAGGGAAAGATTGTCGATCTGGTGGATCTAAGAGCTCAAGTGGAGGCAATTCTTTTGGATCTCAGAGGGACCTACTTAAATGAAAACCCCAAAGTTTTAGAATCCGTGAGGCAAGCGCCGACTTGTGAGACCTTGTGTGAGTACTTTGGTCAAAAGATGGATCAATTGATTCAAGCCCATTGGAGTTTGGTGAATCCCTCGGTTGGTCTTGGCTCGGTTTGCGTGACCCTGTGCGATCTAGAGGGAAATGAATTAGGGGGGGTTAGGACCCGTGCTGGAGGTTTTTGAAACATCCTGGTGATCTCCTCTGTGGACTTGCTTGATTGAGAAAGTTCTTGAAATTGAGGTATCTGGTTCTCGCAATAGCAAGAGATTGCGTAAAACTTTTCTGGGGTAAAATCTAAAAAGCACGGCAGAAGTTTCTAGATACTTTGCCCGCCTTAAATTCGAGATGACAAGTGTCTTAAAACTTCACCCACGGAGCTCAGGAAAGTGCGCGTGGAGGAGAAGATCAGACGATATGAGGATGGAATAGTTCCGAAAATTGCAAGCTCTGAGAAACGCAAGGCGGGCTAATGCCAAGGGAAGCTGGGGTCTTTAAGGCCCGAGAGCTATTCGTGCACCCACCCCCTGCAATCAGGTAGAAATTGCATCCTGAGTTTCGGTGAATCACAAAGACATTAGTTTTAAGTCGATTCGACTTCTGCACACCATTCAGTGCAACTTGACGCAACCCCATGCAATGAGGTACAAGCATCCTTCTTGGCGAGCTTGAAAAACGCAAGTCAGATCAAGCGTTTGCAACTCGTTGAAAATATGGATAAAACGGAGAGGTGGGTGAGTGGTTGAAACCGCACGCCTCGAAAGCGTGTTTACCTTAACGGGTAACGAGGGTTCGAATCCCTCCTTCTCCGCCATCCATCGGCTCTGCCTTCAACTTTTTCAGCTTTTTTTGAATGGCACCCACCATCAAGTGAGTAGACCCCTTTTTTTAACTGAGCACATTTTTTTGGGTCGTCTCGGGTAAGGCTTCCATGCGAGAGGGGATCGAGATCCCATAGTGCTTGATCTGGCGATGCACGGTGGATGGGTTTTTCCCTAAAATCTTTGCTGCATGAGTCCGGTTCCCCTTAGATTGCTCGAGGGCGTGAATGAGTTTGGAGCGATCGTCAGAGGAGTCGAAATCGAGGGTCTCCGTTTTTTTGAGGAGGTAGTTTAAGACGGCTTCTTCATCCAACTCTTGCTTTTCACAAAGCGTCACAACTTTTTGAGCAAAGTGGGAGAGCTCTCTTACGTTTCCAGGCCAGCCATAAGAAAGCAGGAGGGGGAGGGCCTGAGCACGAATGGGGAAGGGGTGACCGTCTGAGAACTCCTGAATGTACTTGGTCAGATAGAGTTGCACGTCCTCAGGCCTTTGTCGGAGAGGGGGGATGTGAACTTCAAAGGTATTGAGGCGATAGTACAGATCCTCCCGAAACTCATCTAAGAGAATCATTCGAGGGATGTTCTTATTTGTGGCTGAGATGAATTGGACTGAAACTTTTCTAGGCTTTGAATCTCCTAAGCGTCGCACTTCCCCCTCTTGAATGACTCGAAGGAGTTTGGCCTGTAGATCCAAGGAGCAATCCCCGATCTCATCGAGAAAAAAAATTCCGTTATGGGCATGTTCAATGAGTCCCACCTTATCCGTTAAGGCACCTGTGAAAGCCCCTTTGCAGTGGCCAAAGAGCTCGGATTCGGCCATGTCTTTTGGGATGGCAGCCATGTTGGCTGTGATTAAGGTTTTTTTGCTTCGAGAGGCAATGGTTTTAGCCATGTACTCTTTTCCCGTGCCGCTCTCACCCGTGATGAGGATGGAGGGTGATTGGCCTCGAGCCGAGATTTTGTCCACCTCCATGAGAACTTTTTTCATTTTAGGAGATGCCGTTAAAAAATCAAATGCTCCATTCTTATGGGAGGCTTGGAGTTTTTTTTGAATGAGCCCCGTTTCAATCGCATTTTGTAAGTCGATCTCGGTATCATCATCTTTGGCAATAAACTGAGTGTGTCGCCTTTGGGTTGCTTGGACGATTCGTTTTGTTTTCTTGTCATTGCTGAAGACCACAATGGGGATTTCATGAAAATTCATCGAGATCCAGTCCATTAAAACCAGTCCGTCTTCGGCTTGAGCCTCAAAATTCAAATCAGTGACAATGAGATCGATTAAGTTATTGTTGAGAACCGCTTTGGCCAAAGGAACGGAGGTCGCTGTTTTGATCTCATAGTGATTCTGAAAACTCATTTTGAGGGTTCGAAGAACGAGTGGGTCATCATCGACGAGAAGGAGTTTCGCCTGGGCAGATTCAATCATAAGAGCACCTGAAAGCAGGCTCCACCCAGAGAAGAGGTCTCATAGATGATCCGTCCCCCATGGGAGCGGACGATATAGGCAGCGGAAGCCAGTCCTAATGCAGGTCGATCGGCTTTGGTAGAGCTTTTTCTACCTTGTAAATAAAGTCCCACCTCACTTGCGGGAACCCCAGGACCGTCATCCTCTACTCGAATGCAAAGGGGGCGATGGGCTCCAGATAAAGAAACTCTGAGGCGTTCCCGTTTAGCGTGCAAAGCATTTTGTATGAGGTTGGCGAGCGCTCTTCTGAGCAGGTCTCGGTCATGAGCCAGGAGGATCTCTTCATCGGGAAGTTGACATTCGATCGTTGGGGCAGGACTCGAATGGATGGAATACCAAGCATCTTCGATGGCCAGTCGAAGGGTGGGAACCAGGTTTTGGACCGGTAGCGATTGGGGCTCGAGATTCACCAGATATTTTCCTGCGGCCATTTGTCGACCCAGTTGATCGACGGTTTCTTTCATTAATTCAAAGACTTCGCTTTGCATTGAGGGATTTTTTTGGCTCTTTTCAAAGAGTTGAAGTTGGTTCTTTAAGGCTTTCCCGAGCTTTTCAAGGTCATGAATCAGATGTTTTTGGGCCTGATGGGTGAACTCTTGGGCTTTCAGCTGAGCGAGTTTGACTTGTGAATCCTGTAGAGATTGCCTTAGGTCGTGTTGATTCGTCCAAACCTCAACGAGAAGTGAATCCAGTTCTAAAAGACCTGAAATCGGCGGGGCCTTCTCCAAGAGAGGGTTGGATGAAATAAGGTGGACGGAGGCCTTAAACTGCTCAAGTGGCTCAAGCCTCTGATCCAGAAGAGCCGAGAGTTTTTTGATCCAAAACTTTCTCACTACCCATGTGGAGAGAAAAGCCAATCCAGTCATTCCCTGACTGAAGGTCAAAAGCGTGTGGGAGAGTGATGGGGTAAAGTTTTGAATTTGGATACCCAGTTCAGCCGGAGTGGTGGCTTGCCCCCTTCTCTGGGGCTCTCGGTTGAGGGAAGGGATCGGATTTTCAAGAGGGTGCGCAGAGGGAAGGTGAAGTTGGACTACTCTTACTCCAATGAAGCTGCAGAGGAGCAGGATTCTTAAGCTCCAGAGCGTGATGGAAATCCAAAAGCAAGCGGGATTCAAAAGCGATTTGAAGTGTTCAGCTAAAGTCCCGTTGATCGGAGAGGAATGTGACTCTGTCATAAATTACTCTGAACTCAAGTTTGCGATCCAGGAATCTACCCATCCTTTTGTTGAAGTGAGTTCAGTGACTAACATAAAACGTTGAAAAAACAAGTATCAATAAAAAGAGTTTTATCTAGTATTTTTATTTTATGAAAATCCATGGAATTCGACTTCGGTCTTGTTTCAAGACCCTACCCTTGCATGAAATGCGAGAGTCTCGTGCAAGGGTCTTGCGGAAATCCGCATCTGTTCAGGAGAAAGAAGGATTTGCTGTTTTTGTGTAACTCTATGAATTTAAATGAGATTTAATCTATTTTAAAAAATATCATTTTTTTAAGGATTTGGCACGGTTCTAGAATTAATGGGATTTGCCGAACTCGATGGGTTCGGTTGAATATAAAGGAGGTAACTATGAGAATGAGCTTTTGTCCGAGATGCAGTGAAAGGGGTTTTGAGTCTTTGAAAACTCATTCTTACTGCATTAACTGTAACTATTATCCGGAAGATTACTCTTCTAAACTGTTTCATCATAAAGGAGTCTTGAGTGCTGAAAATCGAAAGAAATTGACGAAACACGCTCGGCAGTTAGACTCCGCCTGATGACCTTTAGGATCAGGTTTGAATAGAACCAGAAGAGAAGCTCTCTGAATTGAGTTTCGTTTTGGGAGTCTCTCTTCAGTTAGGGTTAAATCAAAATGACAAGAGTATGGATCTTCGGGGAAGTCATCAAGAGACTAGAACTCACGGCTGGAGATGAGTGAATTCTGGTCACGAAGAAAACACCTGCTTTGATCCAAAAGAACCAAGCTGAGTCATCCTGTGGATTCATCCACGAAAGACTAAAAAACTTTGGACTTTTTTTGGCGCGAAGTAGGTGTTTTCAAGTGTGTACCCCACCTGATGCTCTTTGATTCCCAGATTTACTGAGCTTGCATGAGGTTCAGGAAAAAGGGGATTTCCATCGGGCTTAAGACTGCTCGATTTCTCAGGACAATGAGGGCCTTTTGATCAGCCGGGTAAATCATGAGGAAGCTTGAAAACCCATCAGTCAGCCCATGGTGCCAGAAGATGGGGTTTCCCCGAGAAGAGTTTTGAAGCATCCATCCTAGTTTCAGATCCGCTCCTAACGATGAAAAAGTAAAGTTTTGAGTCAACGCCATGGCGTTCCCCAAGGGCGTTTGAGGAGGTCTCAGTTGTGCTTGAGCAAAAAGAAGGAGATCCCTCATTGTGGATCGAAGCCCTCCTGCTCCGACTAAGGCCTTCAGTTCAAAGGGTGGCACAGGAAATCCAAAAAGATGGTGTCCTTGCAGCAGACTCCCTGTTTGCGCCAAGGGGATTCTCACTGTCGTGCCCGCCATTCCCAGGGGTTCCGTGATCTGCTGGGTGATGAGTGTCTCAAAACCCTGCCCTGACACCTGAGTGAGTACTCGTTCCAGCAGAGAAATCCCCACATTAGAGTATTGAAAAGCCATGAGCCCTTGGTTCAAATGGACCCGTTTTAAGAAGTGGATGAGCTGTTCATGGGTGCAGTTGGAGTAAGGATAACCACTCCGGATGGACTGGGTTCTCAAGAGATCAGTCAAATTCCATGGATCAAAGGGGTCTCGTGGGAGTCCTGAGCTGTGCGTGGCAAGTTGAATCAAGCGAATTTGACCAGCTGGTGTATCCCTCAGCTCAGGCAGAAAGAGCTCTACGGGGTCGTTCCATCCGAGTTGGCCTTGTTCAACTAAAAGAGTGAAGCTCAGTGTGGTGAAGAGCTTGGTTAGAGATCCGATTTCATAGAGTCTCTCTAAGGGAGCCGCTTGATCCTGTATCGGAGAGTTCCCAAACGTTTGATACTGAGAGCCATCTGAGTCAATCCACCCCACAAGGATTTGCTCCTTCGGGAACAAAAGACTTTGGTTTTGGAAGTACCCCTCCAGCGCACTTGGAAGGTGGGCCGCGTAAATGGGGCTTTCTACTGTGATGAGGAAGGTAAGAAAAATCAGAAATTTAAAAAAAACGATCATGGTCCATTCTCAGTGAGAACATCATCTTCTCATGATCTCGGTCAAGGAGTGGTCCAGAGGGGGGAAGTCTTGAAAAAATAATGAGTTCATCTTCGCGTTTAAAAAGATTTCAATCTAATAAACAGAAATAAAAAATAATTCAATTATAATTTGATTTGAATGAAAAAAATAAATGAACTTTCTAGCTTGAGTCACTTGAAATTCGTTTTAAAAAAAAACGAAGAGAAGACTTACTCAGAGAAAACGCAAAGATACGTGGGGCCTTTTTTTTGAGTCAGGCTCCCAGGCCTTAGCTCTATGACCGCTTGCGTTGAATCCGAGGAGTAAAGCCTTGTTGGATTCTCTGGGTTTTGCTCAACGGCCATCTCCTCAAGTCGAAGGAGGTGCCCTTGGGCGTTGAAGAACGCAATTTGGAGCGGAATCAAGGTTCTTTTCATCCAAAACGAGCGCATTCCCTGATCTGGATAGATAAAAATCATACTCTCTTGTTTTGAAAGTTCGTTTTTTCTGAGACTCAACCCCCTTGCCATCGTTTCGGCTTGGATTGCGACTTGGGCTCGAGTTTTTTTGTAGATCAATCGGCATTCGGGTTGATGGGAAAATCCGAGAAGGAGCTGACTTTGATCCGCGGCGGGTGGGGATGCCGGTAGAAGCCAGGAGGTCCAAGGAATAAAACCAAAAAGGAGTCTCCAAGAGGGGTTCTGATTTAATTTTTTTGTTTTTTCAAGTGGGGAGAGGAATTTTTTGCCGAGTATTTTCGTATATTTAAAAATAAACATAAATAAAATATAATAAAAAAACAGGAGATCTGCTTCTGAAATTTTTAGATCATTGGTCTTTTCGAGCAAAGCTGACGGGTCTTATTTTCTCGCTGATTGTGACTGCTGTGGGGGGAGCGACTTTTTTCTTCCTGAAGCTTTATAAGAAAGATAAGCTTGCGTCAGTTTTTCAGAGCGAAATTTCTAATACCACTCAAATTTCAGACCATCTTGAGAATCTCCTGAATCTTGCGAAATCGATTGAGCCCAGTAAAGTTGCAGTGTCAAAGACCTTGATCTATCTCGGAGAAAACCCCTGTGACAAAGCTCACCGAAAGCCCGGTGTTGTCTCTGAATTCTACACTCGTCAATTGAAAGATTTGGAGATTAACCCTGAGATTTGGGCTGAAAGCTTTGAGCTGTTTCAGGCGTGCTCCAAGCTTTCACTGGGATCGGCTCAAATGAGCAATCAAGGAGTCGACAAAGTGGTGATTGTTGCCTCGTCCGTTCAGCTCATGCAGCCCTACCTGGTCGCGCTGATCCAAGTGGGTGAAACCCAGCGACTGGCTGTGATTGCGATGGATGGGTTTACCACGGCTGCTGCCAATACGATTTTTTTGGCCGACGCTCAGGGAAATACGCTTTGGGCCGCTGATGGGGAGAGTTATCTAAAAAGTGCTCTGTTAGACACTGGGGTGACTGTCACTGATATCGTGCAGTTCACCCAAAAGGCCATTGACTCGAGTACGCCTGAAGTTCGCCAGGCGGGCCGCGAGGGCTTGATTTCTTCTGTGAAGCTAGGAGAGGACTGGGCGGTTCATTCTCTGTCCTATGAGCCCACGACTCTGCAGCCAGTGGCCTATGCAACTTCTCAATCTCTTCTGCTTGCGGCTGGGTTTATTTTTCTCTGTCTTTTTATCGGGCGAAGGGGGTCTGTCCTCGTCACTCGTCCTTTGAACGAGCTGAGTTTGCATGCTGAGCGTCTGGGAAAAGGCGATTTCTCGAGTCGAATTACAGTTTTTGGAACAGATGAGATCTCCGTGGTGAAAGCCGCATTTAATCTCATGACGGATCGGATCCTTCAGCTCATTGAGAGTACGAAGCAAGCGGTGGCTTTGGAAAGGGAACTGGAGCTTGCCGAGCAGATTCAAAAAATGTTGATTCCAGAAACCTCCTTGACCAAGGGATCCACTCGAATTGCAAGTTACCTTCAAAGTGCCAATCATTGTGGGGGTGACTGGTGGGGCTATTTAGAGCATTCGCGTGGAGAGGGGAGAAGTCCCCTGATTCTCCTGATGATCGGAGATGTGACAGGCCATGGAACGTCCTCTGCTCTGATTACAGCGACAGTTCGAGGGGGGTTATCAATTCTTGAGAGTTGGCTCAAGACGTTGCCCAATCAGGAGATTGATCCAAGGCTCATTAATAACTACTTTAACCAGGTGGTTTACCAAGCTGCTAAAGGTGCGATTGGCATGACTTTTTTTACGGCAATTATTGACCCGGATGAGGAAAAACTAAGGGTGGCCAACGCGGGCCATAATCTTCCCTATGCATTAATGAAGTCACCTGAGAGTTCAGACTTAGAAGTTAAATCGATAGGTAAAGCCAGTGTCCCTCTGGGCTATGCACCTGATACGGTCTATGAGGAAATGGAAACCTATCCCTGGATTTCTGGTAGCAGGCTTGTTCTGTATACCGATGGCTTAGTCGAGTGCATGGAGAACGGCACCAATCTTTATGACCGAAGGCAATTGAGGAAAGCCTTAAAATCCAATGGACGATTGCAGGCTGATTACCTTCTGAACAAGCTTTTAGCGGATCGAAAAAAACGCATCAAAGACCTCCCTTCAGAAGATGATGTGACGGTGGTCATCTGTGAGGCTTTATCTTCATGAGGAGTCACATGCGATGAGTTCGATGCTGCAAGGGTGGATTCAAAAGCTACCTGATTATAGAAATCTAGGAAAACAGTGGTTTCGTGAATGGAGAATTGACCTCCTTCTGCTTTTGGCCTCCGCTGTGTGTTTTGGTGTCTTTCTTTATCGGTCCCTTCAGGTGGATCGTCTCAGTGGAATTAACGCTCCCATGGCTTTCTTCAGTCGAGGCAAAGCAGAAAAGAAACCTCCAGGCAGTCCTCAATTTTACGAGCTCTCTGAGCAGAGTCAGCTTTTTAATCTTGATTCCATTTGGGTCGGAAAATCCAATGAAGCGACGCTGATGATGGAAGATGGCTCTTCTCTCACCCTTGCTGAAAACACCCTGTTGATCCTAAAAAGGCCATTTAAGCCCCAGGGACGAATGACCGTGGATCAACAAGTCAAGGTGCTCAAAGGCAGAGTGAAAACAGAGGAAGGAAAAGTCATTCGCCCAGTTCAACCAGAGGAAGCGCCTGTGGTTCCTGAAGTGAAAAAAGACGGTCAAACCCAAGGTCCGATCATCTTTTATCCAAGAGATCAGGCAACCATTTACATGAGGCCTGAGAAAAATATTCCTCTGACTTTTTCTTGGTCAAAGGAATTCGATGGGTATTTGATCTTGAAAAATAAAAATAACGAAAAAACCGTTCATTCTCGAGTTGAAAATCGAAAGTACTTAGCCGCAAGTCTGGATGGGCCTGGAGCTTACCTTTGGAAAATAGTTGATTCAAATCAGTCAGTTCTTTTAGGTCCCTTTAGTTTTGAGATTAAACAATTAAATGAAAATGCGGCAAAAGAGATCTTAAAAAATGGAACTCCATCTGGTACCGAAGTTTATTGGTAATTAGTATTTTGGTTATTTAAATCAGATTAAAATGATTTTTATTAGGTTATTTTTTGAAAGTCATCATGAGAAGTCTTTTGTTTTTTTTAATAAGATGAGATCCTAAGATAGGCATTCAAATATGAATCATAGCAGATTTGATCATTGACTAAATCTTCTCTGATACGGCATGGAGTGCGAAGAATTATTTTTTTAGGCTACTGATGAGATGAGTTTTGACGGGTTGAATCGTGTTTTTTTATCAAGATTTCATAAAAATTCAATCGAACAAATGCTTGTAATGTCATCAGGATCAAGATTATAAAAAAAGAGCAGAAAGCCTCTTTGAGGCGAAGATTTAAATTTGAAAAAATCATTGAATCCAAGTGAGCGGATTGCCGAGTTCGATTGCTTAAAGATCCTTGGGTTCGGTTGAGGGGGGATTGTGCAGAGTTTAAGATTCAGTTGGCAAGTGGGGTTTGCTTTTTTTCTTGGGTTCTATTCGAGTTTTGCTCTGGGCAGTCCTGATCCTTTGATCGCTGCAACGCCTCCGATGGGTTGGAATACTTGGAACTACTTTGGATGTGAAATCAATGAGCAGATGGTCAAAGAAACCGCTGAAGCCATGACTCAAAGTGGCATGCAGGAGGCGGGTTATCGGTATGTGATCCTCGATGACTGCTGGCAAGCCAAACGAAGAAATGATCAGGGACTTTTGGTGGCCGACCCCGTTCGCTTCCCCAGTGGCATTCGAGCCTTGGCTGATTGGCTTCACGCAAAGGATTTTAAGCTGGGTATTTACACAAGCGTCGGGTTTCAAACATGCAAGGGATACCCGGGGAGCTTTGGTCATGAACGTGAAGATGCTCAGCAGTTCATTGATTGGGGCGTCGACTTTGTGAAGGATGACTTTTGCGTCCGTGAGGGTTTTGCTTGGCCGTGGTGGAACTACTACAGTCACTATAAAGCCATGTCGGATGCACTGAAGACCTCTCCTCATCCGATTGTCTTTAGTCTTTGCAATTGGGGTGTGGGATCCAGTTGGAAATGGGCTTCAGAAATTAGTCACATGTGGCGCACCACCTTTGACATTCGCGCAGATTGGAATTCCATCATGAAGATTGTGGACCTCCAAGCGGGTAAAGAAAAGTTTGCAGGCCCAGGGCATTGGAATGACCCGGACATGTTAGAAGTCGGCAACGCTCCTTTGACTGAAACGGAGTCTCAAGCTCACTTTAGCCTCTGGTCCATCTTGGCTTCTCCGTTAATTGCCGGCAACGATATTCGCTCCATGTCGCCTCAAGTGGCTGCAATTCTCACTCAACCTGAGGTGATTGCCGTCAACCAGGATCCCCTGGGAGTCCAAGGAAAAAGAGTTTACGATCGCTCCCAGATTCAAGTCTGGTTGAAGCCGTTAAAATCCAATGGATTTGCTGTTGTGATCTTAAACCGAAAAACCGTGACTCAGTCCCTGGATTTGCGTGCCGAGCTGTTGGGTCTTGCTCCTGAGGCCTACCAGGTGCGTGATCTTTGGCAGAGGCAGGATCTTGGTCTGTTGATCGGCTCAATGAACTTTGAGGTCCCCGCTCACGGGGTGAGAATGCTGACCCTATCACTGCCTGCCTCAGTTTCAGAACCTATTGAGTAAGAGACGTTGAGTTTAAGGTGTTGATCTGAAGGCCCTTCTGGTAGTTCTAGGGGGACGATGGATCAACAATTCAGAAGCAAAAATGAGGCGCAGTGGGATCGGATCGTTACCTTAGAGCTCTATCGGTGCTATGAGCACATTCGTTGGGCCCATCGACTTCGCCTTCAGCCAGCTGTGATTGAGCTGATGGACTCGCAGACGCACTGGGGTCAATGGAATCCAGAAACTCGTGTCATCCGAATTTCAAGAGCCTTGGTCCGCCAGCACTCCTGGTTTCAGGTGGAGTCGATCCTCCGCCATGAGATGGCTCATCAGTACTGCTCTGAGCTCCTAGAAATGGGTTGCGCATCCCCGGGTAAGCCGCATGGAGAGCTTTTTCAAAAGGCCTGTGAGATTGTGGGAGTTCCTCAGGAGTTTTCTCACGCATCAGTGGACCTAAAAAGCACCTGCTTGGATTGGAAATCCCAACCCCGCTCCCCAGAATCTGAAAAACTATTTAATAAGGTTCAGAAACTTTTGGCTCTTGCCACTTCAAGTAATGAAAACGAGGCCTTAGCTGCCATGACCAAGGTTCGTGAGTTGTATGCCAAGTACGCCATGGATTACTCCCAGCTAGGATCGGCTTTCGACTCAAAACGAAAAATGGCCCATCTCGTCATCAGTCATCAGAAAAAAAGAATTGAAGCCCACCAGGATCGAATTGCTGGGATTTTAGCGGGACACTTTTTTGTCCAAGTGATTTTTACTCATCAGTTTGATTCAAAAACTCTTCAGTCGTATAAAGCCTTGGAGATCATTGGAACGCAAGAAAACGTGCTGATGGCGGAGTACGTCTATTACTTCTTACTTTCACAGACGGAGTTTCTCGTTCGGCAACTCAAACAACAGCAGCCACAGATCTCTCGCGTGCAAGCCAAGTCTTATCGCTTAGGGATCCTCAAGGGGTTTGCTGAAAAACTCAGGCAAATGGACAAAAACTGGAAGAAAGCATCCGTTAGCCCATCCAGTCCTGCTTCCACGCCGAGCATGAGCTTGGGGAAAACCCTCACGCTCCTGTCGTCGGATCCTGGTTTAAAGTCCTACGTCGCTCGCGTTTTTCCTAGGCTTTCCAACTCCGCTGGAGCATCTCAGTCAATTGATCCTTCGCTCTACTCGGCCGGAGTCGTAGCCGGGGGGAAAATTAACTTACATCGAGCTGTCGTGGATCAAGGAGGACGATCGGGGCGTTTGTTGAATGCCTCGTCTCAATCCGATTGAGAGGATTTTTAGTTTCCTAAAAACGTGACCACTTGATAGGCGAAATAAAAACCTCCTGCGATCGTGGGAATCGCAACCAATGCACCCGTTAAAGCAATGAAAAACTGTTTTCGATACGTCATTTGAACGTTGGCTCCTTTAGCTGGTTTTTTGCCCCTCGTTGGTCCCCAACAGCCCGGGGGATTTTGAGGCATTAGAGAACAATATTGGTGTTGAGGAACTGAGAGTGTTCCCCATCCATAATGCTTCGAATCACCTTCTTGCCCATGGTATCTTGTTTGGTGGCCACCATGGTGCGGATACTAAAGGCCCGAAGGGCATCCGTCACACTTAGAGTGCCCTCGGCCGAGCTTTTTCTTCCCGTAAACGGGAAAACATCGGGGCCTCTTTGGCACTGCGAGTTCAGATTGATCCTACAAACTTGATTGGAGAGCAAGTCGATAATTCGACCAATCGAATGAGGGTCCTTGCCAAAGATACTGGCTTGCATCCCATAATGAGAGTGGATCATGTAGTCCTCAAACTCCTCGATCCGATCGTATTCTACGACCGGAACAATAGGACCAAACTGCTCCTGAAGGGTGATTTGAGACTGAAGTGAGACTCGGCTTAAAACGGCAGGTGAGAAGAGGGAACCCACAGATTGGCCCCCGGTCTTGGGATTGCAATGCACTGCCCCGTGATTGACGGCCTCACGGATGTACTCATTGAGCTGATCGACTTTATTTGGATCAGCTAGCGGCGTGATCATCACTTCGGGATCCCAAGGTAATCCGCAGCGCAGGGACTCCACGGATTGGGTGAATTGCTCTAAGAAGGGTCGTGCAATCGAGCGGTGAACGAAGAGAATCTTCAGTGCCGTGCACCGTTGTCCATTGAAGGACAGACTCCCTCGCAAGCATTCTGAGACCGTTAAATTTAAATCCGCATCCGGGAGAATCAGGGCCGGGTTCTTGGCATCCAGTCCCAAGATGCTGCGAAAACGATGGGGCCTGGGGTGGGCTTGCTTAATTTGATTCGCCACTTCGCTTGAGCCAATGAAGGCCAATACGTCCACTTTGCCCGAGTGGATCGCCGGAGCAATGATGGTTTTTCCTTGCCCGTTGACCACGCTGACGACGCCTTTGGGGAAGCAATCTCGAAAAGCCTCAAGAAGTGGATCCCAGATGAGTTGTCCAAAACGGGGAATTTTCACCACCACTACGTTTCCTAAAATCAGGGCTGGAATGAGCGTGGTGAAGGTCTCGTTTAGTGGATAATTGTAGGGGCCCATGCAGAGGGTGACCCCCAGGGGGGCCCTTCGGATCTGAGCCATGATCCCTTCGGCAAATTGGATTCGGCTGCAGTCGCGATCGAGCTGCTTGGTGGCCTCGAGCGTGTCATGAATGTACTGGATGGTGCGGTCAAACTCGGCCTGTACGTCCTTCCAGCTTTTGGCAATTTCCCACATCAGGAGGCGGCAAATGAGATCCCGTTTTTGAAGCATCTGCTCTTTAAAGGAGGCAATGGCTGCGATCCTTTCCTCCATTCGGGCTCGGGGCCATTCCCCAAGGCCTTGATTCCAGGCCAAAACCGCTGCATCCACCGCTTGCATAAAGCCTTCGGAATCCAGCTGAGGGGTCAGTCCAATTTCTGGAAAGCTCAGCGAATCATCCCGCTCGTTTCGAATCGAGCAGGCACTGATCACGGGCTTGGTTGCAAACCCTGAGGTTAAAATCTTTCCGTTGACCAGTATCCTTCCTGAAATTCGAGGGATTTCCGCAAACGCTGGGATCTCAGATCGGGTGGGGAATAAGCCTGGATGTAGTTTCATAGTGGCTTGAATTATTACCTAAAATGCCTTTTGAATCAAATGGCTCTTGGGTTCCGGTCTTTTTGGAGTGAATTTTGGTTGGACTTTAACGCAGCTATGCTAGAGTGTCTGCATTGGAAAAGTTAATCAATTGGCAGTCCCTAGGGCTGTCTCCAGCGGCAGTTCAATTAGTTTCTCAAGCGGGTTTTCACGCTCCCACTCCTGTTCAGGCCCAAACCATCCCGGTGGTCTTAGAAGGGAAAGACGTCATCGCCTCAGCTCAAACCGGTACCGGTAAAACGGCAAGCTTTGTTTTACCCATGGTGGAGCGTTTTGCAGGTCGAGAAGGAACGTTTGGTTTAATCCTAGCTCCCACGCGAGAAATTGCCCAACAGATTCAAGGCACTTTGGAGCTTTTTGGAGCTCCACGCCAGGTTCGCTCCATTGTCCTCATTGGAGGAGTGGATATGAAGCTGGATGCCAAAGCCATTCAAACCTATCCTCAAGTCATTGTGGCCACGCCTGGGCGTCTTTGTGATCACTTGGAGCGAGGATCTCTCTGGCTTGATTTCATTGAGATGGTGGTCTTAGATGAAGCGGATCGCATGCTCGACATGGGTTTTTCAGCTCAGCTCTCCCGCGTCATGCAAGAAGTCCCCGCCACTCGACAAACCCTGTTATTCTCAGCCACGATTTCACCTCAAGTGGAGAAGCTCTCCAGTCGTATCCTGCGTCAGCCCCAAAAAATTGCCATCGGAAAGCCCCAATCCGCTGCCGGAGGCGTTGAGCAGACCGTCATTTGGATGGATGAGGCCTCGAAGAGTCGTGCTTTGAGAAAGCTCCTTGAGGAAGAAAAGGGCAGCATCATTGTATTCACCCGCTCCAAAGAAGGGGCGACTCGTGTCTGGCGCTCTTTGCATAGTGCTGGGATTTATGATGCCACCTACATTCACTCAGATCGAATTCAAGCCCACCGAGAACAGGCGTTAGCCGAATTTAAAGAGGGCAAGTACCGAATTTTAATTGCAACGGATGTTGCCGGGCGAGGCATTCACGTGGATGAAGTGGCTCATGTGATCAATTATGACTTGCCCATTGATGCCGATAGCTACACTCATCGGATTGGTCGCACCGGGCGAGCGGGGATGTCGGGAAAAGCCACCACATTCGCCACACCTCGTGATCGTCGCATGATTCAGGAAATTGAAAAAGTGCTCAGGATGAGAATTCCGTCTCAAAATCATCCGAGATCCGAGACGAGGCCTGAAAAAATCCAACCTCGATCCCCAGGCGCGCATTCGGAATCTCGCTCCCAGTCTGAGCCCCAAGAGCAAAAACGTCGGAGGAGGAGAAGGCGTTTTTCTTCCTCTAAGCCCGACATAAGAAAGCCAAACGATCCCTCATGAGCTGGGTTCTGTTAGTGGCTGCGATTTTCTTTGAAACCTCAGGCACCCTCTGTCTGAAATTCTCTCAAGGATTCACTCGCCTGTGGCCAACCCTAGGGCTGGTCGTCTTCTATGCGCTTTGTTTCTTCTGCCTTTCACTTGCCGTCAGAAAAATTGACCTGGCCATTGCCTATGCCGTTTGGTCGGGCGTGGGGACGGCTCTCATTACGACGTTTGGTGTTTTGTTTTTTAAGCAGGCCCTTACTCCTCTCCAAGTTTTCTTTCTCGTTTTAATTATGATTGGAGTGGTGGGCTTAAATCTCGTCTCCCAGCGTTGACAGGACTATGGCTTCCGATCGGATCTAGCAAGCGCCCCGTTTCAGAAGTGCAGGTCTAACGGCCCTAAGCCACACGTCTGGCGCGGCGGGGAGCACGATTAGCTTCTGATCACTTTTTTGTGAGAGGCTTGCTCAGCATGTGAAAAGACTGAAGCAAGCCTTTCATTTTGTTTTTTGCCCATCGATTCAAAATCAGCCGTCAGGCTCTCACTTGGGTTTCAGTGAGCTTTTTAAAGCAGCGAGGCCGGCAAAAGCATTATTAAACACCTCTTTAGGCTTTTTCTGCGCATGAATCGGGGAAGGTCCTCCAGGAGCTCTTCGCTTGATGGAGTCCGCGGACCCTCCACTGGCTTGAGAAGGGGAGTGGGGAAATTTTCGGTCCCCGCGCGGTTGAGGGGAGGAGAAGCTCCCTTTTTTTCCGGCCACAGCCACCGGAGGAGCTTTGGGTCGTTCTTGCGTATTTTTCATGGAAAGTGAGATTTGGTTCTTCTCCACATTCACTTCCAGAACTCGCACTTTGACCTGATCCCCGGGACTGACTACTTCCTTGGGGTCCTTGACGAAGTGATCACTGAGTTGTGAGATGTGAACCAGTCCGTCTTGGTGAACGCCGATGTCCACGAAGGCTCCGAAGTTGGTGACATTAGTGACAATCCCCGGGCAGAGCATGCCTGGCTTTAAATCCTTCACCTCAAAGACATTTTCAAGAAATTGAAATGGAGTGAACTGCTCTCGTGGGTCCCGTCCTGGTTTTTCAAGTTCCTTGATGATGTCCTCATAGGTAAATTCACCTACTTGGGCTTTAAAAGCAGGGTTGCTCTTAATCAGAGAAACTCCAGAACCGGTGAAGTCTTTCACTGACTTACCCAGTTGTTGGGCAAGCGCGTTGAGCTTCTCGTAGTTTTCTGGGTGAACGCCGGTGTTATCCAGAGGATTTGAACTATTGGGGATTCGTAAAAATCCGGCCGCTTGCTCAAAGGCTTTCTTACTGAAGCGATCGACTTTCAGGAGATCCTCTCGGGATTGAAAAAGTCCCTTTTGGTTTCTAAATTCCACCAGCGACTTAGCTAAGCTAGGACCGATTCCCGACACATAGGAGAGCAAGTGGTAGGAAGCCGTGTTGAGGTTCACACCGACTTGGTTGACGCAAGATTCCACGACACTGGCAAGGCTTCGTTTTAAAGAATGCGGTGAGACGTCGTGTTGATACTGTCCCACTCCAATGCTCTTGGGATCCACCTTCACCAATTCGGCCAATGGGTCTTGAAGCCTTCTTGCGATGGAAATGGCACCGCGAACCGTTAAGTCTAAATCGGGGAATTCCTCGCGTGCCGCTTCACTGGCGCTGTACACACTGGCTCCAGATTCGCTCACCATGATGACTGGGATTTTGATATCATTTTGAACTAAAACCTTACGAATGAAGGTTTCCGACTCTCGGCCTGCTGTTCCGTTTCCGACTGCAATGCAGGAGAGTCCTCCCGTTTTTACGATCTCACAAAGCAGGACTCCTGCTTTTTCTCTCTCGGCTTCGGAGTTGAGAAAAATGACCGTACTTGCAATGTACTTTCCAGAATCATCAACCACGGCGATTTTACATCCCGTTTTCACTCCAGGATCCACGCCTAAGACTGATTTAGCGCCATAAGGGGCTGCTAATAGCAGTCGCCTGAGGTTTTCTGCAAACACATCAATGGCTGAAGCATCGGCCACTTCCCTTAACGCCTTGTGAATTTCATTTTCAATGCTCGTTAGAACGTGCGCTTTAAATGCCAAGTGGGCTGCGCGAAGAAGGATTTCTCGCCCTGGAGATTCAGCCAAGGTGGTGGCTTCATTTTCAAACGCTCGGAGAAGATTTTTTTCAAACTCGGCGTCATCCATAGGGCCTTCAATGGAGAGAATGAGCTCCTCTTCTGTCCAGCCGCGCTTCATGGCCAAATACCGATGCGAGTTTTGAGGAAGCAGCAGGGAGGCAATGCCTTCACGGTACTCAAAGTAGTTTTCAAACTTACTGTTGGGCTTTGCTTTTTTGCCCTTCTTGGTTTGAATCGTTCCTTTGGAGAAAAACTGCTCTCTCACCAGTTGCCTGAGGTGTTGAATTTCTGAGATCCTCTCAATGAGAATATCCTGAGCCCCGGCAATGGCTGCAGCGGCATCAGGAATGTCTTTGGCCTCATTCCTAAAAGTAAAGGCCCAGATCTCTAAGGTTTGCCCCGGATGAGGCGTCTGTAGGCCATGCCCACAATCCCAAATCCACTGAGCAAGAGGCTCCAGTCCCGCTTCTTTGGCCGTTGCCGCACGGGTTTTTCTTTTGATCTTATAAGGAAGGTAGAGGTCTTCTAACACTTCGGGCTTAAACGTGGAGAGAATTTGGGCTTTGAGCTCAGCAGTGAGCTTTTTCTGGCTTTCAATTTCCCCGATGATAAAAGCCTGTCGCTTGATCAGGGTGTCCCAGCGTTCCTTGCCTTCGATAATGTTCTGAATGGCCACTTCATCTAAGCTTCCGGTGCGCTCTTTTCGGTAGCGAGCGATAAAAGGCACGGTGGCTCCTTCTGCCGAAAGCGAGAGAACCGCTGTCACAGAGGGTAATGGAATCTCAGGATGGATTGTTTGTAACCAGGTTTCAAAATTCACTGCAGCTTACCTCCAAATTACGGTCCTCGTTTGTGATTTCCTCTTTGCCCTTCAAGGTGGAATCTCCCCGTCTCGATTAAGCCGCTTTCAGCGGCTTCCACTTGAAACGAATCGGGCTTTTGGCCTCACGCCTCGTTCTGCCATCGACCGTTTTGTCATTTCGGTCGTCCCATTTACGGATTCCCTGCGTCCCTTTCTCACTGGGCCCAGGCTTTTTCAAATCCGGTTGAGCAGAGGAGATCGATGTTTCAGACCGGTCAACAGTTCTCTTGGGATGTCTTGCGACTGGATCTGTTAGAAGGAATCGGATGGAGTGAAGGGCTCTCTGGCCTAAAGACCAGAGCTTCCCGGGGATTAGCCCGGTTCGCGTTTCTTTGGACATGCAATTTTCGGAATATTCCATCCTCATATTGTCTTATCTTGCCCTCCGCGCGCACTTTCCCACCTTCCGTGGGTGACGTTTTTAGAAACTTGTAATCTCGAACTCACGAAGCGCCAAGTTTCTTGAACCTTCTTCGTGCTTTTACAGATTTTACCCCACATAAGTTTTGCGCGATTTCTCGCTAATGTGGGAACCTTGTATCTGTTTTTTCAAAGAACCAATCTCCTTTTAACGCTCTCAAATCCGGAAGGCAAGCGCTAAGCTCCCCTTAAAGAGCGCTAAAAAATTGGGTTCAATCTCGGGGTAACCCTGCTAAGGTGCTTGACAATGACACTCTTGGTTAATGCATTTCAACTCAGTAAAGCCTTTGCAGCGCGTCCTCTTTTTGAATCCATCACGTTTTCCATTGAATCCGGTGATCGAATTGGACTGATCGGACCTAACGGAGCTGGAAAATCAACCTTGCTTCGGATCCTCGCTTCACAAATCTCCTGTGATGAGGGCACTCTTTCGTTTATGAAAGGCCTTCAAGTGGCTTTCTTAGAGCAAGTTCCGGTCTTCTCCCCTCAAGCGACACTGTTGTCCACGCTCTTGGAGGGCGCCCCAGATCCTGAGGACTGGAAGGCTCAAGGCAGCGCTCAGCAGTGGCTGTCGCGACTGGGATTTGACGGCTCGGGCGATTTGCGCGTGGACACGCTCTCTGGAGGGCTCAAAAAGCGAGTGGCTTTAGGCCGGGAGTTAATGAAAAATCCAGATCTTTTACTCTTAGATGAACCCACAAACCATTTAGACATTCAAGGGGTCCTGTGGTTGGAGGAGTTTTTGTCTCACGCTCGATTTGCAACCTTAACCATCACTCATGATCGGCTTTTTTTACAACGAGTCGCCAGCCGCATTTGGGAGCTGGATCGAAGAAACCCAGGAGGGCTATTGAGTGTCTCGGGTGACTACTCCGTCTACTTGGATGTCAAAGAGCAATTCATTGCCTCTCAGGAGCGGAGGGAGCAGGTTTTAAAGAACACCCTTCGCCGAGAGACTCAATGGTTGAGGCAAGGGGCAAAAGCTCGAACCACCAAGCAGCAAGCTCGAATCCAAAGAGCTCAAGATCTGGGTCAGGAGGTTCAGGATCTGGAGTTTAGAAATCAATCCCGGCAAGTGAGACTGGATTTTCAGGAGTCCGAGAGAAGTCCAAAAAAACTCATTGAGGCAAAAAAAATCTCGAAATCCTATGGGGAGAAAAAAATTTTCTCCTCTTTAGACGTTTTGATCACGCCCGGGAATCGACTGGGTCTTTTGGGTCAAAATGGCTCGGGTAAGTCCACATTGATCCGCGTTCTTTTGGGCCTGGAGAAGCCTGATGAGGGAATGGTTTTCAGATCCGAGAACCTGAAAGTGGCTTACTTTGAGCAGAATCGAGAAACTTTAGATCCGACTTTGAGCGTTGCCCAAACCCTCTGTCCTCAGGGGGACTTTGTTCAGTATCAAGGGAATCGAACCCATATTCGAAGCTACTTGGATCGTTTCTTGTTTTCTCAAGATCAAATGGAAATGGCTGTAGGCAAGCTCTCCGGAGGAGAACAAAGCCGCTTGGCCATTGCTCGGCTCATGTTACAAGAAGCCAATGTTTTAGTCTTAGATGAGCCCACCAATGATTTAGATCTCCCCACGCTTCGGGTTTTGCAGGATTGTCTGGTCGAGTTCTCAGGCGCTGTGATTTTAGTGACCCATGATCGATACTTTTTGGATCAAGTTGCCACCCAGATCCTGGCGTTTGAGGATCGTTCTGGCGAATCCTCCTGTGTCTTTTTTTCAAGCCTAGATCAATGGGAAGACTGGCATCGGACCCAGGCTCAAAAGCCCGCGGCGCCCCAAGCACCCCTGAAGCCCGCGGCTTCAGAACCCGGCACGCCCTCCGTTTCACCGGTCGAAAAAAAGAAGAAGCTCAGCTACAACGAGCAGCGCGAGTTGGACTCCATGGAAACCAAGATTCAACAAGCGGAATCCTCATTGGTGGAGTGGACTCAAAAAAGTGAACTTAAAGAAAACCAGTGCAATCCCATGAAGCTTGTTGAAATCACCGAGCAGATGCATCAGTTGCAGGCGGAGATTGATCGGCTCTATGCTCGGTGGGCAGAGCTTGAGGCCAAGACTTGACGGCGTCATGAAGATAGAAAAAGATCACCTCGGCCCTACGGGGTTTGCTTGCGCATTTGGATTTGAACAAAGCCCCTGAACTTGGACTCCGTTCGATCCCAGGTGGCCATGGCTTGAAGAAGAGCTTCCTCTGAAACCCAGTAGGGTTCATACCAACTGCGATCTGGATCTAAAATTAAGACTTTCTTCTTCTCTGCATCATACGCGCCCACGGGGGAGTAGTGACCGACTGGGGCATCTCCAGTGAGGGTTCCCTGCAGAAAGTTCACCACAAGAAAGGCTCCCTGGGGTGTTTCACTTTCCACAAGCGCTGCATGAAGCTTTTTTCGGCTCTCCTCCAAGGTGTTATCGATATGAACCGTTCGGATGGATGCCGTGGGGATTTCAAGTCGTTCGGCGGCCTCTTGGATAGCCTCGGCCATGAAGTCGAGCCCCACGCCTCGTCCGCCTTGAGTGAGCCAGTTTTTCCAAGCACGGCTTTTGGCGTTCTTAAGCACGTCGTCTTGAGTGATGAGTGGCGTATCGGCTGAGAGTTTTTGATGGGCTCGAGCTGCATTGAGAATGAGAGTGACCGATGCAACCGAACATGCCGCACCATCTCTTTGGCCCGTATAGTAGGGGATCAGTTGCCAAAAGTGAGGGGCAGGGTGCCCTTGGAAATACTCAGGGGCAAGAGAAAGGGGGGTCGCCTCGGGTCCATATTTCGGTTTCGGGGCTGAAAATCCTAAGACGGGCTGACCACAGAGGAAAACAAGGATCCACGCAAATGAAGTCTGGGTTCGGAAGCGATTTGGCATGATTCAAAAGATACCGGAAGTGCTCTGGATTCATCCAGTTTTTTGTTCGCCTTGCTCTTTTGTTTTGAGTTTGCTAGAAGAATTGAGGAAAGCAAAGCGAGAGATCCAAGGTCCGTCGTTGACACAGCCCGGGCCAAGTTGTAATGTCTCGTTCAGCCCAATTGGACCGATCTTAAAACTTATTTTTCGACAAGAAAATCCAATTTTAAGATCCCTGTTTTTTGAAAATAAAGATGCGGAGAGATGGCCGAGTGGTCGAAGGCACTCCCTTGCTAAGGGAGCAGCGGGTAAAACCGCTCGAGAGTTCGAATCTCTCTCTCTCCGCCATTTTTAAAAAACAACCATTCTCAATAGCTTTCAAACTTTCTCAATCTAAATGCTTATCCAGAGATCATCGCCATTGCGTTGTGGAGCGCTAGACTTGTTGACGTTGATCCAAACTTTTTAGCCTGCAAACCTCTGGTTCTTCTCCGTTAGGGGGAGTTAGGGCTTTCCCTGTTGCCCTCCAGTTTTCTATCCGCAATCCCCGAGAAAGTTCTTTGCAATTTAGAAAACTTTTGCGGGGTAAAATCTAAAAAGTACGGCAGAAAGTTCTAGACACTTGGCCCTCCGTGAGTTCGAGATGGCAGTGTCTCAAAACGTCACCCACGGAAAGTGGGGAAGTGCGTGTGGAGGGCAGGATCAGACGATATGAGGATGGAATATTTCCGAAAATCGCAAGCTCTGAGAAACGCGAATTGGGCTAATCCCCCGGGAAGCTCTGGTCTTTCAGACTGGGGAGCTGTTCACTTTGGAAAAGCGCAAAGTGATCCAGGTTTCACCGTCTCACAAATCAAGTGTGGTCCTAAGGACTCTCGTCTGTTTGAGTGGAGTGAGCCGATGAGACACCTCAACATTTACTTAAGTGTGTCTTGCTGGACTCAGGCTTGATTCTACTAAAGTTTTTTATAAAATTAAAAAATTTATAATACTAATTTTATGCTATAGTAAATAAAGTATGAATAAAATAATAACAATTAATCACCAGTTTGTTTTGTTTGCTCTTGTAATCATGATCTCAGCTTCTTTTGGTTGTAATGGAGCCAATGACTCGAATCAAGCCAGTCAATCGGCGGGAGGAAGCGCTCATTTCCGGAACGATCGTGTCGCTGTTGGTGGTTACCATTCGTGCGGAATTACTTTATCAGGCGCTTTAAAATGCTGGGGTTTGAATGCTGATGGTCGAGTAGGCAACAAGACTGAAACGGGAGATCAGCTCAGCCCGGTTGCAATCGATAGGGGCTCGACGTATTCACAGATTTCAGCAGGAGAGTCTCACACTTGCGGGATTACAGGCACTGGGATTGTTAAGTGCTGGGGCTCTGACAGCACTGGCCAATTAGGAAATGGATCTACGACGGGTGACCAAGTCGCTCCAGTTGAGATCGCGTCCGACAGTGATACGACTTACTCACAGATCGCAGCAGGAGGGCATCATACATGTGCGATTACCAGCGCAGGTGTATTACAGTGCTGGGGTTCTGACGGCAATGGCCAATTAGGAAATGGACCTACATCGGTTAACCTGAGCTCACCCATTGTAGTTGATGAAGGTACTCTTTATTCTCGGATTGCAGCGGGAGATCGTCATACATGCGGTATCACCAGTACGGGGATTTTAAAGTGCTGGGGTTCTGACACCAATAACCAAATAGGAAATGGGACAGGAACGGTAGATCAGAACGATCCGGTGGAGATCGATCGTGGAACCAGCTATTCGCAGATTTCGGCAGGATACCACCACACCTGTGGCATCACAACTGGGGGCGTATTAAAGTGTTGGGGGAAAAATTATTCCGGTCAACTAGGAGATGGTTCGACTGGAGGCGAGGAGGCTTTACCGGTTGAAATCGATCGTGGGACCACTTATTCACTGATTGCAGCGGGAACGAACCACACCTGTGGAATTACAAGCACTGGGATCTTAAAATGTTGGGGTCATCAAAATTTCGGTGCTTTGGGAAATGGCCTGACCGGCGGATTAGAGGGCTCTCCGGTTGAAATCGATCGTGGGACTCAGTATTCCCAGCTTGCGACTGGAGATCGCACCACCTGCGCGATCACAGTCGAAGGGGACTTTAAGTGCTGGGGGCGGAATACCAATGGTCAGATTGGAGATGGATCCACGAATGATGGCTCTTATCCAATACCGATTAGTTTTTAAAAGCGCTTTTCCGATTTGCAAAAAAACGCTAAATTTTACGGTCCGCATCCAGATCGCTCGATTGAATGGAGAAGAGCAAGGGACTCTATTACTAGTGGCGAGTCATTTAGGTGTGGGTCTAACTTAGGAATACCTGGTGTCCTTAAAAAAACAAAACGTGATCTAGAAAAATTGGTCTAGTGAACAGCTCTCCAGTTTGAAGCGCCAGAGCTTCCTGGGGAATGAGCTCGATTCGGGTTTTTTAGAGCCTGCGATCCTAGGAAAAAATCCATCTTCATATCGCCTTATCCTGCCCTTCGCCCGCGCTTTCTCATGTGCTGTGGATGACGTTTTGAGACACTGATCATCCGGGAAAGCCCTCCCCTCAACTAAAAGGGAGGGGCTTTTTTACTAAAAAAATTGGGATCAATTTTTGGACAGGTTCAAATCATCATTTTCAATGGGATCAGCTTTTTATTTTCTTGGTCTCAAATTAAGTCTGAACGGGTCCCAAAATTCATAACAATACCTTTTTAGGTGATATCCTGTTCCCTTCTTTCAGATTAGCCAGATCTTAAAAAGTCATATTTATGGTATTGAAAAGACAGTTAATTAATTAAATAAATTAAAATAAAATCATCATTTTTAAATGAACCATAAGGCATTTCAAGTAGCGATTTCTAGGTTTTTTTGGAACTTCGTTAAGTTCTCTTAGAGAGTCTCGTCATTTTAAAGAAAAGTTCAGGGGAAGAGTGGGTTAAAAAGGTGAATGGAGGCTGAGTGCGCAGGATGTTGCTCGGGAGGTTCTAAATTAAAAAATGAATAATAAGTATTGATATTTTATTATTGTGGACTTTTTTTGTGTGTGTTATCACTCCCGCCTGGAGCTTTAATTACAAATGGTACTGAATAGTCTTAATCTGGTCTCGGGTCGGTTTCAATTTCAATTTCCGTTTCTTTGCATTGCTTGGGTGTTCTGTTCATGCGGTGGACCTCAGGGTTCTCAAAAGACGAACACGGAAGCAGTGCCTGTCAGTCGGGTGACTCAACCTCTTCGGCCAGAGAGAGTAAGGCCTGAACAGCGCGGAGCGGTCGAACCTTCTCAGAATCTTCTTGAAGACGCGCATTCGAGCTTTGATTTTAGTGACTCTAGCTCATCGATCGAGTCCTTCGTTTTAAGAAGTGATCGCAGTGACTCCAGCAGTGCTCGCACTTGGCTTGTTCTCTCCGATGATGATGGGGCTTTTGAGAGTGCCGCGGGCTCTTTATGGGCTGACTCACAACGGAGCAGTCATTTTGGGGATTCCTTGAGTCAGGATCCAGTGGATCAGTCGGATCTCAAGCTGAATTGGGGCTTTACCATTCCTACAGAAGGGCAGAACTACTTTGGGGTTTATAAGACCCACCAAAAGTGGGAGAGCCAGGATTTGGAAGAAGCTTTAAGGCTCGGAGTTGAAGCTAAAAATCCAGAACCTGCTTCAGAGGGTGGCCTGAAATCTGAGGTTCCTGAGTTCGACACCGCATCATCGCAGCAAAGTGGGTTTGAGCTTTGGTTTCATGGATCTCAGCCCGAGGATTTCGCGGACGTGCGTTCTTCCGGATGTCGCTTTATCCCTTCGTTTGATCCCCATTCAGCCTCAGAGAGTGACTCCCGTTTTCAATCTCAAAGGGGACGCCTGGAGGTTCAGTTTCAAATTCTGAACCCCGAAGAAGGGTTTCTAGGCCGTGCTTGGGAGGCGGGAGCGGGGTTTTTAAAGCAGTACTTGCCGGAGGTTGCTCAGCCTGTATCCGTCATCAGCCCCTTGGGTCGGGTTCTGACCAGGAATTCTCGGTTTAGACCAAAAAAGACTCACGAGTTTAGCCTCAGTCTTCCTGAAGTGGATTGGTCCCAATCCAGATGGGAAGTTCCTTCATCGCCTTTTTGGAGCGAACCTGAGCAGACTGTGAGGATTCGTCATGGGGAGCAGGTGTTTCAGACCTCACGCGATGGATCAGGTGTGTTGGAGCAGTGCAACTTAGAGATGAAGCTGAATTCTACTCAAAGCTTTCTTCAGGGAGCTTTACATTGTTTGGATCGCACGCCGCATCACGATTTTAGTGCCGGTTTAAAAGGAGATCAGGACTCTCGAGGTTTTTATGTTCTGTTTGGTTGTTCAGTAGGTCTCGCGAGTCAGCCTAAGTTTTAATTTTTTTTCAATCGAGCTGAGAAAAATTTCTAGCTGAGTTTTTGTTTTTTTTTGAGAATTGAGGTAAAAATTGGTTTCAAGGGGGAAGTCATGCGACTCAATTCAAAATGGATTAAGACACTTTTGTTTGGGCTGTTTTATGGGGTTGTTTTTTCATTCAACGCTCACGCCCGAGTACTGGTGCCGGAGAAGAAGGCCACTCAGAGCGTAGGATTAATTGTCATTCAGGGAGCTCTCACGCCGGTGGACGCCTATGAGAGGCTGGCTCGTGAGATTCAAAAACACTCCTCTCAGGAGGTTTGGGTTTCATTGATTCAGTTCCCCCTGAACATGCCGAATCCACTGGTTTACGCAAGTGTGACGGATCAGGCGCGCAATGAGCTTCTTGCTGCTGGTCTTCAGGATCCGGTCTTTTATATCTTAGGGCACTCCTTAGGAGGGATTGTTGCGCAATCTCAGGATGTGAATTTACGTGGAGGGCGAGAAGCAGAAAACGCCGGGGTTAGTCCGCCTCGAACTCATGGGATGATCCTATTGAATTCCTACACGACTCGGCAGAATCAGTTTTTGCTCACTCAGTTGCCGGTTTTGACTCTGGGTGGGGAGTTAGATGGGTTAACTCGAATTGGTCGGCTAGCTGAGGCTTACAGTCGCCAGATCGATCGCTCCAGAGACCTGGCCGTCGCTGAGGTGAGATCTCCGGTGATTGTGATTCCCGGATTAAATCATCATGTGTTTCTTCAAGGATCCCCTTCGGATTTTTTAATGAAGCGAGACTTTAAGAGTCTGCTCACCGCAGATCAGGCTAACACTCAGTTAGCTCAAGTGATTGGTGCGTTTTTAGATGCCAACCTGAGCTCCTCGCCTTCGTCAAAAAAAGTGCTCCAGGAGTATCGAGCCGTCACCGAAACACTCGTGAGACCCTTGATTGATGCGATGTGGCTTGAGGGGTCTTATCACTTACTGCCCCCATGCACGGCTCGAGTTCCCAATGGAGTGGATCAGAATCATTGTCAAAAGGGTTCTAAGTGGGCAGAGTACGCTTCCACTGTGATGGCTGGAGAGATTCCCCACGTCACGTTTGAAGTGGAAAACGTGTTTCATGAGTCCTATCGAGTTTTTCCGTTCTTCCATCCGCATATTTTAAATCAGTGCACTCCGGGAGTGGATTGCGTCATGAAGCTGACTAATGTGGTCCAAAACATTTATGCTTCAGAAGATGATCGTTTTGATGATGCTCGTGGACCGGTGGCTGCCGTGGAGATGCGCTTGAAGATGAAATCCCGTCAGTCGACGTCTCAAGCGGCAGGGTTAGGGGTGTTGGATTTTCATGTGACCGATGAGTGGGATGTGTGTGCTGAGATTAATCGGCAGGCACTAGCCTGGGCAGAGGCTCATGCTCCAAGCTCGGTCTTACAGCGGTATCGCCAGTATGGGCTTCCCATTGTCATGGGGCCTGATCAGCCGGAAAATGGGGGTCCAGGGTTTATCTGGAAGCCCATTCAGAAAGAAGTCATCACTCAGCCAGGGGGGCAAAAGGCCCTTCAAATCAGTGTGCCCACCATGCGCACTCCCGTGGATTTTGATTTTGTGCCGGAGTCTGCAGGTTATCACTACTGTCGATTGATGTCGCCCGCTTGGTTTATGGAGTGGATCTATACGGATGGGCTGCGCGCCTCTGAGCTTCAGTAGGCCAAATAGGGTTCCTTCAGCTCAGGCAAAGCGTGAGGCGCTGAGAGAGAATTTGCGATCAGTCGAGTGATCTGCTAGCATTGGCGGTTAGTAAAAAGAGAGAATCCTATGCAGAACGCTTCTGAATTAGAAACTGAACATTCGACCCTTCCACAGTCCTCCACGCTGACGCCTGATCAGCAGCGGTTGTATCGGATTCGCCATAGCTTAGCCCATGTTTTAGCTCAGGCGGTGCTTGAGCTAAGGCCCGGCTCCAAGCTCGGTTTTGGTCCCCCGATTGAGGATGGGTTTTACTACGATTTCATTCTCTCAAGCCCGTTGACTGAAGAGGATTTTCCCGAAATTGAAAAAAAGATGAAGCATCTCATCAAGCAGCAGCACCGCTTTGTGAGACACGAGCTGCCCAAGGCCGAAGCGCTCTTAAAGCTTGATCAAATGGGTGAGCCCTACAAGCGGGAGTATGCCGAAGAGCTTTTTGAAAAGAAGTCGTTATCGGGGTTAAGCTTCTATCAGTCCGGCTCCTTTGTGGACATGTGGGAGGGGCCTCACGTCGAGCACACGGCTCAAATTCCTGGAGATTGCTTTAAGTTAAGGAGCCTAGCAGGAGCCTATTGGCGCGGGAACTCCAAAAACTCGATGATGACTCGGATCTATGCCTGGGCGTTTAGCAGCAAAGAAGAGCTGCAGGCCCATGTGAAGGCCTATCAAGAGGCCTTAGAGCGGGATCATAAGAAATTGGGGAAAGAACTGGATCTATTTGCCTTTGATGACGACATTGGAAAAGGCCTTCCTCTATGGTTGCCTCACGGCACGGTGATCCGCGATGAGCTTGAAAAGTTAATGCGCGAGCTTGAGTTTCAAGGCGGGTACCAACGAGTGGTGACCCCCCATTTGGCCAAAGCCTCCCTGTATTACCGCACGGGTCACCTGCCCTATTATGCCACTCACATGTTTCCCATGATGGAAGTTAAAGAGGTTCAGGAGGGCTCCGACGGAAAAACTCAGGAGAGTAAAGAGACCTATTGCTTAAGGCCCATGAACTGCCCCCACCATCACAAGGTGTTTGCCGCCCGTATGAGATCGTATCGGGATCTTCCAATGAGACTGGCAGAGTATGGTCAACTTTATCGCTTTGAAGACTCAGGAGCACTCTCAGGACTCCTGCGCGTTCGGGGAATGTGCATGAATGATGCTCACATTTATTGCACTGAAGAGCAGATCAAAAGTGAGTTTTTAGACGTCATGGAGATGGTCAGAAAAGTCTACGAGATTCTCGGGATTAAGGACTACTACATGCGCTTTTCCACTTGGGATCCTGAGGATCCCAAGGGCAAGGAGAAGTTTCTTAATAATCCTCAGGCTTGGGAGTTTTCTCAGAAAAAAGTGTTAGAAGCGATCTTGGAATCTGGCCTCCCTTATGTGGTCGGCAAGGGAGAGGCTGCGTTCTATGGTCCAAAGCTCGATTTTCAGTTTAAAACGGTAACCGGACGCGAAGAAACCGCATCGACGTCTCAATTGGACTTCGGAGTGCCTGAGCGCTTGGGGATCACCTACACGGGCTCTGATAATCAAGAGCACTTCCCCTACGTGATTCACCGGGCGCCCTTAGGCACTCATGAGCGCTTTGTGGCGTTTATGATTGAGCACTTTGGCGGAGCATTTCCCACGTGGCTTGCTCCAGTTCAAGTGCGGCTGATTCCCGTTTCGCAGAACTTCAATGAGTATGCGAAGAAAATCCTCAGGCAGCTTAGGCTCCAAGGGGTTCGAGCTGAAGTGGATGAATCCAACGACACGATGGGCAAGAAGGTCCGAAACGCGCTCAAGCAAAAGATTCCAAATCTTTTAGTCCTAGGCGAGCGGGAGCAGGTGGACGGAACGGTTACTCTCAGGCGTTACGGGCAGGAGAAACAAGAGACCTTGAGTGTGGAAGCGTTTGAGGGTTGGATTCAACAGAAAATCCGCACGCGCTCACGCGATTAGGAAACTGGGCTCGGGTTTTCAGCCCCTTGACGTCCTCCCCGCCCTAAAGGGCCAAGCCGCTTGCGCGGGGGGATTCCCT
>JBMSSC010000007.1:0-42364 GCA_049424145.1 Bdellovibrionia bacterium
GCGGGAACCTCAAAACATTGCAATGCTTTTTTTAAAAAAAATGAAACTTTTTTTTGTTTAGCCAAAAATGAGGTTGGTTTTTGATCGCTCAAAAACCAAGGCACGCCACTCGCCGTGAGTAAAAATCTTACCACCTTTTTTCCCCAAAAGCCGCTCGTAGCAATCCAAGACAGGGGCCACATCCGCCTCAATGAGTCCCGAAAGAATCAAGATCCCATCCTCCTCCAGTCGATCCACGAGACTCGAGGCGACTTCCAGAAGGACCGGTTTTAAAATGTTGGCCACAATGAGACGAAACCGATTTCTGTCATTTCCAGAGGAGTCCACGGAGTGTTTGGGCAGATGATCGGAGAAGTGAATTTGAGATTCCACCTCATTGAGAGCAGCATTCTCCAAAGCATTATCTACCGCTAGAGAATCCACCTCCACAGCTAAAACCTGAGCTCCCAGTTGAGCTAGCCCAATCGAAAGAATGCCTGAACCACTCCCAAAGTCTAAAACCCTTTGACCCTGAAGCGAACGCTTCTGAGCAGATTCCCCAATCAACTTAAGGCACAATTGCGTTGTTTCATGAGTTCCCGTTCCAAATCCCGCGCCAGGATTAATTCGAATCGCACGCTCACCGGACACAGGCTTCGCCCAGGGGGGAATAATTCTCCAAAACGGCTCAATGAAGACCCCTGCTCCCGCATTGAGAAACGAAGCCTTCCAATCCGCATCCCAGTCCTGCTCCTTCTGTTCGCGGATCCCTTGCGGCTTCACTCCTCCCACCTGGGACAAAATCCCCTGAGCCCTCTCGGCTTGCTCATCACTTGCAAAGTAAAGCTCCACCTCAGCACACGCCTGATCCGCAACCCAGTCTCTTTCTCGAGGAGCCAAGGCCGAATCCACCGTCCAAGAATCCGTCTCATAGCCCTGCTCAGCTGCCTGCTCGGAGAGAAGCGTACCCTCATGAATCCCCAAAAGCCCTGACTCTGCAAACTGAGCCCAAACCCAGCCTAAAAACTCATCTCGATCCAAAGCCTGCGAGGAACTTAAAACTTGAACCTGCTGAGCCACTTGCACTCGAAGAACATAAGTTGATGCCATCTGATTTTACTCCTACCTAAAAAAATTTGGGGTTTGACCGTTGGATCGGCCAAACCCCTCATGCTGTTCAATTCACTGAATTCTTTTCAGACCCCGGGGTCTGTAATCTCACGGTGAGACACTCCGAATCGAATCGGAGAAAAATAAACCTCACTCCGCTCCTCCGGAAGCCCCTCCCGAGCCCCCTTCATCGGATCGACCGCGAGACTCACCTGCTGCTGCCACCACTGGGACAGCCACCGACGAAGGCGCGCTGAGCGCGACTCCTGAATCTCGATTCCCCTGCTCTTGCCATTTGTTGCCCGAGGAATTGCCGCCAAACTGCCGAGAGGAACGATTTTGCTGACGATCACGATCCCCCCCTCGTCGAAACTTCCCACCCCGACGAGCGTTTCGAGTTGATCTTCGCCCCCCGCCGCCATTTCCTGATCGTTCACCTCGATTGGAGTTCTCTCCCCCTCGCTGTCCACCCGCCCTCGCATTGGCTTGAGGATGATGAGCAGTTCCGAGACGAGCTAAAGCCGCATCCTGAGCCGCTTGAGCTCGTAAAAAGGCGAGACGATCTTCTTCATCAAAAAAGCCATCACTCGATGGGTCAGTGTCTGCCGGTGCCACGGAAGGAGCCTGAGAAACGACTTCCTGAGGCTGAATCTCAGGAGAGAGGACTCTCTTTTTTTCTTGAGCTGCTTCCGAATTGACCGACTGCACAGGTCGAACCACCACCTCACGAGCCCCACCGTCGGAAGAGCCACTCGCCCCCCCGCTCTGCTGATGAGAGCCGTGATGGTGCTCACGACGCGTTTTCTCGCGATTCCGATGCCGATGCCGCTCCGAATGATGCTCACGTGATGAGTCTGAAGAGGACCGATCCGAAGCCGAGTCATCTCGCAACCGATCGGGCTTACTCACTTTATCCGCTGAAACTTCAAACTGCTCAGCATGGTAGTCATTCACCGCTTGAAGGTAAATGGACTTCCGATAACGCCTCTCGAGTTGATCCAAGGTTTCCCTCTCATCGATGGCTAAAATATCAATCACATCAGGATGAGCTTGCACCAAGATCTTGCTGGTTTCTCGATCAATTCCTGCGCGCTCAATCTCACGAAGCGCTTCGTAGGCCACGGTTTGCTTGCTTTTAATAAACCCTTTCCCCTCGCAGTGCGTGCAGGACTCACACAGAGAGCGCACAATCGTGTCTCGAGTCCGTTTTCGAGTCATTTCAATTAAGCCCAACTCAGAGATTTTTAAAATCGTTGGACGCGCTCGATCCCGTGAAAGGGCATCTTCTAAGGCCCGATACACCCGACGCTTGTTCTCATCTTTCTCCATATCAATGAGATCGATAATGATAATCCCGCCACAGTTGCGCAGACGGAGCTGATAGGCGATCTCTTGAACCGCTTCCAGATTCGTCTTTAAAATCGTGTCTTCCAGATTCTTCTTACCCACATACCGGCCCGTATTAACATCAATCGCCACTAAAGCTTCTGCTTGATCAATGACGATGTAGCCACCGGATTTGAGCCAAACCTTGCGCTCCAGAGCCCGCGAAAGCTCCGTTGAGATCCCATAAGCATCAAAAATGGGGATATCTCCATGGTAGAGATCCACTTTTTGCTTCAACGACGGCATGAAATGGGAAACAAAGCGCTGAATTTCATTAAAGTGGTACCGAGAGTCAACAATCACCTTATCAATTTCTTCAGTCACCCAGTCACGAATGGCTCTTAAAACGGCGTTCAGATCCTCATAAACCAGCGCTGGAGCCGTCGCAGAGGCCGCTTTTTCCTTAATCTCTGACCAAAGACGCGTCAGATAGTCAATGTCTTGCTTGATTCTCTTTTCTGACTGCTGCCTCCCGCTTGCCGTACGAACAATGAACCCTAAGTTTCTGGGCCGATTTCTCTCCACAAACTCCCGGAGACGACGACGCTCATCCTCCCGCTCAATTCGACGAGAGACCCCCACGTGATCAATCGTGGGCATACAAACCAGATGCCTCCCCGGTAAACTAATGTGACACGTCAAGCGAGCCCCTTTTGTCGCAATAGGATCCTTTGCGACTTGCACCAGCACTTCTTGACCTTCTTTGAGCAAATCTTGAATATTCACCTGACCACGCGCGGGCCTACTGGCTGCTTTGGGTCGAATTCTTCGATCTCGTCCCCGCTGAGCTTGAAACTCAGAGCGATCACTCGAGGGGACCACCACACGACGCTCCGTTGCACCCTCTGCCTGAGGAGCCTCAGGCCGCCCCTGGGACGAAGCCTCCACCGCGAGCTGCTCTCCCTGCTGGGTTGCCATCAAATTGGACCGATCAGAATCACTTTTTCCCGTGTCAGCCACGTGTTCATGATAGTTCTCAGGGTAGCTCTCTGGATTTCTCTCAGGCGACTTGCCTCGTGAAGATCCGGATCCATGTCCTGAGGAATTGCCTTGAGCTGAGGCGTTCTTTCGCATTCTTCCGCCTCGTCGACTTCTCCGATGACGCCTACGCGCGGGACCTGCCCCCACATCTCCTTCTTCAGAAGCCCCAGCTGATGGGCCTTCTGACTTTTCACTGACCTCAGCTCCCCCATCTTGAGGCAGAGAATCCGCTCTAGACTCAGGAGCAAGAGTCCCCTCAGGCTGATCCTTGGGAGATGAGGAATCCCCGTCTGAGTCGTTTGGATCAGCTGCCATTTTCTGAGGCGTTCCACTTTCGTCTTCATCCTCTTCATCATCTTGAGGATCTCCGTAGTCCTGAACCAAATCCGAATCAGAGATGGATTGCTCGGAATCTTCTAAAGAGTGCGCCAAAGTCCCTCTCGAATCCAAGGGAAGAGGATCCAAGCGATTGCCAATGGAATCCTCAGGCATTTCTTCAAACCCCGAACTCTCCTGCACACCCGAATGACCTTCAGAACTCATCTGAGAAGCAGACTCCGGCATCGATTCGGCAACGCCTTCTTCAGAGGACTCCTGTAAAGCAGCTGGAGCAGAACCTCCCTCGGCAACTTCTGTCTTCAAAGGACGAATCTTCACCGGGCTAGCATCACCTGAAGCGCCTTGAGAGTCCTCTGCTTGAATCTCCGCTAAGGCACGGCCCGCTGGAGCTGCTCCCTCTTCTTCTTCCCAAAGCTCGGAGTGAACGTACACATCATCGACATAAAGAAATGCTGCTTTTTCAAGACCAATATCAACAAAGGCGGCCTGCATTCCCGGAAGAACTCGAGTCACGCGGCCTTTGTATATATTTCCAACAATCCCTTTTCCCGAAGCCCGCTCAATGAGGAGCTCTTGAATCTCCCCATCCTCCATCAACGCAATTCGAGTCTCTGGTAAAGACGCATTTATAATTAATTCATTCGCCATGGGCACTCCCGTTCAATGGTATTTCTACCCAGTTAGGGAAACCGAAGACACACAAAAGACGGGGTGGCAATCAAACCCACTTAACTGATTTGGATCTGAAAGGGATTCTGAAGCGTAAATAAACGTTGTGAAGCTGGATAACGCTTTCGAGGGTCCAGCGTTTTTTGATCTTCACACTGACCTCCAAAAGGATCTTTCCCTCTGGGACTCTTTAAATTTGTTCCTAGCTGATGATACAAGGGCAACGTCGATGCTCCCAAAAAACCATACCCGCGGCTTTATTTTGCAACGCCACCGGTTTCTTAAAATTTTTTTCTCCCGAAGTGGGGCAGTTTATCAGGCAGCGTAGAATGCTGTTAAAGACAGTCCATTTCTTGGCAACCCTTAAGTCTCAGTCGAATTTTACTTTTCGACTGTTATTATGAATCAGTGTAGCTAATCTACTATGACACTTCAAGTAAAAAATCCGAGGCGAAAACTGCCCTGAGCGCTGGAGATCTGGACTGATTGCGCTCTGCATTAAGACTGAGCCCATTTCCCACACCCCCCTCAGTGGATTGAACGACGAACCACGAGCCGCTGACAAACCCAGGCACAGAACTCAAAACCAACCCAGAAATTTCATTCATCCCACGGCAAGCTTCCTTGATCAAAAAACACAGCTCAGCTAAACAGAGGGGGAAGCATGTTGAATTCGAACTCGGACAAGTCGACTGCCCAAGGAGAGAAGAACCTGACTCAAGCCTTCGATGATTTAAAATTCTCAGAGCTCACCGAGCTTCAGCCAAACGACTTCCCTGAGAGACCGTGTCTAGTCCTTTCCGGCCAAGGGAAAAGAGCGCACGTAAAAATCCCAGACCCTCCTTTTTTTAGGTCTTTTTCAAGCCGTTTTCCCCTTTTGATTCAGCCAATACCGAACGCCAACTACAACAGGAGAATCCCTGAGCATGCCCCAAAATCTAAATTCTAACCCAGACTTATCCCACCTCTCCCGCGCACCGGATTCCATCCCACTGGATTCCTCGTCCTTAGCCCAGCTCATTGATCACACCCTTCTTAAACCCGATGCCACACGGGCCGAAATTGAACAACTCTGCCGAGAAGCCATGGAGTATGGATTTGCCACCGTTTGCATCAACCCGTCGCATCTCGATTGGGCGGCCCAACTGCTAAAAGGCTCATCGGTTAAGCCCATCGCTGTGGTCGGATTTCCCCTCGGAGCAAGCTCCTCCAGTTCAAAGGCTTTTGAAGCACAGGACGCCATTGCTCGAGGCGCTCAAGAGATTGATATGGTCATCCATATTGGAGCCTTAAAAGAACGAAACTTCGCCCTAGTCTATGACGACATTAAAAAGGTGGTTGAAGCCTCAAGTCCGATTCCCGTCAAAGTGATCCTAGAGACCTGCCAACTGGATCAGGAACAAAAGATCATTGCATGTGCTCTTGCCAAAACCGCAGGAGCGGCCTACGTAAAAACCTCCACGGGTTTTGGAAAATCGGGAGCCACGCCTGAGGACATCCGTCTCATGAGGCGGGTCGTAGGCCCTGAGATGGGAGTCAAGGCGTCGGGCGGAATTAGGACGGAGGCAGACGCCCTAAAAATGATTGAAGCGGGGGCCTCTCGAATTGGAGCCTCAGCCAGTGTTGACATCGTCACCCCTCGAAAGCTAAACGAGCAAAAATCAGAATCAACCCGGACTAAAGGATAATCATGAGCCCTTCAACCCAATCCCCTATTCAACCCAAATCCCCCCCTCGGTTCAAACGAGCCATTTGGATCGTGCTCGATGGCGTCGGTGCAGGGGCACTGCCTGACGCCCCAGATTATGGAGACGAGGGATCCAACACTTTAGGCAACCTGGCTCAAGCGTACTTCAAAAAAACAGGAAAAACGCTCAACCTACCTCATCTCGAAAAGCTTGGACTGGGCAATCTCACGCCCATGCCTGGAGTGACTCCCAAAAAACCAGGCGAAGGGCATGGAGCCTTTGGCAAGGCCTTGGAAAAATCCAAGGGCAAGGATACAACCTCCGGACACTGGGAAATGGCAGGCCTGGTTTTGAAACAACCCTTTCCTACGTTTCCACACGGGTTTTCCCCTCCCATTCTCCAACGGTGGATCCAAGAAAATCAACTCCCCGGAATTTTAGGCAATTACGCCGCCAGTGGGACCGAAATCATTGAGCAACTCGGAGAAGAACACATCAAAACAGGAAAACCCATTGTCTACACCAGTGCCGATAGTGTTTGGCAAGTGGCTGCGCACGAAGAGTTTTTTGGACTGGAGCGTTTGTATCAGATCTGCAAGTCGGCTCGAAAACTGGGTGATGAACTTCAAATCGGACGAGTCATTGCAAGGCCTTTTATTGGGAATCCAAGCCAAGGTACCCCCTTCAAGCGGACCTACCACCGCAAAGACTATGCACAGCCCCCGTTTGCCGAGACCTTTTTAGACCTCCTGCTCAGCCATCAGATCCCGACCGTGGGAATTGGCAAGATCTCCAACATTAATGCCTCCCAAGGAATTCAAACGAGCTTAGAAACCCAAGGGAACACCGATGGACTACAAGTCCTCCTCGAACAAATGGAGAAGACTTCATCTGGGCTCCTTTTTTGTAACCTCATTGACTTTGACATGCTCTACGGTCACCGACGGGACGTTTTGGGATTTGCAGCCGCTTTAGAAGAGTTCGATGAGGCCTTAGGGCGTCTCATTCCCAAAATGAAGAACTCAGACCTGCTGGTCATCACGGCTGATCACGGCAACGATCCCACGTTTCCAGGCACGGATCACACGCGTGAGTACATCCCCTGTCTTGCCTACTCCCCAGCTCAAACCCAACCCGGACCGGTGGATCTGGGCATTCTTCAAAGCTTTGCCGATGCAGGAGCCACCTTGGTGCACGCCCTTTTAGGACAGCCCGCACATCAGCCTCACCTATCCGGCCAATCGTTTTTAAACCAACTGAGAATCGAGGTACCCAAATGGCCCTGAGCTCTCTCACCCCTGCTCTGATTATCAAAAAAAAGCGAGACGGAAAAAAACTCTCCCGTGAGGAAATTTTTGACTTAATTGAGGGCTTAAGCACCCAGCCCGAAGCGACCGTCACCGACTATCAAATCAGTGCATTTCTCATGGCGGTTTACTTCTCGGGAATGTCTTTAGATGAGACGGTCGCTCTGACTGAAGCGATGCTCAAAAGTGGTGAGCGCTATGATTTATCGCAAGTTCCAGGATTTAAAGTGGACAAACATTCCACAGGAGGAATTGGAGATAAGGTTTCATTAATCCTCGCTCCGCTGAGTGCTGCGTGTGGACTCAAGGTCCCCATGATGGCTGGACGGGGACTGGGATTTAGTGGAGGAACTCTGGACAAACTCGAATCCATCGAGGGCTTTAACGTTCGACTCACCCGTCCACAATTCGAAGCCATGCTGGAACGCGTCGGATGCGCCATCATTGGCCAATCGGAGAAAATCGCCCCCGCCGATAAGAAGCTGTACGCCATCCGAGATGTTACAGCGACGGTCGAATGCCTTCCCTTAATCACAGCCTCCATCCTCTCGAAAAAGCTTGCCGAAGGAACGCAAGCCTTAGTGCTGGACGTCAAAGTCGGAAGCGGGGCATTCATGAAGACCCGAAAAGAGGCACGAGTTCTTGCGAAACGACTCATTCAAGTGGCCCAAAAGCTCAAACTTCCCACGCGAGCGGTTCTCACGGATATGAATCAACCCTTGGGGTATGCCGTGGGCAACTCCCTCGAAGTACAAGAGAGCATTGAAGTGTTAAGAAACGAGAAAAAGGACACCACCTGTTCAGCCGATTTAAAGGAGCTCAGCATTCACCTCTGCGCTCAAATGCTTGTGCTCAGTAAACAAGTCAAAACCCTGACTGAAGGGCGAAAACTAGTGCATACGAAGCTTTCCGACGGGAGCGCCTGGAAGATCTTCCAACAAATGGTTCAATCTCAGGGCGGAAATTTAAAACAAATCTTAAATCCCTCTCTTCTTCCCAAGGCTCCCCATCAAGTGACATGGCGAGCAAAAAGATCTGGCTTTATTAGCAAAATTCAGACAGAAACGATTGGCCTGATTTTAATTGCTCTCGGCGGAGGCCGAAAAAAAGCCACCGATCGGATTGATCACTCGGTTGGACTAGTTTTTCATAAAAAGCTGGGAGCCAAGGTCCAAACAGGGCAGCCCTTAGTGACCGTTTATGCTCAAAAGCACACCGAGCTTGAACCGCTGGAGAAACTCTTCCAGCAGGCCATTGAGATCACGCAGGAGAGAAAACCGGTTCCAAAGCTCATCTTGGAACACGTGTAAACCCGATGAAATGCAGAATGAAGGAAAAGCAATGACCCCCCCACTCCATCCCTATGAAAAAATAAACGCCGCGATCGAAGCCATTCAAAAGCGATCGTCCCTAAAACCCCAGCTTGCTTTGGTTTTAGGCTCAGGCCTGGGATCCATTGCCGATGAAGTCACTGACCGAGTAGTCATTCCCTACTCGGAGATCCCTTATTTTCATCCCACTTCCGTTCAAGGCCATGCGGGCCAACTCATCTTAGGATCCATGAAAAACACCCCTGTGGTTTTGCTCGATGGACGCTTTCACCGCTATGAGGGTTACCCCTTGGAAGAGGTGGTCCTTCCTACGCGGGTGGTCATTCGCTTGGGGATTCAAACGTTGATCTTAACTAATGCGGCAGGGGGGATTCAGACTCGCTTTCGACCGGGCGATGTCATGCTGATTGAGGATCACCTCAACCTGACGGGTGAAAACCCGCTGGTGGGAAAAAACCTCTCTGAGTTTGGCCCGCGTTTTCCTGACCTGACTGAAGTCTACAGCAAGAAAACCTTAGGCCTCTTTAAGGAATCGGCTCAGCATCTAGGCCTCACGGTCCACCAAGGCGTCTACGCAGGCCTCTTAGGTCCCTCTTATGAGACACCAGCAGAGGTCAGAATGCTCAGAACCTTAGGAGCAGACGCCGTGGGGATGTCCACCGTCTCCGAAGCCATTGCAGCCAAGCACATGGGAGTAGAAGTTGCGGCCATGAGCTGCATTACGAATTTGGCCGCGGGGATCTCGCCCTCAGCTCTTTCGCATGACGAGGTCATTGAGCTTTCTCAAGTCGGTGCTGAGAAGATGAAAAAAATTCTCCTCCATGCCATTCCCAAGCTCAATGAGCATGGTAGACTCTAATCCATGAAGCGTTCTTTTCACCCGGATCGTTTGGCCACCCAGGCCCCTTCGTCTCCCTCGAGAAGGCGGACGAAAAAACAGACCTCCACGCGCAATCCGACCCCGGGCCCCTCTCAAATGAAGCCCATCGGATCCCGCGCAATGCCTTCATCGGTTAAAAAGCTCTACGAGGTTGCTTTAGAGTATCGATCTCGTTCCTATTCCCCCTACAGCCAATGCAAAGTGGGATCGGCTCTAAAAACCCATCGCGGAAAAATCTATGGTGGCTGCAACGTGGAGAATGCCTCATTTGGGGCAACCATCTGTGCAGAACGCTCGGCCGTTTTAAAAGCCGTGGGGAACGAAGGCGCCATTCAGATTCGAGAGATCCTGGTGGTCACCGATGCTTCCCCCCCGTGGAGTCCCTGCGGCCTCTGTCGACAAGTGCTCTCGGAGTTTAGCCACGACCTCGTGGTTCACTTAACGAATACGAAGGGTCACTTTGAGTCCGTGGCCTTCAGTGATCTTTTTCCCAGAAGCTTTAATCACCAACAGATCAAAAAACCGACATCTTAAGCACAGAGGACTTGGGGAGCATTTGAGAAAAAAAGGGGGAGCCATGGGGAGACGGTCTTCGTTGGACGATCAAAATTCCAAGCATGCATCGACGTTTTGGATTAAAGGAGCCACAGTTTTCACTCAGAACGAAAAACGCGAAGTCCTGGAGGCAGACCTTTTCATTGAAAACGGCCGAATTGCCGAGATTGCCCCCGTTCGAAGATCACCTCTCAAAAAGACAGGAAAAAGACGTCTTGAGCGTAAAACCCCGGTGATTGACGCCTCAGGGTTGGTCTTAATTCCCGGGTTCGTGCAAGCGCATGTGCATTTGTGTCAGACTTTGTTTCGAAACCAAGCCGATGACCTTGAGCTTTTGGATTGGCTTTCCAAGAAGATCTGGGTCTTTGAAGCGGCTCACACGGAGGAGACGCTTTACACCAGTGCCCTTCTGGGGATTTACGAACTTCTCTCCTCAGGCACCACCTGCATCTTGGACATGGGCACCGTTCGTCATACGGACGCCCTCTGCGAGGCTGTGCGTCAAAGCGGGATTCGAGCCAGCATTGGCAAGTGTCTCATGGATCACCCCACACGAAACCCCAAAAACCTTCAAGAACCAACCAAAACGGCCTTAGCCCAGGCCCAGGATTTACTCAAGCGGTGGCACCAAAGCCAGTCGGATCGAATCCGCATCTCCTATGCCCCTCGATTTGCGCTCTCCTGCACAAGCGAACTGCTCACCCAAGTTGGCTTACTGGCCCAGGAGCATCAAACCCTGATTCATACCCATGCCAGTGAAAACCAAAAAGAAATCCAACTCGTCCGCCGTCTTTTCGGTTGTGAGAACCTAGAATACCTCCATCGTCTGGGTCTCACCTCAAAACGACTCGTTTTAGCCCATGGGATTTGGCTCTCGGAAAACGAAAAGCAAATCTTAAAAAAAACGCAGACGCACGTGGTTCACTGTCCCAGCTCCAACTTGAAACTCGCCTCAGGCATTGCTCCGATTCCTGAGCTTCTCAAGCGGGGGATCAACGTTGCACTGGGTGCGGATGGCGCCGCCTGCAGCAACTCGCTCAATGCTTTTGAAGAAATGAGACTGGCAGCCTTAATTCACAAGCCCCAAGCCGGGCCCACAGCCATGAAAGCCATGGAGGTTTTAGACCTGGCCACTCGAAATGGGGCTCAAGCCTTAGACTGGTGGGATCAGATTGGCTCCATTGAAGTGGGTAAACAAGCCGACCTGGTGGCCTTAGACTTAAGGGGTCCGCTCAACACCGTCTATGAGAGGGACCGACTCCGCCCTGAGGCTCTTGCCTCCTCGATTGTCTACTCAACACACCCCGAGAACGTGCGCTGGACCCAAGTTGCAGGCCAGACCGTCTATGAAAACGGCCGAGTCCGAGCCATTCCCCTGGAACCGCTGATGAAACGAGTGCGCAGAGCCCAAGAAAAAATCCTTGGAAACCGTTGACCAAAAAGCCTTGACAGTTCACTTGTTTTGAGGCAATTTGCGCCATCTATGTCTATGTACGCAGTGATTGAAACAGGTGGAAAACAGTATCGAGTGCAACCCGGTGATATCCTTCAGGTTGAAAAATTAGAAGGAGACGTGGGCACCGCTCTTCGGTTTGATCAAGTGCTTTTCCTCAGTAAAATGGGAAGCGAAGCCTCTCAAATTACGTTGGGAAAACCTTATGTCACAGGTGCTGCTGTTGCAGCCGAAGTGGTGGGCCAAGGCCGCGGCGAAAAGCTTCTCATCGTGAAGATGAAGAGAAGGAAGCAATACCGTCGCACCCAAGGTCATCGCCAAGAGTACACTCAGGTTTTGGTCACGGAAGTGAGCAGCGGAGCAGAAAAAGCTTCTCTCAGTGCAGAAGATAAAAAAGCAACCTTAAGCAAATTCCAATCTCATCTGAAAGCAAAAGGTCTGGCTCATACGCCTCCGACTTTAGGCTCCAGAAAGAAAATGGCTGCCGCTCGTCAAAAAGCTGCAGAAAAAGCTCAAGCTTAAATGACTCAGAACCATTGAAATCACCCAGAATTCAGCCCGAGCCAACTCGGGCTTTGAATTTGGAGTTCCAGGCTAAGTTATGCTAGGAATCACTGCAAAGCCAGGAGACCTGGGTGAATGGGTAAAAAACAGATTTAAATTTTTTGTGAGATAAGGAAACGAACTCATGGCACATAAAAAAGCAGGTGGTAGTTCTAAGAACGGTCGTGATAGTAATCCAAAAATGCGCGGAGTGAAGCGCTACGGCGGCCAACGCGTCAACACCGGCGAGATTCTCGTCCGACAAGTGGGCACCCAGTTTCATCCTGGCAGAAACGTAGGATTAGGACGGGACTTCACACTGTATTCTTTGATTGACGGAGTCGTGACGTTTGAGCAATACGACCGCAAGAGAAAGCAAGTCTCCGTTTATCCTGCTTCGGCACAAGCCTCTTAGTCTTTTTCAGAGCGCCTAAAATCGTTTCGCTGAGAAAGTGAAGCCCAGGTTGGCTTTTAGGGGATTCCTTTAAACCAGTGAGAACAAATTAGAAATTAGGTTAGCTCGTATGCGTTTTATTGATGAAGCAAAAATTAAGGTCATAGCAGGTCACGGCGGCCCTGGCTGCGTGAGTTTCAGGAGAGAAACTTTTATTCCTCGAGGGGGACCTGACGGAGGAGATGGAGGAGCCGGAGGCGACGTCATCTTTATGGCCTCTCGACAGCTGGGAACTCTCCAAGACTTTCGCTTCAAAAGGAGCTACCAAGCAGCCAACGGCATGCATGGGTCAGGCGCAAACAAAGCCGGCCGAGACGGCCAAGACATCATCATTCGAGTTCCAGTCGGAACTCTGATCAAAGACGCTCAAACTGGGGAAGTTTTGGTGGACTTCAAAGCGGACGCCCAGGAGTGGCTCGCTTGCGAAGGAGGAAGAGGCGGAAAGGGCAATGCCCATTTTGTGACCTCCACGCATCAAGCCCCCAAATTCGCTCAACCCGGTGAAGAAGGGCAAAGCCTCGAACTGATTTTAGAACTCAAGCTCTTAGCTGATGTAGGAATCATTGGCTACCCCAATGCTGGCAAATCCACGCTGATTTCTCGCATCAGTGCGGCTAAACCTAAGATTGCTGACTACCCATTTACGACGCTCACTCCGAACCTAGGGGTCGTTCTGCAGGGGGATTTTTCATTTGTGGTGGCAGACATCCCAGGACTCGTGGAAGGCGCACATCGAGGGGTGGGATTAGGCCACAAGTTCCTCAAGCACATGGAGCGAACTCAGGTGTTCATTCATTTGCTAGACGGAAGTAAACTCCTAGAGGAAGCAACCCGTCCAGACCTCGATTCTGGATCGGCCCACTTAGATCAGGCAATTGACTCCTTTATTCAAAGCTACCAGAGCATTCGCAATGAATTAGGCCTCTTTAAAGAAGCTCTCTTACACAAGCCTGAGATCATCGTGCTCAATAAGCTCGATCTTTTAGAGTTTGACCCAAAACTCGTCTCTCAAGCCTGTCAGGCGTTAAGACAAAAGATCAACTCCGTCCGAGGCTCACATCCTCTACCGGGTGAGCCGTTTGTAATATCGGCTGTGACCGGGGCAGGCTTACCGGAGCTGATTTCAGTGGTTTGCAACGAACTGAGGGCAAAAAAAGAACTCCTGACAGATGGAAAGGAACCCGGAGAGGCCCTTCCCGATGATCCTTCCTTAAGGAAATAAGAGGCATCACACTCCCCATGAGCCCCCTTTCTGCATGGAAAACTCCTCGTTGGAATGAAATCACGGCGGTCTTAGGCGGTCGATTCGACCCTCCTCACTTGGGCCACCGAGAAGCCGTTCGCGGGCTTTTTCAAAACCCGGGAGTGAAAAACGTTCTCATCCTTCCTTCGGGTCATCCTCCTCACAAGGGCACTCAAGCCTCACTGGCTGACCGCGTCGAGATGGCACGGCTCGCGTTTCAGACGGGTGGCCCAGACGCGTTCCCTAGCGAAGTGAGCCTGGATCTCACGGAAGTGAAGTGGGCCCAGAATCACCCCCACGCTCCAACCTATAGTTTTGAGATCATCCAGCAGCTCAAGACCCGTTGGCCCGAGCTTGCCTTTGTGATCGGGACGGATCAGCTTTTAAGTCTTCCGAGCTGGCACCGTTTTCCGGAACTTCTGAAACTCTGTCACTGGATCATCTTGGAGCGGAAATCGAACACAACTGAAGCCGGAGCCTCTGCGCGAAAAGCCCTGAGCCAGTGGAGCTCAAGCGGCCTGCTTCACGCTCAATCCGATCAACTCTGGCGCACACGAGAGGGAGGCAATGCCGTGGCACTCCTTCCCACGAACGCCCCTGCTCTCTCCTCCACGGAGATCCGAAAGGAGATCTCCCAACACGGGCGAGCGCCCGAAAACTCGCTCCCCTCAGAGGTTCTTGCGTATTTGATGCAAAAGCGCCTCTATGGTATTGAACCTCAAATTGGAATTCACTATGACGCATGAAAAATCTGTAACCGAAACCCACCTGGATCTGGAAACCAACAGCTCTTGTGAAAAAGCACTCCTTTGCGCTCGAGCCGCTTTGGAGAAAAAAGCCGAGAGCGTCAAGATCCTGGATCTAACGGAACTCTCCAGTCTCACGGATGCTTTTCTCATCTGTAGCGGGATGTCTGACCGCCAAGTCAAGGCCATTGCCGACTCGGTTCAAACCCACCTCGAGCTAGCCGGTCACGAAGTCCTCTCCGTTGAAGGATACTCCGATGGCCGCTGGATTCTATTAGACTGCGGCGATGTGATTGTTCACATCTTCTTGGATGCTCTCCGAGAGTACTATGATCTGGAGAACTTGTGGTCTGATGCTCCTCGAATCAAAATTCCATCGGAATTTTATTTAGAAGCAAAGGATGGCAAAACACATCTGTCGTAGTACACTTCTTCTGAGTGAATCGCAGCTCAACCATGAGCGGGTGATGAAAAAAAATCAGACCCCCAGCTCGAGATCACAATCGCTTGTGATGTGCGTTGAATCAGCTGCCTCAAAGAAGGAGCACCTCTTCAGATGAGCCACAATAAAGCAATCCTAATCATCTTGGATGGATTTGGAATTGGAGGAGCCTCTCCATTTAACGCCATTGAAAATGCCCGGATGCCTTTTTATCGAGAGCTGATGAAGAAGTACCCTCACTCAGAGCTTCTCACCCATGGTGAGGCCGTGGGACTCCCTGAGGGTGTCATGGGCAACTCGGAAGTGGGCCACATGACCATGGGGGCAGGCCGGATCATCTACCAAGATCTCACTCGAATTTCCCGCGCCATTCGCACCGGTGAGTTTTTTGAAAACCCGGTGCTCAAAAAAACGATCCAAGCCGGCAGTGAAAACACAGGCCGTGTTCATTTGATGGGCCTCTTATCCGACGGTGGGGTTCATAGCCACATGGATCATCTTTTAAGTCTCCTGGACCTCTGCGTGCGGATGAAAGTTCCCCACGTCAGCTGCCACCTGTTCTTAGACGGGCGAGATACGCCTCCGAACTCCGCACCCCAGTACCTGCAAAAGCTCCTGACCCACCCTGCATTTGCTCACCTGAATCCAACGACGCCATCCTCTCCGAGCCAAGGCACCACCCGGGCTGAGATCGCATCCCTCATGGGCCGCTACTACGCCATGGATCGAGACCAGCGCTGGGAGCGCATCCAAGCAGCCTACCACGCCCTGACCGGCCAAATGCCCGAGCTGTCCACCCCAGAGCAACCCTTCCCCCAGGCCTTAGAGGTCCTCGAGCACGCCTACTCCCGTGGAAAAACCGACGATTTCATTGAGCCCATACTTTTTTCCAAGCAAGCAGCCATGAAATCAGGCGACAGTGTGATTTTTTTCAACTACCGATCCGATCGCGCTCGGGAGATCAGTCAAGCCCTCACCCAGCCAGAGTTCTCAGGATTTCAAAGGACCGTCGAGTGCAAGCTCAGCGCTTTTGCGGGGCTGACCACCTATGACACAAAGCTCAAGCACGTGGGTGTCGCTTTTGCCCCTCAAAATCTCAGTCATCTTTTTGGGCAATGGCTGGAATCTAAAAAACTCACCCAGCTTCGCATCGCAGAAACTGAAAAATATGCTCACGTGACGTTTTTCTTCAACGGCGGACGCGAGCAACCCTTCTTAGGCGAAGATCGCATCTTAGTGCCCTCCCCTAAAGACGTCCCCACCTATGATCTGAAGCCCGAAATGAGCGCTTTTGAAGTGGCCAGGCTTGCCTCTGAGAGGATTCAAGCAGCTCAATACGACTTTATGCTCATGAACTTTGCCAACGCCGACATGGTGGGTCACACGGGAAACTACGAGGCCTCCGTGAAAGCGGTCGAAGCTCTCGATCAGTGCTTAAGCCAAGTCATTGGAGCAGCCGAACGCTCGGGCTACCACGTACTCCTCACAGCCGACCACGGAAACGCCGAGGAGATGAGAGACTGCCAAGGCCGCCTTCACACTCAGCATACGCTCAATCCAGTTCCTGCCATCTGGGTTGCCCCTCAAACCGCTAATGCTCCAAAAAAGTTCCGGACCCGCCTCAAAGACGGGAATTTAGGCGACATCATGCCCACCTTATGTGACCTCATGAAGCTCGATGTCCCAAACGAAGTCACTGGAAAAAGCCTCATTCCTCAATCGGGGTAACACTCAAAACTAGGAAATTTTGGGCGACGTGGCGTTGAGCGGCTCGCACCTCAGCTATTTTCCGCCAAGAACCAAGAACAAGATTCAAGACGAGCGATGCGCGAAGCAAAGTGAGATCGCTCCCGCTCACTTTTTCCCTTTCTGAATATCAAGCCAAGACGATTTTTCTCAGTCAAAAATCGTCCCTAAAACCTCCGCCTATCGAATTCCTAATTCAAAATTAAATATTTATTATTTTTTAATAATATTTTAAAATAACAATATATACATAACCCTATCGGTTAAAATTTTATGAAAAATAAACTCACCCCAATTCCCTTCTTGCTCTTAGGATCTACCCTTTTTGGATTCGAGTCTACCCATGCGAGCTCTCAGATCAAACTGAGCTCCGATCAGCTGAGGCACCGAATTGCTGTCCCGTTTGAGTTCAGCCTTCAGTTGAATTCAAGCAAACTATCTGATGCAGATAAAAAAAATCAAAAGGACGAATTCGCGCAAGCCCAAGCCCAACTTGAATGTCTCTCTCAAATCTGCGACAAATCCCCGTGCACAGAAAGTATCGCTTTCACCCTAGTTCAAAAACCCGCAGAGAAAAATGCAAAGCTTAGACTCAAGGATGATTCCCAGAGTGGCTCAATACTAAGCACTCGACCCTGGGCTTTTTCAATTGCAGACGAGCCCATCTTAGAAGACTATTTTGAATCCATCGAATGTTCGAACGGCTCAGAGAAAAAGACTTTATCACGCACTGAAATTGAGCCCTTGATCCAGGGCCTCCATGAAATGAACTCCGCTTCTCTAGAGCAGAGCCCTTCTTGTTGTTCCAATCAAGTCGTCCAAAATGAAAATTCATTCCAATCCAAGTCAAAAAAAAGAGCACGGGATGAGGGTTCAAACTATTTTTCTGACGGGATAAAAAAACTCAAAACCATGGCTTCTTCCTTCAGAACCGTAGGATACTACGGCTCTCATGCCCTATGTCTCGGCTCATCGATCGCGGCTAAAAGTGCCGTGGATTACCTAACCAGCCCACCGATGCATAACGAAAATCCTTGGTTTACGGTCTGTAAGTTTGCGATAAACAACTTAGGGCTGAAGCAAATTGCTGGTCCCTATCTCGATCAACGGATCAAAAAAAGTGTTGACGCACTGACGCCTGATTCTTTGAAAACAGGGGATGCCAAACTGATGGCCGAGCTAGAAAAGAGGGCTCGATCTCTTAAGGAGGAATACCTGAAGATCAAGGACGACCCCCGAGTGTTTGAAGAAAATAGGTCGTACCTCAAAGCATACATCGAAAAATCTGAGAAGAGTCTAGAATACCTGAAAGGAAACAGAGCATTCGATCCCTCGATCCCAAGCAGACTCGATGAAATCAGCGCCTTTCTCGATGCAATCCAAAAGACTCTTTCTTTCCCAAAGGAAGTAAAAAGAATCGACTTCAAAACCTCTGAGGAGGAGATCAAGAGCCTCACCACTAACGTAGATAGAAACCTGGGCGTACAAATCCAAAGGATCGGAAAATCAATCGCATTGGCTTCTCAGAATACTGATCATTCTATGAATTCTAAGAAGATCTATTATCTCAAAGGCCATCCAGGGACTGGAAAAACATTTTTAGCAAATGGCATTGCAAAAGCCCTGGGGTTACCGTTTCTTGAAACGAAAATGAGTGGGCTGCAGCAAGACGGTACATTTCCCATAAACTCTGAAATCGCTCGATTTCTTGGGAATAATGAGTCTAAAAATGCCGTAATCTTCATCGATGAGGCAGGAGATTTGTTCCACTCTCTGCGTGACAACAATCCGCTGAACTCACTCACCCTAAGCGAATTAAAAAAGTTATTAGACCCGGATAATTTGAAGATCGAGGATCGAACTATTCCCAAGACTCAAGCCATGCATCAATCAACTCAACGTATTTTTCAAGACCTCTCAAAGGTTACTTTTATTCTGACTGGAAACTATGAGATCGAAGAGGAGGCTTTAAAAAGCCGAATCACCACCCTTGAGTTTCCTAAAGTTTCACTGAAAGATCGAAAAAAAATTGCTCAAATCATATGGGAGAAAAACTCAAGTGGGCTTCCACTCGACGAGTCTACTCAGCGGGTGCTCGAAGAAATCACTCAAAAAACTGACGAAAAATTTGACGGCGTCCGTGAAATGAAAACCATTATACAAAACTATATTGTAGAGCGATCCAGTAATCCAGATCAGCCCTTTAACGTAGACGAAGAACTGAAGGCCTTCACAAAAAAACCAGCAACCGAACTCACTCCCTCTCAGGGAAGCCCGTCCCCGGCTCCATCCGCAAGCCCGTAACTTTAGCCGGATGAAGCCAAGGTAGGACTCAGTCGCCACACCCTCCAGGACCCCAAAACGGGTACGCCCCTTGCTTGGGCTCAACTGACCCGATAAAAAAGGGTTTTCTGCCCCGGGCTTTCAAGCTAAACTGAGGATCTCCTCTGAGAACAAGCCTTCCCTGGAGCTTTAGTCTCGGACGGAAAGACTCCAAGAAAAGAGAAGACCGATGTTAAACTTCCCCCATTTCAACTCACAAAAAAAAATTAACTCCATCGCAGTTCTTACGAGCGGAGGGGACGCCCCTGGCATGAACGCTGCGATTCGAGCAGTGGTCAGGTATGCCCTCTCCCAAGGGTGCCGCGTTCAGGGGATCATCAAAGGCTACAGCGGCCTCTTAGATGAGGAAATTATCCCGCTTTCGGCCTCCTCAGTGGCCAATATCATTCAAAAAGGGGGGACGATTCTAAAAACGGATCGATGCGAGGCGTTTTACAAGAAAGCCACCCGTAAACGGGCTGCCATGATCCTAAAAGAGAACGAGATTGAGGGCCTTGTGGTCATTGGAGGGGATGGATCGTTCACCGGAGCACACCTGCTGGAAAAGGAGACTGGATTTCCTGTGATTGGGATCCCAGGGACGATCGATAATGATATTGCCGGTACGGAGGACACCATCGGATTTGACACGGCCGTCAACACGGCCATTGAGGCGATTGATCGGATCCGAGACACAGCCAGCTCGCATGATCGAATTTTCTTAGTCGAAGTCATGGGTCGCAGCTCTGGCTTCATTGCCCTTCAGGTAGCCATGGGGGGCGGAGCAGAGACCATCATTTTGCCTGAGAAAAGGCAGTCGATCGACACCATCTGCAAGACCATTGAGCGAGGCGTTCAGCGCGGAAAAACCAGCAGCATCATCATTGTGGCCGAGGGACCTGAAACGGGTCTCTCCCAGCGCCTCTCCATCGACTTGGAAAAACGAGGGTACGCCTCCCGAGTTTGTATCTTAGGGCACACGCAACGAGGGGGCTCCCCCACAGCTCATGATCGAGTCTTAGCCTCAGTGCTGGGCGCATCTGCCGTAGGATACTTACTCCAAGGTAGATCCAACGCCATGGTAGGAATTCAAAGAAAACGAGTGACCCTAGTGCCCTTCACTCAAGTCATTGGCCAGAGAAAGGAAGTTCCAGAAGATCTCCTGAACCTCTCCCAGGCTCTTGCTACCTAGCGACTTGCGCGCAGGGCTTTCCAGTACTCTTTGCGCATCACAGCAATGGAGTCGATAGAAATTCGCTTCGGACAGGCCGCCTCACACTCTCCGATGTTGCTGCAGTGACCAAACCCTTCGTGGTCCATTTGATCCACCATCTTGCGCACGCGAGTCAGCGACTCCACTTGCCCTTGAGGCAGCATCGCAAAACGAGTCACCTGAGCGGCTGTAAATAACGAGGCCGATGCATTGGGGCACGCCGCCACACAGGCTCCACACTGAATGCAGGTGGCAGCATCTAAAGCCGCATCCGCTGCTTCTTTGGAGATTAAAATGGCATTGGCATCTGCATGAGGGCCAGTTTTAACTGAAATATACCCTCCGGCCTGAACAATTCGATCCAAGGCCGAACGATCCACGACCAGATCCTTGATGACAGGCATGGCTTTGGCTCTCCAAGGCTCAACGACAATCGTTTGGCCATCGGAGAACTTCCTCATATAAACTTGGCAAGTGGCCGCTCCACGCTCAGGACCATGAGGCTGGCCATTGATCACGCAGCTACAAGAACCGCAGATCCCTTCCCTGCAATCGCTGTCAAACTCAATCGGACGCTCTCCTTTTTTCAAGAGCTCTTCGTTTAAGTAATCGAGCATCTCTAAGAAGGACATATTCTCCGAGACTCCATCCAGGGTGTACTCCATGAAATGACCCGCGTCTTGAGAAGAGCTGCCCTGAGCCTTTTCCTGCTTCCAAATTTTAAGATGAATTTTCATTTCCCAAATATCCTCTGCGTCTGATTCTCTATTTATAGCTTCTTTGAGCCACTTTAATGTTTTCAAACTGCAGGGGCTCTTGATGGAGTACGGGTTTTGCTGGGTTTCCCGTGTACTCCCAAGCCGCTACATAACTAAACTTGGAGTCATCCCGCTTGGCTTCGCCATCGTCCGTTTGGCTTTCCACGCGGAAATGTCCACCGCAGGACTCTGAGCGATTCAGCGCATCCCGAGCCATGAGTTCCCCGAGCTCTAAATAATCGGCCACTCGACCAGCAAACTCGAGGTTCTTATTGAACTCCTGGGAGCTTGCCCCAATTTTTACCCCTTCGGCAAACTCAGCTCGAAGCTGAGCAAACCGCTCAATGGTTTTTTTCAGGCCCGCTTCGCTTCGCGCCATGCCCACTTCATCCCACATCAAAAGGCCCAGTTCTCGGTAAAACTCCATGACCGTTCTTTTGCCGCGAGCACTGCGATCCATGAGCGTTTGAATCTCTTTTCGGACCGAGTCTTCGGAGACCTTGAACTCAGGATGATCCGTTGTGACTTTTGTAAAGGATTGGTTCGCCAAGTAATCGCCCAGCGTAAAGGGAATAACAAAGTATCCATCACACAGACCCTGCATTAAGGCACTGGCTCCTAAGCGATTGGCACCATGATCCGAGAAGTTACACTCACCCAGAGCAAAAAGCCCAGGCACCGTGGTCATGAGTCCGTAATCCACCCAAAGCCCACCCATCGTGTAATGGATCGCAGGGTAAATTCTCATGGGCACTTCATAGGGATCTTCGTCCGTGATCTCACGATAAATATCAAACAAGTTGCCGTACTTGTCCCGAATCTTCTCCTTACCTTCCCGTTGAATGGCATCTTGAAAATCCAAGTACACAGCTAGGCCTTGATCCCCTACGCCTCGGCCTTCATCACAGACCTCTTTGGCATTACGTGAGGCCACGTCGCGAGGCACGAGATTTCCAAACGCAGGGTACTTCCGCTCTAAGTAGTAATCTCGATCGGAAACTGGAATATCTTTCGGGGCTTTCTTGACGTCTTCTTTTCGCTTGGGCACCCACACGCGACCATCGTTACGCAGGCTCTCGCTCATGAGCGTGAGCTTGGACTGACCCTTTCCTGACACAGGAATGGACGTCGGATGAATTTGCGTGAAGCATGGGTTGGCAAAATAAGCCCCCTTCTTATGACACCGCCAAGCTGCCGTTCCATTGGAGTTATGAGCATTGGTCGAGAGGTAGTAAATTCGACCATACCCCCCCGTGGCTAAAATCACAGCATCCGCAGCGTGACGCTCAATGGCACCGGTCAGAAGATTGCGGGTGATGATCCCACGAGCTTTGCCGTCAATCACCACGAGATCGAGCATCTCCCTCCGAGAGAACAACTCGACTTTTCCTTCATTCACTTGCCTCATTAATGCGGCATAAGCCCCTAAGAGAAGCTGCTGACCCGTTTGACCACGCGCGTAAAAAGTGCGAGAAACTTGGGTTCCACCAAAAGAGCGATTCGCTAACTCACCGCTGTACTCCCGAGCAAACGGGACACCTTGGGCAACACACTGATCAATGATCGAGGTGCTTAACTCAGCCAAACGATACACATTGGCTTCGCGGGAGCGATAATCGCCCCCTTTGATGGTATCGTAAAAAAGTCGATACACACTGTCGCCGTCATTTTGATAGTTCTTCGCAGCATTGATTCCACCTTGAGCGGCAATGGAGTGCGCTCGCCTCGGGGAATCATGGATACAAAACGATTTGACTTGGTAGCCTAACTCACCCAGAGTGGAAGCCGCTGAGGCACCAGCCAAGCCAGTTCCCACGACAATGACGGAGTACTTCCGTTTATTCGTGGGATTAACCAACTTCATTTCACTTTTGTAGCGATTCCACTTCTCAGAGAGGGGACCACTCGGAATGCGTGCATTTAACTTAGAATCTGTGCTCATGATGTCGCTCCAAAAAATCGAAACGGTAAGTCCAAGTAGATCCAAACTGGGATCAGAAGAAAACCCACCGCCAGTAAACCCGCTAAAGCCAGGCCCAAGCTATAGATGAAGGCTTGAGTTCGCTTCTGGGTTGCTCCTAAAGAGTGAAACGCACTCCAAATCCCATGCTTTAGGTGCATCCCTAAAAACAGCATCGCGGCCGAATAAAAGGCCACAATCACCGGTTGATGAAAAGACTCCACCACCAAACGATGAAGGTCGCGAATGGACTTTCCATCCAGCTGTTGAACATACCCTTCTGCGATTCCTGGACCGAATTTAAATTGCTTAATATGCACCACGAGAAATAAAAGCAGAAGAGCACCGGTGAAGATCAAATTCTTTGAGGCCACATCCATTTTGCTGGGCCCCTTTTTGGAGTTCTGCAATTGATAGCCCACGGGTCTTGCTTGAGTGGCTAAGTACTTCAAGCGAAATGCGATCATCACATGCATGCCTGCTAGACTTAATAGAACGATTTCAGCAGCCTCAAGCAGAGGCCCTAACGACGCCAATTTTTCAGCGTAGGCATTGAACAAGGATCCATTGGGTTGGAGCAGAATTAAATTTCCTGCCAGGTGAAGGATCACAAAACCCACTAATGATAAACCACTGATGGCCATCAGAAACTTCATTCCTACGGTGGTTTTAAAAGCCTGCTTCACTGTCAGCATAAAAGAACGCTCTCCTCAGACCTATCAGGACAAAAAAAATTGGTCATGATCTGATCGTTAGTTCGGGTTGTCATTTGATCGACGATTTTCCTCTTCTTGTTCTAACAAATCTTTGCTTTTAAAAAAAGAGACAAAAACCGGCCTAGTTGGCATCGTTTTGGAATGCCCACTGAGTGACGTACACTCGCTATGATTCCTTATCTTACTCAATGCATGGGTTGTAAACAAGTCATCGATCGATTTTTTTCAGTCTTGTGTGCCATCTGTGAACAGAGCCTCGTGAAATGCCCTCCCCTCTGCGCCTCATGCGCAAGCCCCTTGTGCCTCATACAGCCTCATTCCACCTGTCTTCGCCCATGGATTAAACGACTCAGTTGCCCCACCTCCACTCTAGACTCCACCTCAGCACGCTACCTCCTCGTGGGCAAAGGCTACGAAGTCCTCAAGAATTGGAAGAAACGAGGAGGTCTTTTTTTTGATCGAAAAGTCTTGGTCTCAGACCCTGAACTGATCTCTCAATGGATGAACCTCTCTGCTCAGGCCATTGTACCCATTCCTCAAACTCACGATCGCAGCTGGCAGATGGGAAAACAATTCGCAGGCACTCCTGTGCAGAGAATTGCTCGCTGGGTGAGCATACGTTGTCAAATTCCCGTCGTCCCCCTACTGGAGAAAAAGACCCGCATCAAACAAGCAAAGCGGCAAGCACAGATGACTTTCCAGGAACGAATATCAAATCGAGAGAATCCCTTTCAATGGGCACAGAACCTCACCACCGAAAAGGGCGGGAGCAATGACAAAAAAGACGTTCCCCAAAGCGTTTTGCTTGTGGATGACTTCATGACCACGGGACAAACTCTGCGCGAAGCGGCGCACGTGCTAAAAAGCTCAGGCGTGAGACAAGTGCATGCCTTCTGCTTGGGCGCTCGCGTCTTCCGGGGCCGGAGAACCCGCGAGAACCGATAAGCTCTGGGAGACTTCGGAAGACTCCGAACGAGCCTCAGATGAGGATTCCAAGACCGAATCCTGAAGTGACTCAGCCTCTCCCTCTAAGGTCAAATGAGCCTCCTGAACGTTCACGCCCAGTAATGCCACCACTTGCTCCCATGCTGCCGAAGGCCCATAAGCATCCGTTAAGAACGCCACACCCGGCAAACTGGGTAGCAAGATGGGCTCAAGGAGCATCTCTCCGCCTGAGAAGAACGCCTCTTCCACCAAACGAACCTGCTCAGAAACTAACGTATCGGTGAACTTCTGACACCCCGGAGGAAGAAACGTCGGGTCTGAAAACATCCGATCCAAGGAGCTTTTCAGACGCCTCAGTTTTTTTGCAATCCCATGATTATCTTCCACTTCTTCTTCACTTAAGCACAACGTCCAATAGCTGCGTGTCCCTTGCGTGGAAAAATAACCCCATAAATTTCTCTCAATCGAATCTCCGTTTTCTCGGTGAAGGGCCGCGTAAAAGTTCTCACGCGCTCCCCCTCCCACGGGTGCTCGGTGATCCAAGACCACTTGCACGGCACCCACAGGCTCGCGCTTCTGAGTGAACTTTAAGGATTGAGGAAGCCCTTTTAAAGCCCGAAGGGATCGCCACTGATCGGCATAAATTACTTGAGTCGCAAGAATCTCCTCGCCATTGGCTAAGCTCACCTTCAGGCAAGGCGAGGAAACACACGATGGATCCTCTCGGTCCTTTGCCGACTCAAACGCCTCAATTCCCACCACAGGAGCTTTCTCCTGACGCTGAAGACTCACATAGCCTTTTTCTGCCAGCGCATTCCTGAAAGACTCCTCAATTTCCCCAAGAGTGAGAGAAACTTGAGAGGAAAGAAGACTGGCAATTCGACGCTCAGGCGCCCAAAGCACAGCGTCTCGATGCTCGGCTTGCTGAGCTGGATCAGACGACTTCATCCAAGGTGGCTTTCGAAACGTCTTGTTTCGATACTCACGAAGCCAACACCCTTCTTCAGGCGCCCCTAAGGGAATCTCAAGACGTTGAGCCAACTCCAGACAAGCCCATGCGGCTTTGGAAGTCTGAAACGAGGACAAAGGAGAAATCATTCGAGCATTCTGACCCGCCACCCATCTTACTTCAATCCCAGAGGACGCTAAAAAACCTACGGCCGCTAATGCCGCCCAGCCATCCCCAATCACCACTACTGAATCAGACTTCATGATTTTTCTTTTCCTCTAAAAAATGCCGATGCAAGGCTCGAACAGCATCGTCTGCTCGATGAGCTGCCACTGCCACTGAGATGGCTAAGGCAGAAGCACTCCCAAAACTCACCCCAATCTGCTCGGATGCTAAAATCTCCATCACCTGATTCAGCGCCATACCGTCTTGAGAGAACCGATCGCCAACGACGGACACAGGCACCCAATCAGTGTGAAGCTCATAGGCCGTAAGAAACCCCAAGTTTTTTAAATCCTCTAGGTGCCTCTTCCACTCCAACTCCCCTTCGCGATCAGAGAAAAAGTTCACTTGCCCATTAAAAAACTGAGGCACCACAACCGACAGATGAGCCTGAGCAGCACGATCCCAAAGAGCAGCCACAACCGTGGGCCGAGCCAAAGTCACGGAAATAAAAATTTTTGTTCGATCCGAAGTCACTCCGGTTACGGCGAACTCTTCCATTCCGGCTCCCGAAGAGGGTTTTCTCGATTGGCTCACCGACGAATGCCTGGATGAATTTTCTTGGATTTTATTTGTGGATCCCACTTGCGTTCCCTCACTCTCGTTTAAACTGTTCTTCACGCGAAGCGGAACTCCAAATTGCTTGGCCAGCTCAACGCTTCTGGGATGTAACACCCCTGCCCCACGCGTGGCTAGCTCCACCATCGCGTCATGAGAAATCATGGGGAGCCATTTCGCCTGAGGCACGACTCTCGGATCAGCCGAATACACTCCATCGACATCTGTGTAAATATCACAACTCTCCGCTTGGAGAGCAACGGCCAATGCCACGGCTGAGGTATCCGATCCGCCCCGACCTAAAGTGGTCACCTCTTTGGTTTCACTGACCCCTTGAAACCCTGCAACGATGACCACCTTCCCCTGCGCCAAGGCGTCCCGTGCTCGATCCCCTAAAATCCTTCGAATCCTAGCCCTCCGATGGCTCGTGTCGGTGATGATCCCCGTCTGCGAGCCAGTTAATGAAATGGCTGGGACCTTTCGATCGGATAGCGCCATACTGAGCAGGGCCATTGAAATCCGCTCGCCCGTGCTTAAAAGCATATCCATTTCCCGAAGCGAAGGGTTTTTTGAAACTCGATGAGCCAGATCAATGAGATCATCGGTGGTGTCTCCCATCGCTGAGACCACAACCACAATTTGATGTCCTTGGTGATAGGATTGGGCAATGCGATCGGAAACCCGGCAGATTCTCTCCGGATTTGCAACCGAGGTGCCTCCAAATTTCTGAACAATGAGTGCCATGCCCTTTTTTCGCACACCGACCTGGGGTCCGTCACCTAGTTTCTAGCGGGCGCCGCGAAAACGCCTTACGCTTACTGAACGTCAGCAAGCCATGGTCAAGCCACAGGCAAAATCAGAAAGGAGTCCAGAAACCCAGCCTCACCCTTTTTCCGGTGACACAGGTGTGAAGTTTCGAGCCGAATCTCGGTGGCGCATGTGAATCCGATAGTAGCGCTGTGATCTGCGTTGCCGCTTGTACCTGCGCCTCTCGGGCGGATCACGCACCTCTAAAGACGCCAGGTTTCGAGATCGATCATTCGGCATGGGCAAAAGAACATGAGTCCCCGAGCGCAAGGACACTCGAGGGGAGACTCGATTTAAATCAGTCATGGGATCCACTTTAATCCCAAAGTGCCGAGCAATCCGATGAAGGGTTTCCCCTCGATGAACCTTATAGGTGAGAAAATTGACTTTTCTGGGAAAGGCGCCGTGATTATAGGTCACTAAAAACCGATCCTTGACCGAAACCGGCAGCTTCACTCGATAAGCCGGCACCGTTGGCGGCGTACACCATCTTAAAATTTCAGGATTTAAATTCTTTACCGTCTGATAGGAAAGCCCGGCAGCCTGGGCAATCTTCAGCATATCGGCGGGGCTTTGCACTTCGAACTCAGCCAGCTCCTCGCCACCCACTTCCCCTTGACGGTTCACATGCGGCGTGGGAATTGGACGAGCCAAGGGCTGAGAACCTAAAGCGCCTTGTGAACGAGCCTCAACTAAGGAATCCCCCGCGGACTCTCCACTGCCTTTCGAGGGCTCAGCTTGAGCGATCCCCTTCTCGCTTTCCGCTCCATCGCCTCCCCCGTCCTGAGGATCGATCAACTTCATCTCAGAAAGCTCCGAGACCAACTCACGATCCGCTTCCTTCTCTTCCACGTAAGTCTCATCCGCCGTGGGCTGATCCGTCTTAATCACTTTGACAATTTCACCATCAGGAGCGACCGCTTCATCCGCTGCAGGCTTCAAGGGGCTTTCAGGAAAACCAAATTGAGCTCGGTTCTTGGCAATGATGGCCGCTGCAAACATTTTGGGCACATAATCGCGGGTTTCAGGGCGTAAAAAGCGATGCTTAGAAATCACCCAGAAATCTTTACTTCCGTAGCGCCTGACGGCACGAGCCACCTTACTCTCCCCTGCATTGTAAGCGGCAGCGGCCAGCTCCCAACTCTGAAACAGCGTGTACAGATCTCGTAAGTACTCCACAGCAGCCAGTGTCGACTTCCGAATGTCTCGCCGCTCATCAATCCACCAGTTGACGGAAAGACCGTAGCGCTTCCCTGTGGCCGAAATGAACTGCCAAGGCCCCACCGCCTTCGCGTGTGAGCGGGCCAGGTTATTGAAACCACTTTCAATCATGGCCAAATAAACCAAGTCCTCAGGCATCTTGTTTTGCTTTAAGAGCGGAGCAATGTAGGGAATAAAATACTCTGAGCGCTCCAAGTATTTGGTAAAATAGGCCCGACCGCGACCACAGAAATAATCAATCCAAAACTCGACACGAGAATTGATCGTGATCGGAAGATCGAACTGAGTATTTTTTAACCGAACTCCTTGAACATAAAGCTCAGGAGAAAAAGCCTCGACAGACCCTCCCTCGGTCCGATTTTGCCCTTTCAGCAGGACTTCGGAAATATTCTTCGGCTCCGCCCCTTCTGAATTTCCAGCGGATTCACCCCAAGGCTTCTGGACGTGAGCACAACCTGTGGCCAGAATGACACTTCCCAGGGTTACGGTCCATTTCGTACTGTGAGAAAATTTTTCCAAAAATCGCAAACCATTCGTCCTTTTTTGTTCTCAATTCATTTTCTTCTGTCATTTCGGATCACTGCTTAACGCTGAGCTGAGCCTGACTCCTGATGGCGTTTCATTCTCTATTTGGGTCAATTGGATTCATCGCTCCCTCTCTCCAATGGCAGACCCAAATGATCAATGACTCTGTCAGGACCCTAACCCAAGACTCACCTCATGAGACCTGACTTTTCAGTCCCTTACTCCTTTTCCCCTTGGACCCCACAAACCCTCATTCCCCTCTCAGTTCAGCCTCCGATTCCCTATTGAAACGCCTTGCGCGCTGAAGCTCATTTTTTGAGGCAAAACTGGTTTAAAATCCAGGCCCTATCTCGATTACAACCCAAAAACTAGCCAAAAGCTCGAGTGACAAATTGGGCCCTGGACGGACTTTTTCAGCCTATTTAATGGTATCTGAAAAAGAACAGACTTGTCAAATCATTCAAATTTTTGCCACTGCAGAGCGCGGCTCCCATCGTAAAACAAGTGAATCAAAAATAATCACTCTGAACTTTCAATCAAGCAGCTTTTGATGCTTGTCATTTCTCATGCTCATCTCATCCTCATCTCATGCTCATCAGATGACCCGCTCGTGCAATCCATGCTCTCGAGAAACAGAGGCCTCAGAACTAGACAACCATGAGGGAAGATGGCCGTTTTTACTTCACTCTCTGTGCCGCCATCAGCTCAACTCCCTAGGACGAATCCATTGGAATGATGGAAGCCTTTTTGAACCAAGACTTTTTTCCGGATCTGCATGAGAAAGAACTCAGCAGCAGCCCCGATCTAAAACATCCCGTTCTTCAAACTCATCATATTTTTTTCTAATTTAACGACAAAAAAAAATCGGACCCTATCCAAGAGGAATGCAGATTTTATTTTAAATAGGTCCTTAGATTGACTTGAATTCGTCTGCCCCTATGAATGACGATCCCCCACTATTCATCGACCATCAACTACCAAAAACCGCTTTTCCTACGATACGATTTGCGTGTTTTGAATGTCTCAGTAAAATTAGAGGCCTAAAAGATATCAAAATTTAAATTCATCGCATGCCTGACGACGTAACTTATGCCTCTCGTTCATGGGAGGTTCCTCCAAAGAACTGAGGATTGCTTCACGATTGGTGACACTCTCTGACTCGGCCCTATCTAACTCCTTAAAAAGACTTTCTACGAATCCGTCCAGTCCATAAACAGGGACTATGGGTTGATCCTCAGATCTACAAGAACTATAGGCTCCAGACCATCCCTTTGAGGCGAGCTTGTGGTGAATCACCATAGGATTTACTCGACCTTCCCAGCTGCTCCTCAAACTCTGGTGAAGCTCTAGAACAGACATGTTTGCCGATGAAATCAGGCCCATATGCGAATTCATTGGAAGCTCATCTCCCCCTAGGGGTCGATGTTCGAGCTGAATTCCTGTGATCGTCATTTTGATCAGATCGGTAATTGATTTACCCGAGAGATCAATCTTCTGCCACTCACGACCGTGCCTAAGGGACGACGTTCTGCCTTGCGCTGAATCTGTAAAAATGCAGAGTTTCGATTCGATCTCGGCTTCTAGGTCACCCTGATTGTGTTTTTGCAGGTATTGGGCTAACAAAGAGCCACCGTGGCAGGACATATTGTGAAATGCAACTCGATGCGTCTTCGCAATACTTTCCAATGCATGAATGATTTGATTTGGACCTGTGCCTCCGTAGTCTTCAACGGTTTTGAACTCATCGAATTGCTTCATCTCAGGACTCGGACAATCTGATGCACGACCACCCGGGCTACCATGAACGGCTTGCGTAATAAAAACTTGATCATCGACGGACAACTGGTTTCGTTCAGCCTCAAAAAATCGAATAAAATCCCGCCAAGTTCCAAATTTTTTGCATCTTCCAGACTGATTAAAAGGCTCTTGCGCAAGAAGAGGAGAAGCGGCTTGGAATCTTTCATCTCGATAAATACCTTCTCCTGTAATAATGAAGCAATGGGTTTGAGCGCTTGCATTTGCATAGCCCAAGATGCATAAAATTTTAAATATGAAATGGAAATACTTCATTTTGGAATCTCCAAAAATTAGCACTTCAAAGTTTAGCATAAACCCTAAAAAGTTCGATTTTAAATTCAACAACCACCTCATAAATGGCTTAAATGGAGAAAGTCCTAAGAGATTTTATTTATAAAATATTGCACTGAGTTTTGTAGTTGGATTTATTTTTTATGACAATCAAAACATAGTCTAAAAAGCTTGAAACCTCAATTGCATTCAAGACCATGAAATTATTATTAGTTTTTTCTACTTTATATAAAAGTATATTATTCTTATCAATTCGATGGAATTTCTGTGACTACCTCAAAATCCAAAGGCTCAAATGAGGAAGGAGCTTGCTCGGAGAAGGGAATGGATTGAAGCGTTCTCCCCGAAGAAGCTGCTTTTTTTGTAGCATTCAAGCCCACGACGGGGGAGGAACTCGCTTGATCATGGATCGAGCGAGACAGAGAGCTTGAATGTTCCCACCCCTTCTGCTGGGAAGAAACAACGCCTGCACCTGGGGAGGTTAAACTGGAGGCATCCCTGGAAATATCCAATGAAGAGAAATCAGAGGATAACGAAGAGAAGAAAAGGAGCTCACTGGAGCGATCCAATTCAAGATGATCCACAGGATACTTGATTCCATGGGCGACAAACTGAGTCTGATTTTGAGCATCTTTTTTCTCAACATAGTCAAAGTAGCCAACAAAAACACCCCACTCTTTGGGTGTCTCCCCTGAATGCGCTTGAGCCTCTTCTAATCTCTTTAAATGCCGATAAGCATGAGCTTTTAAAGCACTCAATCTGGGTTCTGGAATCTGAAAATTTGCATACAGCCTAAAATCTTGATCAATGCTTACAACCTCAAGCAAAGCCCCATGAGATTCTGAAATCGCAGTCACCAGAAGCTGATCCGAGGAGGACTCATTGACATAGAGAATGTAACGGCTGGCTAGAGCTCGAGGCAGTTGAAATCCAATCTGGCTAAGACTCTGAGAGTAGCTTCCATGCTCCGATCGATACTGACGCTCTTTAAAAACCACTTGCTCAAGATTCTCAATCAATTCCTGTTGAAGGCAGCTCGTACAGTTAGATTCAACTCGATGAACTGAAGGGTTAACCACCACATCTGAAGACAGCGACAGAAGACTCGGAGCACTAATGAAGACCCCATTATTCTTTCGATCGAGATCAAATGAACTTGATTTTAGGTTCTGCGACCAAAGCGACAGCCCCAATAAAATCATCATTACTCCAAGAATGAATGCGTTTCGTCCCAGCATGACTTTGATGCTTGATGATGCAAAGCAAAAGCCAAACGGAATAAAAAACCTTAACAATTGAGTCCTTAAATTACGAGCACTTAGAGCTCGTAAGTCGCTCTGAATCAGTCTCTGAGGATCCAAGAAATTGACAGTGTCTAAGGATTTACCATTTTTCAGGACGAACCGCGTTAAACAAGGTATTTTTTACAAACTATGTGGATTCAATCTTTCGATTCAAACACAAAACGTTGAAACGATTGATATTTATTCATGGCATAAGCCTTGCTGCTTGCTTCAATTGGGGGGGAATTAAGCGATGCAAGGAGATACGTGTCAACCACGTTGGGGTAAGTCTTTATCTCAATATTGTAAAAATACTTTTACTTGGATCATTGGAATTGCTCTATTGATTCCAAAAATGAGCTCTGCAGTTGAGTTTCCAGGACTCATCCAACCCGATTTTGAGGGGGTTCATTCTTTTTTGCCTCTCGTTTTTGATGACCCTAAAGACCACACACTCAAGGAGTCTCAGATTGTCCAAGGGCCTTCAAAAATTCGAACCGTCAAATACCAACACTACTACAAGGGAATTCGGGTCTTTGGCTCCCTACTTTTTAAACACTCAAAGAAGGGAAAAACTCGGATCCGAAATAAAATCTCCCAATTTGACTTAAGTATTAGGCCTCAACTGAGCGAGACTCAAGCGGCTGATCTAGCACGTGGATTTTTAAGCCATTTAGAACTCAAAAAAACCCCCTCGCTTCAGATCCTGCCTCACTCCCAGGAAAACACCGCACGACTCGTCTATTGGGTTGAGCTGCAGAGTAAAACCCTAGGACTGGAGCGTGAGATCATCCTCGATGCTCATTCAGGAGAGCTCTTAGCAGAACTTGATCAACACCTCACGATTGCACCCATTGAGATTTTTTCAGCAGAAAACCAAGGCATAGCAATCCTCTCCAACCCATCAAAACCGCAGGACCCCGAGCCTCATCACAACTGTCAGCTTTTGGACTTAAAAACCAAGAAGTCCGTCACCATCAACGCTCGAGCCTGCCAGGCCATCTTAAATGGGGGCTCTCGCTGGACCACAGGCCAGTGCCAAGTGGTTGCAGGGGACCAAGGTCTTCCCATCGCTTTGGACCCAACGTTTTGCACCTGGGTGGCTTCAGATGGTGAATTCTTAGGAGATGCGGACCCGTCAGCTGAAAGAGCCCTTCGGAACTCCAAGAAGGTGCTCAATTACTTCAAGGATCACTTTGATCGCGACAGCTTTGATAATTTCGGATCCCCTCTGGTCAGCATCGTTCACGCCGGCCACCACATGATCAACGCCTTTTGGGATCGAGCCAAAAACCACATGGTTTATGGCGATGGCGATGGACAAGAGTTTGATGACTTCACCCACTCCATCGATGTCGCAGGCCATGAGATGACCCATGGACTGACAGCACATACGGCGAATCTCGTCATGATGGGAGAATCGGGCGCCTTAAATGAGGCCTTTTCAGACTTCTTCGGAAAACAAATCGAAGAGGACGACAGCTGGTTGATTGGAAAATCTCTGTTTAAAAAGAGCTTATGGTCTCCCACACGAGGGATTCGGGATCTAAAAAACCCCCATTCTATTGTAGGCTTGCTCCGCGACCCTCAGGGAAAAGCGGTGAACTTAAAACACCCCAGTCGAGTTTCTGAGGCGGCTTTCTTAAACGAGCCTCAGCCTTGTAGCCCTAAAAACGACCACTGCTGGGTTCACTTTAACTCCACTATCCCAGGCCATGCTTCGTACTTAGTGACGCAAGCTTTAGGAAAAGCGAAGGCAGAACTCCTCTATTACACGGCACTGACTCAAAACCTCAGCTCCACGGATAACTTCAGCTCCGCAGCACAGGCCATTTTAGAAACCTGCGATGATCTGCAATTCTCAGAGCACGACTGCAGGCACGTCCGCGAGGCTTACGAGAAAGTGGAAATGCTATAAGGGGAACAGAAAAAAAAGCGACAGGGAGACTCATTTCGTTTGAGACCTCCTGTCGCTTTTGAAATAAAAGAAAAAAAGCTGCAGCCTACTCTTAATGCAACTCGGCTAAGTTAAAGCGCTTGACGACTTCCACAATTTGCTGCTCTAAATCCTCGTCCGTCTCAAACACATCATCAATATGAGAGGAGCGCATGAGGTACTGAACAATGGTCTCAGCCACGATTTTTGGTGATTTCTGAAAATAAAACCCATTGAGCTCATCTGAGCCAAAGCTATTGCGCACCACCGCCTTAGCCGCTCGGTACTGATCACTGTCTGTGAACTGGGAATCTTGTAACATCTCGGCTTTTGCGCCCACCTTCGCTAAGGTACGCTCTCGGAGATCCTCATCTGTTAAAATATAAGGTCCAATCAGACCTAAAACCTCATCCTGGACAATCTGCCTCAGACGGGGAGGAAAGCTAATTGCTTTGTGATTCTCTAAGCGAGAAATGATGCTTTTACATAGGAGTCGTAATGATTCTCTTTCGGTGGCCATGGATCCCTCACTTGCTGAAATATTTTACCGCTTTCGATATTTTAGCTCAGCTCTGCCTCCGACTCAGCTTAATTTTCAATTTTTTGGTAAAAAAATCAGTGACCTCTGTTGCCTCCTTGAGGCGAAGCAGTTGGCATAAAAACAGAAACACTGCAGCCCCTAGACCAATCAGAATAGTCACTCGAGTCAACCGAGCTAAAAGCAGACCCCATTTTGAGCTCAATCCCGGAAACACGGAGTCAGGGAACCAATGAACCAGCAGGTGAGAGGATCCCTGACAAAGCACCCCCATCAAAACGGCTACGAGAAAATACTGAGTTAAACCCAGCAAAATCGGAGTCAGGGCCATCTGAAATCCCTTGGCCTTGAGAAGCCCTCTTACTCCCACGAAAAGAAAAATAGAGTTTAAGATGGAAGCCAGGGACGTTCCCAGAGCTAACCCCCAGTACCCAAATGGTTGAACCATCACCGCATTGAGTCCAATGGTCAGAAGGACCGTAAAAATACTGGAAATCACGGGTAACCGAGTATTTCCCAACGCATAACAGGCAGGCACAAGGACTTTCACCACGGAGTAGGCCGTAAGTCCCACGGCGTACATGGCTAATGCTTTTGCTGTTGCCTGGGTGTCCAAAGCCGTAAACCGCCCATACTGAAAAATCATCTCAATGATGGGATATCCGAGGACAAAAAGACCAACTGAGGCAGGAAGATTGATGGCAAAAACACTTCTCAAACTATGAGCTAACGTGTCACTGACACCTTTTAAATCCCCTCCCACCCAGTGCTTGGAAAGCCTGGGAAGAGTGGCTGATGCTAATGACACCCCAAATACACCAATAGGAAACTGCATGAGTCGAAAGGCATAGTTGAGCCAAGAGACCGCCCCAGGACCCTGTGAAGTTGCCAGAATGGTGTTCACCAGTAAATTGACCTGAGTGGCCGCCAGGCCCACCGTTCCTGGAACCATCATCCAAATCATTTCCCGTAGCCTTCGATCTTCAAACCAAGCAGGCTCCGAGGGCTCTTTTTGAGTGAATTGGTACCCGTTTTGATACAAAGCAGGGAGCTGACAAAACGCTTGAACCGCTCCTCCGAACACCACCCCCACAGCCATCCCCACAATGGGGGGAATGCTCCAGCTCCCTCCCCACTTTTCTAAAATCACGGCACACAAAACCCCCACCACAATGGACGCCAAGTTAAACAAGGCTGAGGCAAATGCGGGCAGAAAAAAAACTCCGCAGGCATTGAGCACCCCCATGAAGGCTGCAGCCAGGGCGACGAGAGGGAAAAACGGGTACATGATTCGAGTCAAAAGAACGGTCAGCTCAAACTTCCCGGGGATCTGTTGAAAGGCGCCGGCATAAAGAGAGACCAACTGAGGAGCAAAAAGAATCCCCAACAGAGTTAACCCCGTGACACTGAAGCCCAGAACTCGAAAAACGAGCCCAGCCACTCTCCAGGCTCTTTTTGGACCTTCCTCCATCCGCGCTCGAGTGAAAGTGGGTACCAGCGAAGCACTCATCGCCCCCTCAGCAAACAGATCTCGAAGGAGGTTGGGGATCCGAAAAGCAACGTTATAGGCGTCCGTCCAGTTGCCCGCTCCAAAAAGAAAGGCAAAAACCTGCTCGCGAACTAACCCCATGATCCGACTTAAAAAAGTGGCTAGCCCCATCGCTCCTGCTGCCCGATACAAACCGAGGTGGGATGTGTCTGCTTTGCTCATACAAGCAGCTCGTGCTGAGTGGCTAAACGCCCTTGAGGAAGCTTAAGCAAGCGAGGAGGACTTAAAGTTTTTGGAGAGCCATTGGGTGATTCCTTCATCGAGCTTTCCTTTAAATGGTGCAGCCAGCAGACTCAATTGACCCTGCATCTCAATTCGTGCATCACTACAGACAATGGATCCGTTGAACATGGCGCTTTTGATGCGCACTTCTTTTTTTTGCTCATCACGCTCAATCTCAAACTTCCCAAGAGCGGCTTTTTCTAGAAAGTGCCCGACCCCTTGAGCGACCACTTGATAAATCTCACTCGAGCTTTTTCCTGGTATCTCTACTTGACGCAAAAACTTAGGCATTTCCCAAACTTATCAGAGCCTCTTGAGTTGGGCAAGTTCCTCAACAACGAGAGGAATCTCTAATTCTGCCAATCTCTGACCCATTTCAACACAGGCTTCCGGCGTGATGAGCCACCTCTGAATTCGAACTCCCACAGGCAGACTGTGGGGGATTAAAACCCCAAAGGCTTCAATCATCATCAAGGGCTCATGAGCTGCCACCTGAGCCCCCTCTAAAAAGAACACGGCATGCACTCTTCCTGAAACCAAAGCCTGGAGACTTGCCACCCCCTGCTGATCGGGATCCACTTTTTTTTGAATCACGCGGTACCAATTCCCCACCCTCACTAATAACCCACTTAAGAGGGGAACAATGGACATTCGAAGCTGCATGCCTGAGCTCAGCTGAAGCTTACCCCAGAAGATCTGTTCTTCTTTTAAAAACCGGGGAGACTCAGCCCAAAAAAACACACGGTAAAGATCGGGTAGATTGACGGGCCAATTTTGACAGACTTTTTTGAGTTCTAAAAAAACCGCCTTCAACTCAGAGGGGTAGCTCAGGTTGGGTAAAAACTCCTCGTCAACAAAACCCGCATTAAAGATCTCCTCTCGAACCCAAGGGTGCTGAAGCAACTCACTTAAGAAATACTGATTGGTCTGAACATTCCCGACGATCCAAAACTCATGGATCACCTGAAGCGCACGGCTCATCACCTCGGAGCGATTCTGTCCTAGGACGAAAAAAAGACCAATAATTCCTGAATCGGAAATCGAAACCTGCTCCCCGCTCTGATAGTTCAGCCAATACTCCACGGAGGATTCAGGATCAAGGGGTGGTTCTGGAGTTAAGACTTCAACAATTCGACCCGGGCTAGGAAGGTGGAAGTAGGAATCTTCGGCATAAATCCGAAAGGAGATCCCATAGGAAGGCGCCTGAGACTCAGCACTTCCTTCAATTCGCTTGAAATCGAGCTCATCAGGGGGGTGAGGACTTTGTAAGGCAGCCCATTGGAGCGAGACGGCTTTGATGTTTCCAATTTTCTCCCAAAGGTGAAACCCGGCGTTCAAACGGGGCAACCCTTCCACCAAGTAAGCCGAGTAACCATCCACCAGAAACTCAAAAATTCCAACACCCACATAGTTTAGCTCGCGAGCCAACGTCTCAGTCCAACGAACGAGCCGCTGGCTGACTTCCGGATCAATTTGGCCCGCAGGACAGATCTCCACCATCTTGCGGTACTGCGACTGCAGTGAGTGATCCACCATGGGAAAGGTGGAAAAAGCATCATTCTGAAATCGAACAAAGGGAACTGCCACGTGCCGGGCCCCATCCACATACTTTTCAGCCAAAACCATGACTTCACCCACATTCTTGCGCAATTGATCCAACCACCGGGTCAAATCGCGCTGCAGAGTCTGCTCATCTTTCAGCACCAATAGACTCGCACTGCCTCGTCCTTTCACCGCTTTTAAGACAAAGGGAAAAGACTTACCGGTATCACGGATGAACTTCTCCACCTCTCGAACGGAGACCATCGGATCAGCATGAAGAACGACGTTTGGGATCCCCAGACGCGCGGACTCCCTCAGTAAGCTCAACTTATTGGAGAACAAAGAGAGGATCTTTGACGACGGCCCCATCACGGTGAGCCCCATTTGCTCGGCTAGGATGGGAAGCTCCGCTCGTTCCGCCCAAGGAGTCACTCCGGGGTGAACCCAGCCAGAAGTCCCAGCGACCGCTGCAAACTTCCCAAGCAGCGCCTTCATTTGCTCCACACCCTTGGAATCACCGACTGAAGGAAGCGCCTCTCCCCCTAAGAATCGACGCTGAAAGATCGGCTCAATGCCGTTCTCCCGGAGCTCAGCGGCAATGAGTCTTGCGGTGCTCATTTCTCCTAAAACCAGGGCTCGTTTCACATTTTCCCCCTCCAAAAGGGGCTCATCCAAGACATAATCCAAAACATTGCGGCGAAAAATAGCTCAAACACTGGACAAAAACCACTCCATTTGATCTGTAGAAGAATATGAGAGTGCCTGAGAAGCTAGCGTTTGGATTTGGGAAAGAATTTGAAGACTTCATCACCCGTTTTTCACTTGAGCAGGGGTTGATCCCGGATGCTTCTTCTTTATCTTCCACTCGCTACCTGAATCGGTGCATCCTGCCCCATGTTCAAAAGCTCTCTCAACTATTTAATCGAAACAGTTTAGACCCAAAGCATGAACCCAAAAACCAACGCTCTCCGCTGAACGCCTATTGGAAGGAAACCTCCAACCCGGAGCACCTGCGAGCGGCGTACTTTCTTTCGTTCATGCCCGCCAACCTCTACCGGGTTGCCTCCATCTGGGCTGAACTGAGAAGACTCGGCTTTCAGTGGTCGACGGATTCCGTGCGAGCCATTGAGTTGGGAGCTGGCCCTGCCTCAGGAGCCTGTGGAATCATGGCAGGAGAGAAGTTTGCTCCCGTAGGGCTTCCCTCCTCCTTATCTTGGGCTTTAGTGGAACAAGATAAAAACATGCTTCAACTCGGTGCCAGCTGGCTTGAGGCCTACACCTCTTACCTCGGGGGTCCCCACTCACAGTCCTCGATTCGGACCTTTCACCGAAAAATCGACCTCAAGCAGGGCTTCTTGCCGCGAGGTGCGCCTCAGTTTCACCTTTGGATCATGAGCTACTTTCTCAACGAGTCGGAGTTCTCTCCCCGTGAATTAGCCGCCCAACTCATCACGGCCTGGCAGCATCACTTAGAAGACGAGGGCGTGGTGATTTTAGTTGAACCAGCTCTTAAACTTCAGTCTCGTCAACTTTTAGAGCTCCGAGCGGAGATTCTCCTGGAGGCTCAAAGGCGGAAATTGGACTGGCTCAAGCTTCTGCTTCCGTGTCTTGGACATCAAAATTGCGGGGCTTTAGCCTCGCCTGAGGACTGGTGTCATGAGGAGGTGACGTGGTGGCGCCCTCCTTACTTTAAGGCGATTGATCAAAAAGCAGGTTTAGACAGAAAAACCCTTCCTTTTAGCTACTTAGTTTTCATTAAAACCCAGCGCAGCAGAACTGAGGTCCTCCCTGCCCTAGCCTCTCCGGAGCTCAACCCAGTGCGCCTAGTGAGTCCCGCTTACAGCCAGGGCCAGGACCTTGAGTTCTTCCTCTGCGGCGCCGAAGGAAAGCGAAGGGCCCGAGTGCATCAAAAGAAACTCCAAGCAAGCACTGCAGAGAAGGACCCCGCTCTGCAAAAGTCTTCCGAAGGAGAAACCCCAGAGCCTCAGGCTACACGTAAAAAAGAAGCCTTGCTCCAACGAGGGGATATTCTTTTAGATACTGAAATTCGAGGAGATCAGAACGCCTCCCGAATTGAATCGCTGCTCCGGATTATTTAATTTTTATTTTTTTTTACTTTAAATGTGACAAATGAAATGCTAGAAAGCGGCCGTGAACTTAAGAAGTCAAAAAAACGGCCTAATCGTCCTTTTATTCAACCTCTTTCTCCTCTTGGGTTCTACGGGGTGTAGACCTGAGCTTCACTCCGCAAGTCCGGATTTTGGACCTACTCATGGAAACACCCGGGTCCAGTTTTTCGGAAAAAACATCAAAGAGGGCGCAACGGTCAAAATCAATGATAATGATTGTCCCGTCATCGAAAGAACCGAATCGAGTATCACCTGCATTACCCCGCCCGGTTTTTTTGGATTCCCCTCAATCCGCATTGAAAATCCCAATGGGGAAAAATCAGAATCTTTTTACCTCTTCAACTATCAAACCATTCGTCCTGAAATTACGCTCATCACTCCGAATCATGGAATGAGAAATCAAGAGACCCCCATTGAAATTTATGGAAACCACTTCCCTCAGTCCATGTCGGTTTTGATTGGAGACACGCCCTGTAGAAACGTCCAGGTCCTCTCGGAAAAACGGGCGACTTGCCGAGTCCCGGAGCATCTACCGGGAGGAAGCCTCTTGAACTTAAGCATTCGGATTCAAAGGCACAATTGGTCTTTAGACGCTCCTTTTTTTGACTTTCAAAGACATACCTTTTATGGAAGTCACAATTTTCCTCAGGTTACTTTTCAAGTCCTTTCTCCTCGGACTTCTGAGCACCGCGCGCCCGAAAGACCACAGAGCAACCCAAATCCACGACCGACACCGGTTGCCGGGAACCCTGGGATCAATCACCCCCCTCTACAGGTTCCGAATTCAAGCTTCCATCGGGCTCCCATCATCAATAACGTCTCTATTTTGAATCCGCACCGAGAGAATTTGATCCCCGATTTTTTTTCTACTTTTTTAGTATTCGGGGAAAACTTTGAGGTCGGCTCCGAAGTTCATCTCCTGAGAAATGGAGACGAACTCACGCATCTGTCCATCACCCGATGGGTGAACTCCTCACAGCTTGAGTGCTTAGTCTTTCACTTGAACCCCCATGAACCCTTTGAGATCTTTGTTCTCAACCCGGCTCCCACTCACCTCATGAGTAGCATCTTTCCAATCCGAGAGGACCTTGAAGAGCAGACTGAGCGGACTCCTCCACCTCCCGAACCCCGCCCAAATTCAAGAACTCAACGCCCGACCACGCAAACCCAGGCTCGATCCTTTCCTCATCCAAGAACTGAGGTCGAGCTCTTAAGCCAAGGGCTCCATCAGAGAATCCAAACCAACCAGTTCATCGATTCCCTAGAGTTTCAAGGAGAGCGCATCCACTTTAACTCCACCCTGAATCCAGAGACCCAAACTCAGCATGGGAACTCGGATCGCTACACGCTCTTAGATCAAGCCGTGGCCTCAGAACTCGGGCTCCAGCGCGGCGTCAACTACACCGGAGCACAACTCCTGGAGCAGTTTGAAGAGCGGGATTCCTCCGTGTGGGAGGTCCTCAACCAAGCCATCCGTGAGGGAAGGGCTACCAAGCAAAGTGGCTCACCTGACCCTTTTGCTCTACGAGAAGTCAGCCCGGATCAGCAAAACCAAATCACTCGCATCCGAAGTGAAATCCAAAGCCGACTCAGGGAACTCAACCGCGAGCATCAGACCCCGTTTTACGTTCATCCCGCTCATCTAACTCGACCCGGAATCGCGATTCACACGGACCCTGAGGAAAAAGACGTGTTTTTATCTCTTTTAAACGCCATTCTCGATCGAAGAGAGCCTGAGTTCATCGCTCAGCTCGTAAAACTGGCCACCTTTTTTAACGAGGAAAACCAAGCCGCTCGCAATGAGATCATCGAAGTCTTCTCTCATCTTTATGTCATGCAATCTTTTCCGTCGCGAGGACTGATGGTGAATTACTTTCACTTTCTGCTTCGATGCGGCCAAATCAGTTCCACGAACCTCATTTTTTGGCCCTGGTAAAGCCAAGCCTCTCTCTCATGAGAGGCGGCTTCAGTCTCATCGCTTGCTTGAGCTGATCGAATGATTCTTGAGCGCTACTCGCCTCGAGACTCC
>JBMSSC010000008.1:0-39090 GCA_049424145.1 Bdellovibrionia bacterium
CTTTTTTTCTGCCTCCGTGGTGTCTTCGCAAACGACTAAGCCTAAGAGGGCTTCGGCTTGCAGTTGGGTGTCCTGGATCTGTTGGGCCAGATCGAAGGCCTTCTTGAGCGCTTTTTTTCTAAGCTCCATCCGGTCGGGGTTGGAAAAAGCTAGGTTGAGAAGTTGGGTTGCTTGAGCTCGGGTGCGAGCATCGGAGTCTTCGGTTCGTTTGGAGTGGCCTTGCTCGGGATCAGGAGCAACTGATTCAGGGGGGCAAAGAGGATCGGAGGGAGCAACGCCAGAAGGTGAGCAGGAGGAAAGTCTTCTTTCTGCCTCTGCTTCAAGTCCTGGATCCGCTAACTGTTTGGCTAGTCTTAAGACCTCAGAGAGAAGGACTTGTTGAGCTTTGGGGCTCCAATTCAGTCGTTGACTGGAGCGCAAGAGTCGTTGAGCCTTTTGTCGGTCTGAGCCATCCATTTCGAGAATGAGTCGTTGAATTTGCTCAATTTTGAAGTCCTCGTCCGGGTCTTCTTGGGGTCCCCCCAAGCTTGGAGGGCCCGGAGGGTTTGTTGAGGGGTGGAGTCGAGGAGACTGCAGAGCTTTCGTCTTAGGGGCGGAAAAAACAGGCAGGGGATGACAAAAGAGGAGGAAAACTATCCCGAAAAAAAAGGGCGAAGAGATTTTTTTGACAAACGAACGCATGGGGTCTGGTATCAAAAAAACGCCCGAATTTCAATTGAACCTAGATATTGGGTGAAGAGCTAAAGTCTTTTGGCTTGGGTTCAATCCCAAACCCAGTTCCTGGAGTAAGAGAGTTACCTCTTTTTATTTTTGTTGAAAGGGTAATCAGGCAGAGGCTTAAGCGATTTGAGTTAAGCGATCAGATTTTTTTTGAGAGAACTTCGTGCAGTGCCAGCCACCGGGATTTTGGCTATGGGCCAGGATCAGCCCCTGGTTTTTACCCTCGACGATGTACTCTTTGAGGGCTAACGCTGCTGAGCCCTGTTCGTCTGCTAGTTGAATGAACTCTTCCATCGCTTCTCGAGTGAGATCTCCATGTAGCTTGTATTTTCGGCTTTCCACGGAGTACTCAAAAATAATTAAAACGCTCGAATTGGCCTGAGTCTCAGTAGAGCCATCGAGTTGCGCTGCGTACGGCTTTGCTTTCAAAAAGTTTTTCAGATAAAGGTAAACCTGAGCCTCAGATTTCAATCTGAGCGTTTTTGAACTTGAGGATCTCAAGGAGCTCTTGGAGTTTTTCTGTGGCTTCATTTTAGAGTTCATATTTCGGTTTCGGCAGGTCTCATTGAATACTTAAACAAATACTTAAAGCTATTTTTTTTCAACTTTCTAAGTGAGTATCACCTATTGCTGAAATGATTGATCGATTGAGTTGAGTAGGAATGATTTAAAGAGTTAAGTCATCTAAAATCCTTAGTTAGGCTATTGTTATCAAACGACAATAATCTAAAAAGAGGAGAATCAAATGAGCCAGAGTCAATCATTACTTAATCCAGAGCAGAAGTTCCAGAAAAGTTTGAAGTAGTTCGATTGGCTCAGGCCCAAGGGCTTCAGCAAGCATTAATTAGATTTGGGATTCCGCTTCGAAGCATTGGAAGCTAGCTGGTTTTTGGTAATCCAGTGGTCTAAAACTACGCCATTAAACTTCAATTACAATTTAAATACTGTAGAGTACAATAGTTCATGTGTCTCGAATGGGACGAGCACAAAAATAGATCCAACCTTAAAAAACATGGAATTTGGTTTGAAGAGGTCTAGACCGTCTCGGCAGATGAGTTGAGTTTAGAATTTTTTGATCTCGTTCACGGCACCTCTGAAGAGGACCATATGATTCGAGTATCCTTTTTTTCTCTCGAGTAAATTGATTTTTAGTTTTTTTTCGATAGAAATGTCACCAATAAGAAGATCATAATGTAGGCAATCAGGCTAATTTCTAACGCCCCACGTGTCCAATCAACTCGTGCTAAGTATATTTTATTCACCACATCAAAAATTTGTCTTCAACTTAGTGGCTTCAATAAGCGTCTGAGTGAGTTCATGTCGTTATTCAGTCTTAAATACAATTGATTATTTATAAAAATTAATAACATATATTATAATAATTTCCTCTTATATAAATAATATTATATCTCGTTTGATTTTGATGGGGGCGTTGTGAGCCAAAAAAAGTGGAAAGTTTTTAGTTCTCTTAAAATTCTAGCGTGCTTTTCTATTTTTTCATTAAACCACCTTCATGCAGCCTATGATGAGTTTCTTGTTATTCCTGACTCGATTGAATCCACTTCATCGACTGGATCAAATCAGATTCAAGTAGAGATTCAAGAGGGGAAACCAAAGATTTTCCCCGGTGGGCACGACGAAAAGTACTGGGCCCATGACTCAAAAGGCAATCGCTACAAGCTGCGATTAAAAAATGCGCTTTCTAATTACGCAGAGATCGGAACAAGCGTTTTTCTGGACCTCATTGGAGCTCCAAATCTCACAGTAAAACCGATCCTCCTAAAAAGGGGAGTGAACCAGATTCCTACAGTTGAAGAGGCACAAAAACTCTCTCCAGACAATCGCTACATGGGCTTGGCTGGAAGGGATGGGAACTGGTTTCCGGGAACCATTCAAAAAGTCACTGAACTTCGAGAATTCAAGAGCAGTGAACTGAGTGGTCAACAACTAGCAGAGCTTGCGGCCCAGCTTATTGTCAATCATCTGATGGGTAATCACGACCGCTATCTGGGGAATGGGAAGGATGGAAGCCTAGGCTATGATGGCAAAAATTTCTATACTTTAGCTGCAACGCAGAGCTTCAAGAGTTATCCTACCGATGGAAAGCCAGCCATCCACTCAGGCTTTGGTCAAGCATCTCAAATTTTTAAAGACTCTCTTGGTCACTTAGATTTTCGTGAGAGAGAAAATTTTACTCGAGGTTTGAATGATTATCTGACACGTCTTGAGCAGATTAAGCAAGAAGACCTAACGCCTGTCTTCGGACACTATTGGTCAGGGATAAGAAGGGACCGAGAAATTAAGGAACAGCCCTATTTTAATTTTTGGGGTGAGCTTTCTCGCAGGATAAAAGAAGCTCGAGCAGATACTTCTCAGTTTTTTGACAGTCTCAACCTAGATCCAGCCTTAATAAAAAAACTCAATCAACCGACTGGTGCAAAGAAAATAGCCGTAGCCCTCCCACAATTATCGATGAGAGGCGAGGTCATCCCTTCAGCATTCGAGCATACAGGGAGCGAGCTGCTATGGTCTTATTATTTTCAGGACCGGAGCGAGAAAAGAAAACAGGCTGAAAGCAAATGGGCAGATGAACTAGGCCTTGCTCGCGAAGAGGTCGTAGCCTACTTAGAGCGAAACGGTTCGAGGAAATTATCAAAAGAAGCCACTCAGACCGAAATAAACCAAGAGAAATTCCCTAATTATTTTGCTCCCACTCAACACAGTGAAGCTGAAATCCAAACGGCCATAGATCAAGCGATGAGCAGCGTGATTTTTCGATTAAATACTCCGTATGAGATTGATGGCAGGGTCAAAGACGCAGGTTTTGCGGAACACTTAGTTTCGAAAGTGCAATCGATTGACCCAGGCTCTAGGGTGTCTCTCTCAGGTGGTGTAGTCAGAAGCCTTCTCGGCTATCTCTATGAAAAAGTGTATCAAGCCAAATTGAAAAAACCAAGTCTCGATACGCTTACGATCCTAAGGTCGATTGCAAAAGAGAGAAAACCCGTCGAATCAATTTCAGCTCTCGGAGTTGGAAGTGACATAGATGCCCTGATTACTCCTTCCTCTGAAGAGCGCTCAGTAGAGATCAAGGAGATTGCAGAAAAGGTGATTAATTCTGCTAGGATACACCTTCATCTTGATAATGATCGAGATGTCTTAGTGACTTCGATGATTCCATTTGGAGATGTGAATCTTTATTCAGAGCAAATGAATCGGGCGATGAAAAATGGGGGAAGTACTTTAGATTACCTCGCGTTTGATCTTAAAGATAAGAAGATTCACACTCCAAAAGAGCATCCTGATATTCTCTCTCAATTCATCAATGGGCAGTACGATTACATTCCAGGCACAAATCGAGAGGATTCAGAAAGCACTACGATCCGTGCTCTTAGGCCAAGACTTGAGATCCCATTTCTCATACTCACAGACAGTGGCCAGAGACAGCTCCTAGAGGAGCTAAAAAAAATCGAGGGCAAAGTTGAATCTGGGGAGCTCATTTCACAAAAAGCGATGGAGCAATTTGAGAAAATGGCCAGAAACGCTCGAATCGCAGGCGCGAAAAATCGGATCTATGAATCGAAAGATCCTATCGATCAACTGACTAAAAAGATTGTTACGAATCTTAAGCCGGATGGAAAATATGTCAACATCGTGCCTAGATTCATTCGTCGAGATGATCCTAATCGTCGGGAAAAAAAACGAATTCCAGATGAACTTTTGTTGAATAAAGAGGAATTCAAAAAAACACACACGAAAGACGGGAAGCTTTTTCATGGAACGCCTGATGTTAGGAATCTTTTTAGCATGATCCGAAATGGAATGGTCCTGAGTATAAATACCGAAGACTTCAGTCAAGGTGCAGGAGCAGCTGGACCAGGTGGTTATTCAACTAAGGACATAGATACTGCACAAAGCTACGCAACATCTGGTGTTGTGGTTCCTATTGAACTGAAAGAAAAAATAGAGCCCTTGATTGTCGATTGGGAAAAGGTCAAAGATACTCCCTTTATGAAAAAAGTGAAAGAATTAGCAAATTCAAAAAAACCAAAAATGCATGTATTTGAACTATTAGCTCAAGACTATGGGGTTGATATTATTATAAATAAATATGTAATAATACAAAATTCTGCAATAATTAAGTTACCAAAGAACATCAAGAATATCATTGGATTTCAAGCGACTTCTTTGATTAGGGAGCCATTCAATGGGAGTTTCTCGTTTAGAGATCGATTAAGAGGTTACCGTCAAATTTATCAGTTTGCCAGAGCTCTAGGGTATTCGGATCTTATCGCGCCTGAGCAGATTTTGATTCAAATTATGAAAGTTCATGATCCTAGCCTGCTAAAAAGAGTTTCTAAAAAGTTAAAAAAAATCAACAGGAGTGATGCCTCAGAGATTTCTGATTCACTCCTTTTTTCTAAATTGATGGAAGAGGTTTTAACTCATTTTAAACCAGAATACGCTGGTCTAGTCGATTTTTTGGCTGATTTACAAACAAGTAGTCAATTTAATCTTTTTAATAAAGCATTAAGCATAGACGATCAAAGAGTAAAGTACGAGATCCCTTTGGATGCATTTAGTGACCCAGATACAGCTTTTCCGATTTTTAAGAAAGCTCTCAGTCAACAAGACTCTAATGTTCTCAGATATAGATTGAAAGATCTGTTGAATTATAATGGAAAAAACGTCGACCAACTGTTTCTTCTGGCGTTTGCTAGATCTAAACCTAACCCAAAGCCAGATGAGCCATATTATAATCAATCCGGGTTGATAACAGATAGTATAGGTACCATACTTTATTTATATAGAGGGCCTGAAGCAAGCAAGATGCTCAAGGAGTTTCTTGAAAACAAGGACCCTCGAGTCAGAAGCGGAGCTGCAATAGGTGTCTTAGGCTATACAGGCGATGATTCTCTCGATATTTTTAAAAAAATAATTAAAAAAAATGATCCAAATATCTATTCAGCCATGAAGTATTTTTTTAATAATAGTTGTGATCTATTTTCTGGTAAGACGAAAGCCTACGAAAAATCTCTGATGGCATTACATGGTGAGGAAATATTTGAATTACTCTATCTCAATAGTGATCCAAAAATGCGAGAATTGGCGTTCGACCTTCTGCATTGCAATTTTATAATAAATAACAAATTCGCAAGCGATAAGATAGATTCCTATCTCAGTAAAGCTATCAAGTCAGAAAAAGCAGTTGAAGCGGGCGGAAGAGTCAGGGAGGGAATACTGGATGGTAACAGCAATCTCAGAATCGCAGCACTTAAGGCTCTAAGTAGCTACAAAGGCAGAAAAAACTTTGACTCAGAGATTCTGGAGGCCTTAGATGAACCCGATCCGAAGGTTCGAATTCAAGCGATCAATTCTGCAGTTAAGTATAAAACCAAGCATTTAGAGGCTATTTTATTCAAAGCATCGCAAGACCAAGACTCAGCAGTTCGTTCAGTAGTATCGAGCTGTCTCGCAGATGACTCAATTAGGAAAACTGTTTCACCCGAAAAAATTCAAGCGCTTCTCAGAAAATTACTGATTGATCAGGATCGAAATGTCAACGTTAATGCGAGGAGTAGTTTAATGAGAATTTCGCAACTTGACTCAGGGAAAATGATTAAGACGCTCTTGAAGGATTCTGACTTATTCATCAGAATAGTGGTCATTGGTGAAATAATGAATATGAATTCGGTCAGTAATGATTTGTTTGCCGAAGTTTTCGATGAGTCTGAACAGCTTTTGCTTAATTCTGATCCAAAAGTGCGCCGAGCGGCATTTGAGGCCATATTTTTTGAGCATTCATTTCGTCATAGTCATCTAGAAAAAATTATTGAATTGATGAGTTTAGCTGTTAGTGATCCCGACCAATCATTAGGGGTTTATTTTTCTAGTATGATTAATTCTGGTTTAGTGATGTATCCAGATGAAAATGTGATTTTTTTGGATAAAGTTTATCATCATTCGAGTCGTGTGGGTAGATTAAGGTTAATCAATGATTTTTCAATATTTGATTCTCTAAATGAGACAATCAGATCCCAGTGGATTAAAAATGCGATACAAGATCATAGCAAAGCTCTTCGTCAAGCAGGTTTTGAGAAGATAGAATCTTATAAAGGGGGAGAGCTTTCTAAGCTAATTAAGATTGGATTACTAGAAGGAGATATTAATATACTTAAAAATATTAAAAAAATATTTTGTAAAAATTATGGCAGTCAAACAGATTTTTATTTGGATCAAAATGAAGTTCTTAATGACCTTGTCTCAGACGGAGATAAGAGGGTTCGTGTCAATATCGTTCATCTTATGGATGAATGCCCTGAATCAGAATTTTACCCGATCTACTCAAGGCTTCTTCTGGATGAAGATGAGGATGTTTGGAGAGGTGTCCAAAAAGTAATGGGCAACCCTCATCATGATTCAAGAGGTGATTCATACTCTCAATTTAAACAAAATAGGGAGTCGCTTCACTTAAGTCTTTTAAGTGATCCTCATCCACTCATTAAAGAGCGTGCGGAAGCCGCCATTCCTAAAAATCCGGAGACTTCTAGAAGGACCCATAGCTCGATTACAGAGAATTCTTTAAATAAGGATGTTGAGAAGGTAATTGAGAAATTGAACGGAATGAATGAAATAGAATCGATCCCGCGGGTCAAACATCAGAAGAGTAGAAACTATTCGCCTTGTGTCATTCAATAGGAAGCTGAAAGTAGGAGCTCGTCTTGAGAACAGATCAAGGATCATTTATCTCGCATATTTTATAAAAAAATATTTTTGATCCATCGTGATTCTTATTCAGTTAAATTTCACTGTCAATCAACCGTTTCCGATATTTATTTTTATCAGAAAATCTGATTCAGTTCTTTTACTTCATCTCCTGCTCGATCGTCCAATGGGCCGCTTCGGAATTTTTTAGCAATCATCGCAGAAGCCGCGGCCGATCCCATCTTCGATCGTGCTAAAATGGTCTTATTTTAAGGCCAAAGCGATATGCTAAAAGGACGGATAAAATACAGGGAACCAAACAAGGTTGACGAGGAAATAAAAACACATCAACAATGAAAAGTCTTAAACAGGTGTCGTCGTGTTGCTGGGAAGAACCTGCCGTCGGTTATGTTGGAAGTGACAGGTAAATGAACTCAGTCGGTGGCTTGCTCAACTGAAGGAGAAATTATCCCATGAATTGATTCCGGTTCAAGCGCCGAACAAGAATGCCCAGATTGAGTCATTCTTTTCGATTCTAGGGCTGGAGTTCCTGAGTGTGATTTATTTTTATGGTTTTGAAGAGGCTTATGAGAAGACCCAACACTTTATCTGCTTTTACAACCAGGATCGGCTACACGGTGCCCTTGGCGAGATTCCTCTTGCTGAGACTTCGGAGGTGTATAAGTGTTTATAATTACTAAACAATATAAAAATATCTATGTAATTATAGTGTCCATAAAAAATGGGTTGACGGGAAATCAAAGAGCCCAGAGTGCCTAGTATCAAAACAGAAATAGCGAAATTTAAGTTCTTAAATACCTAATTAATATTGATGTTTTATTTTTACACTTGCTTCAAGCGCGTCATCTGATATTAAAATATCATGCGTCTTGCTCTGAATTTAATTGGTTTAATTTTTATTTTTTCTCTTAACGTACCCAGCTTTGCCTCAGAGGCCCCATCCAAATTCACCCTCACCCAAATCAGCATTCACACCCGAAACGAAATCTCAAAGCTGATTCGCTATCACGAAAAGCGGACCGAATTTAAAAAAATTCTCGAACAAGTCACAAAAGACATCATTCGAGAAAAAAAGTCGAAAAACGAACAACTTAACCAAACAGAAGATCCAGAAGAAAAATCTCTTCTCCTCGATCAAATTCAAGCTCTCAGCAACGATTTCTTAATCGTCAAAGACTGTCGCAAATCAAAAACGCCTCACAGTGACCCGAATTGTCACCGAAAGATCTACGATCTGTGGAATTATTTGACTTCGGGTTTTTTAAACCCAGAAGAAAAGCCTGACGCCGAAAACCCCTCTTATGATGTCACAAAACAGCGAATCCACCATGACATTCAAATCAAGCACGATACAAGCCTCAAGAATTTAAAGACGATCTTTAAAAGCGGTCTCCTGATGCGAGGCCAAGGAAGGGATTTCAATCTCACGTTAGACTCAGAGCTGAAAACTCAAATCCTTCAATTTTGTGAAAGCAATCCAGAACTCCTCTTCACCACCACTGGACTGAAGTACACGAGAAAAAATCTAAAAACCCTCAGGAAAGCCCTCGAATCCTCTGAAAATCTCGCTGAGTATCACCGTCATTTTCATTTCGGAAAGACCAATATGGATATTTCAGTTTGGGCGTCTGTTTTTCCGAACGCAGAGAAATTAGATCAGAGTCCCATCGACACAAAACCAGGATCTGATCTCAGCGTCAGGATCCTGCTTAAGCCTGAGATCTTTAAAAGGTGGGACTTTATTTTTATCGATGGATCGATGGGGAAAGGATACAAACAGGACTCCCTTGAGTTCATAGGTGCAGATAAAAATGCATGGAGCCCGGCCGAGCTCGAGTCTTTCTTAGAATCAAGACCATCTCAAAGCAAAAGCCTCGGTCCTTCAGACTATGAACTTGTCTTTTTCAATCCGATCTCACTCAAAGAGATCAGGACGATTCAAATTCATGGCGCTCAGCCAGAAGAGATCACCACCCTCATTCAGGAGATCAAAAAAGAGCCCAACATCATTGACATCAAGCCCCTTCAAACAAAAGAGGAATCGCCCCTTGAACCCTCAAAGACCAAGGGACGTTATGCCATCACCCTTCTTGCAGGAGGAGACCCTGTCAAAATTGAACTGGAGTTAAAGTAGGTCACTGACTTGCCTTATCTCTCGACTTCATAATGATTCGCAGCGATTGATCCATTCCTTACTCCGCGAGCTTCTAACATCCAAGTTGATCGGCTCGGACTTGCCTTCAGGGAGAGTCTGAGGGTCGTCGTACAAGCTCGCAAGCTCCTGTGCCTTCACCGCGAGACGGGTGAGCACAAATAGGCGAATGTCCTTCTCCGCCGACCAGTTCATCGCGGTGGGCTTGTTCAGTGTTTTTTCCCACTTCATGACGCCGACGTGGGTGACGCAGAACTGATTAGCGAACTCTAGACGCGTTATCTCGCAATGGGTGCGGATGAACTTGATCTCGTTTCCGGTGAGTTGAGACTCCATCAGCCCAGGCAAAACGACATGCGTTTTGCCTGGGCTGAATGATCAATATTCTCAAATGGTTTAGAGGGAGGCCGGATGAGGTCCGACCTCTGTTTAGGATTTTGCGAAAAAGTAGCCTAGCACCTACCCGGGCAGCCCAAAAACAGGATCTGGCGGACTAGAGATCCGCAGACTAATGACTCACAGATGACAGCTGGAAGCGGGTAAGCCTGCGGGATCACCAGGGCAGGGCTTTTAAAAGGCTGGGTTCATAACGCCTGCGTCGAAATTGGAGATGGAACACATTTAATTAAGCGGCACTCCAGTGCCTATTTGTTTCTAAATGGACTTAGCACGAGTTGACTCAGCATCTTTACCAGCCTGAGGGTCCGAGTTGGCTGCAGAGCTTGGCTCGTTGGTTTGGCGTGAGTCCCCGGTCTTCAGACCAGCTGAAGCATAAGAAGGGATCATCGGAAGTGGCTTGTCCGCATAAAATAATTCGCTCATCTTTGGAGAGGGGATAGATGACGGAGCCCTCATAGCATTGATTGGGGTTGGTGTTGATGGCTGAGCTACAGAGTTTGACGCGCTGATCCAAGGTGAGGCCATAGGGGAAGGAAGCTTCAAAGCAGCGAAGCGGTGCGTCAGTATCGCTTCCTTGGCAGAGTCCAATTTTTTGGTCGGGGGATAATCCAGTGGCCGTGGCTAAGGTAAAGCATCGCAGAGGGGCATCGGTGTAAGCGCCATTACAGAGAACCACCCGTTGTTTTACGCTGAGTCCAAAAAATAAGGAGTGATCAAAACACGAGATTCGTGAATCAATCGGGTTCGGGGGTTGGGCTTGACCGAGCGTGGCCAAAAAAAAGAGGATGGAGCTCAGCCAAAGATGATTCATAGGGAAACCTTCTTGAAGTCCTGGAGGTACTCACCCCTCATTTGATGAAAAAATGAAGCAAAATCCGGACTTAGCGACGCGCTTAAATAGAGGGGTGGGGTCGTTTCAGCTTAGGGAATCCATCAAAAATGACGATGAATCCAGTGGGGTGGTGCTGGGTTCCATGAAAATCACGGAGGGTCGATTGCGTCAATGAAGGGGTTTCAGGGGGTAAAAGCTAGACTTGATGGGTTTTGGATCCTGGCTGTGCTCGCTCTGAGTGTTTATTCCTCAGGCTGGGTTGCTGAGTATGTCACTTGGGATGACCCCGTCTTATTGGTTGAGAATCCCTTGCTTGAGCTTTCTTTTTTCAAAGCCTTGGGAGAGTTTTTCAGAGGCTTTTATCACGGCGATTACATGCCTTTGACGCTGCTTTCGTATTGGGCTGAAGTGGCGGTTTTTGGAAAAAATCCCAGCGTCTCGCATGGACTGAATCTATTGCTTCATCTGGGGTCGGCTTGGGTTCTTTTTGAGATTTTAAAGAGACTTCGCCTGTCTCAAGAAGTCTCGCTTTGGGTGGTCCTCTTTTTTCTGCTTCATCCTTTGCAGGTGGAGTCGGTGATGTGGGTGAGTGAGCGCAAGGGGCTTCTTTCAACATGGTTTCTGCTTTTAGCCGTCTCTTTCTCGGTTTCTTTGAACCCGGCGCAGGAAAATCAGAAGGGCCTAGGCGATTCGGTTCGTCCAAATTCCACTGATAGTTTGACCGTTCGTCAGATGGGTTACCTGGGGTGTTTCATTGCGTCTTTGCTTTGTAAAGCCACCGGGGTTTTGATTCCTGCCGTGCTTGCCTTTTGGGACTACAGGGGATTGGGAGGTCAAGGTCGCATCGGGTGGAGAGATCTTCTCAAGAAGCACGCATTGGCTTTGGGTGCCAGTGGAATCATCATTACGATTCGCATTCTGGCCTATGGTAATCAGGTGAGTCATTTCTCCCAAGCACTTTGGAGTTGGGATCGCTTGCTTTCACTTCCACTTCAAGGGATTTCAATCTTGGGGTTTTATCTTCAGTCCTTTGTTTTTCCTCATTCGCTTTCGATTATTTATCCTGAGTTTAGGATGGATCTTCAGTTTTGGATTCGATCTGTATTTTTTCTCTGCGGTTTGGCTTGGGTTGGTTTTGAGGTCAGAAAAAAAGAGCCTGGGCTTGTTTTGAGTTTTTTTCTCTTTTCATTTTGCTGTCTCCTTCCCGTGCTTCAATTGATTCCCAGGATTAATTTTGTCAATGATCGGTATTTTTATCTACCCATGATTGGTCTTTCTGCCGTCTTAGGACTCAGGCTTGAAGCGATTTTAGGTCAAAAGAAGTTGAGGCTTCTGATGGTCGGTGTTGCCTTGATTTTTGTTCCCTTGAGTTTTTTTCGCGCTCTAGTTTGGGGAGATGACCTTAGTCTGTGGGGTAATACGGTTTCTGTGGCTCCGTGGAGTGCACTTGCTCACAATAATTTAGGCATCACCTATGAGTCTCAGAAAAAAATGAGAGAAGCTCAAAGAGAGTACGAAATAGCCGCTGAATTGGGGAAGAAAGATGGCCTGAGTCATTTAGCCTTTCACAACCTAGGCGTTCTTCACTCCAGTGATCCGGACCTGTTTGATCTTCCTCGAGCCATAGAAGAGTATCAAAAATCGATTGAATTTTCAAAGCGAACCGAGGACACTTTTGCGACGCGAATGAATCTCGCTGCACTCTACGCGCAGCTAGGAAAAAAGAAGGAATCTCTTGAGATCTTATCGAGGCTGGAGAAGGAGATTTCTTCTTCTACTCAAGATAAAAAGTACCTTCAGATTCTCATGCAAACTCAGGTTCTTCAAGAGAAGATCCGAAATCTACCATTCTCTGAGCGATTTTAATTTGTCATATTTCTGGGAGTAGTTCTCTCTTTTTTTTATTTTTTTTTGGAGCGCTCTGCGTCAGATCAAATTTCAGTTTTCCGTTCAGTTTTGGGTTTTTTTTAAAAAAACTTTGATATTCTCCCCGTTATGAGAAAAATAAAAAATCTTAGTTTTTTATCCCTGACTCTTCTGGTACCTGGGCTAGCATGGTCGGGAGGTTCCTCTCTGTTGGATGTTCAATCACTTCAAAAAGAGCTTGATGATACCCACTCAGGCTGGGTGGCTCGTCGGAATCATTTAACTCAAATGAGTCACCAAGAAGTAAAGCGATTCTTAGGTCTGGCTGAGCTTCCTCAGGGTCACCTTGAATTTGAAGGGGACATTCATGTGAGATCGGATTTACCGAAGTCGATCGATTGGCGCAATCACATGGGATATAACTGGCTAGGCGAAGTGATGAACCAAGGCAACTGTGGAAGTTGTGTGGCCTTTGCAACGGTAGCAACCTTAGAGGCACAGGTGTCCATCACATCTGGGATTCCTTGGCTTAAGCCCAGTTTCTCTCCTCAAGAGCTTTTCTCCTGCGGTGGGGGCAGTTGTAATCATGGGTGGATGCCCGGGAGTGCTGCTTCCTATTTAGTGAAGCATGGTGTGGCAGATGAGGCCTGTATGCCTTACACCTCCGGCTCTACAGCACAGGATCGATCGTGTCAGGAGCGTTGTCAGGATGCGGATCAACGAGCCACAAAGATTACACGTTTTAGTATGCCCAGTCGATTTGGTGGAAGTATTGAGCAAGTGAAGAAGGCTTTAAAAAATGGACCGCTTGAGACGGCGTTAACTGTTCATGAGGATTTTATCAGTTATTCAGGTGGAGTTTATCGCCACGTGAAGGGGGAGTCAGTCGGAGGTCATGCAGTGAGTTTAGTGGGCTACAGTGATGAGAAAAGAGCCTGGCTGATCCGAAATAGCTGGGGTCCAGATTGGGGAGAAGGTGGATTTGCTTGGGTGAGTTGGGAAGATCGCTCGGGCGTGGGGGCGAATACTTGGGCGTTTGAAGTGGCGCCTGCGGGAAGTCTTGCCGTGACTCAGCCTTTGGACCGAAGCTTAGTGTCAGGCACTTATGAGCTGGTCGCTCAAGTGAAGGCGTTTGGAGTCGACGAGTTTCAGTTTCGGATCTTGGATTCAGCAGGTGGGTCGCTTCAGACGCTTCCCTGTGTGAGCGCTCAGGTGGAGAGCGACAGCTTTTTCTGTAAGGCTCAGCTGGATAGTATGAGTTTGAAAGAGGGTCTTTATCAGGTGTTCTTAGAGCATAAGGATCAACCCGCTCTTCATTCGCAGCATCGCGAGTTCTATGTCATCAATCATGAGCCTCAGCTTGCCTTATCGTTTCAGCCAGTGAGTGAATCGATTTTGAAGAAGCCGATCACAGAGCGTGTGGAATTTTGGGTGCAGGCCGAATCCTCTCCGATTCCGATGGAGTTTGTGGAGTTTCGGGTTTTTGATCGGAGCGGGAAGCTCGTTTCAGCCAAGCGTAATCAGTATGTGCTCGAGAAAATGAAGCTGGGTTGGAGACCCAATGGTTTACCTCCCGGAAAGTTTGAGATTCAGTTTCATGGCGAGATTCACTATCAAGGCAAGACCTATGAGGTGGACTCCAACCGATTTTCTGTTGAACTGGGAACACTGATTTAGAGGAAAACAAGTGAGTCTAAAGCACGCTTGAGACGGGATGAGATCGCGCGGTTGAGCCCTCTTTCGTGTTTTAGACTGCCTCAATGGGGCGTTTGCCGAGTTGGCTCAAGCACTCGGTTCGAAACCGCAGCCAAGGGACTTGAGCCGTTCGCTGAAAATGAGTGATCATCTCAGCCTCAATGGGTAAGTGTGCGACCCAGGTTCTGGCAGCCTCTAAGGCTTGCTCCACGAACGTCTCAAGCTCAGGCACCTGGGCTTTGAGTTCAATAGAGGACTCAATCAGGTAGCGGTAGTAGGGGTAAGACCACAAGTGAAACTCTAAGACGGCTGACAGCTGGAGCTCATGAACGGCAGTTTCAATCTCTAAAAAAGGGGAACCCGGCTTCCAAAAGGGAGAATCCGTGGAAGCTGACTCTTTGATCTTAGTAAAAAGGGTGGGGTTGGGGATTTGGCTTTCTCCTGCCGCTTCTAAAATCGCAACCAGGTTGTCTTCACCAAAAAATGCAGCAAGCCTGCTTAAGGTCTGCCCCTGGGCTTGAAGCAGGCGAATGATGAGCTCCGTCCAGCTCACTGGGGAGTCTCATCTGAGGTTTGGGATGGACGAATCACAGCGCTCGAGAGCCCGGTACTTTTTCTGAGAGTCCCGCAGGAGCTTTTGAGTTGGGCAAGGGCAGCCAGCAATGCCTGATCGTCTACACTGCGTTGATTCTTTTTTAGGGCGCTTGAGGAATGCAGGAGCGGGCTCTGCGGAGGACTGTGGCCTTGTTCGGGTGCGACTTCCACTGAGGTCGCGTTTTTTTTACTCTCTTTTAAGCTCTCCTGGGCAATGTCACCCAGTTCCGAGAGGATCCCCAGAGTGTAATGAAAATTTTGTTTGGATTCAGGAAGGTAGGGCTCATAGCCCGGGCTTCGAGAAAGCAGAGTGCAGGTGAGGGAGTGGTTTTCAGGTTCTAGGGAGTGATGCACAAGGGGACCTCTTTTAAGTGTTGATTGCAAAACTCAAGGCTCAGATCACCGAAGTCGAGTTTGGAAATACCCATGTTTTTTAACTTCAATGAACTGAGGTTTTGAACCAGGTTTTTTAAGGATTCTTGGGGGATCTCTTGGCGGAGAGCGGTTCTACAAAAAACGCCGGCTCCGATGAGCAAGAGATGGTAAAGGGAGCGATTCTTGGTGATCGGAAAATAAACACACTCGCCACTGCGTCCTGTGATGAATCCTTCCTGAAGTTTTTTCGAGAGAAGGCCGCCAAAATACCAATCCAAGGCTCCGGCTAATCCCTGAGGGGGTCGTTGATTTTCGTAAACACAGAGAGCTAAACCGCTGAGGGATCCTTGAAACAAGGCTTGCTGAGGATCTTCTTGGAGGATTTGATGAATGGGCCGTTCCATGTTTTCAGTTTACCTAAGATTCAGGTGAATTCGCAAGAGTTCATCGAGAAGAACCGCTGAGAAGACGCGCTGGGCGGTAAGAACTGCCTACTCTCAGAGCTCTTAGGACGAAGAATGGGCTGCTACTGGGATCTTTTCTGCCGGTACCGAGATGTGATCCAAGATGGCATTGATGAAAGAAGGCGTGTCTTCTGTTCCAAATTGCTTAGCCAATTCGACGGCTTCATCAATAACCACAGATCGTGGGGTGTCTTGGATAAAAAGCATCTCAAAAAGAGCCATGCGTAGGAGGCATCGATCGACGGAGCTCATTCGTGAGACCTTCCAGTGAGAAGCCTGCTTTTCTAAGAGGGGGTCAAGTTCAGAGAGTCGACTTAAGGTGCCGGCCACAAGCTCGGCCGAGAATTCTCGGAGCTCGGGGTCCACGGCGAAGTAATCAAAGTGGTACTTTAACCCTTCGATAATTTGATGAGCTTCAGGCATGCGTTGTCCTGAAGAATGAGCGATTAAATCGTGTTGATATAAGATTTGAAGGGCGATTTCACGGGATCGATGTCTAGATTTCATAAACAGGTTTCATTTCTCAATTTGGGTAAAGGGGGAATTGGGAGCAGAGCTCACGGACTTCGGATCGGATTCGTGCCAGGCAGGTCAAGTCACCTCGACTCTTTAAGGCTTGGTGAATCCAGTTTGCGGTTTTCTTCATTTCATCGACGCCCATGCCTCGAGTGGTGACTGCAGGCACGCCAATGCGAATTCCGCTGGTGACAAATGGGCTGCGCTTTTCGTTGGGAATCGTGTTCTTATTCACCGTGATGCCGGCATGATCGAGCCAAGCCTCAGCGTCTTTACCGGTGATGGATCCATCGAAGAACGAGGTTAAATCCACGAGGATCAGATGATTGTCGGTGCCTCCGGTCACTAGATTAAAGCCCAGGTTGGTCATGGCATCACCTAAGCTGGAGGCGTTTTTTAGGATATTCTTTTGGTACTCCTTAAATTCAGGTTTTAACGCTTCTTCAAAAGCAACCGCTTTGGCAGCAATCACGTGCATCAAAGGTCCCCCTTGGATGCCAGGGAATATCAAGGAATTCACAGCCTTCAGGCGCTCGCTGGTGCAAAGGATAATCCCTCCGCGCGGTCCTCGCAGGGTTTTATGAGTTGTCGAGGTGGTGTAGGTGGCAAAGGGAATGGGGTTTGGATGCAATCCCGCAGCAACGAGTCCTGCAATGTGAGCCATGTCCACCACCAAGTCGGCTCCAGATTCTTGGGCGATCTCCCCTAAGATTTTAAAGTCGATGATCCTGGGATAGGCACTGGCTCCTGCTACAAGAACTTTGGGCTTTTGTTTTTTCACCAGATCGCGGATGAGGTCGTAATCGAGTCGGTGAGTCTCTGGGTGAATCCCATAAGAGGTGACCTGATAGAGCTTTCCACTGAAGTTAGCCCCACTCCCATGGGTGAGGTGGCCTCCATTAGAAAGACTCATGCCGACCATGCGATCTTGAGGAGACATGAGGCTCATGTAAACGGCCATGTTGGCTTGAGAGCCTGAGTGAGGTTGAACATTGGCCGCCTGAGCCCCAAAGAGTTGACAGACCCGCTGAATGGCGAGAGTCTCGATGTGGTCCACGACTTCGCAGCCCCCGTAGTAGCGCTTTCCTGGATAACCTTCGGCGTACTTATTGGTTAAAATCGAGCCTTGGGCTTCCAGTACGGCTTGACTGGCATAGTTTTCAGAGGCAATCAGTTCTAAGCCGGTCTCCTGGCGAACGCCTTCTTGCTGGATCAGTTGAGCCAGTGTGGGATCGGAGGCTTGGAGATTCTGATGAAAAGGATGAGTGGCGGCGGTCATGAGCGAGCTCTCCTGGTTGGGTTTGGGTTCGAATTTTTATCGCTGGGCACCGGTGATGTTTGATCTCCGCTAGAATCCTTTGCGGTGGTCCACTTCTCTTCCAGAGCTTCAATTTTCTTGATGCGATCTGCGTGCCTGCTCTCGCCTGAGAACGCAGTGGTGAGCCAGACTCGGACGATTTCTACCCCATCCTGAGCTGAAAGCAAGCGTGCTCCGAGGCAGAGGATGTTGGCGTCATTGTGCTCTCGTGATAAACGCGCGGAGTTGAGGTCATGGGCCAAGGCTGCGCGGATGTGAGGGAACTTGTTGGCCGCAATCGACATTCCAATTCCAGTTCCGCAGATTAAAATCCCCTGCTGCGCTTGGCCTGAGGAGATTCTTCTAGCCACCTGCGCTGCTGCATCCGGGTAGTCGAGTTTTTCTGTGCTCTGAGGACCCAAGTCCTCCCAACTCCATTGCGGGAGGTCTTGGATCAGTCTTTTTTTTAGCTCAAAACCAGCATGATCGGAGGCAATGAGGATTTTTAGGCTAGGCTTGACAACATCACTCATTGCAGGTCCCATTTCAAAGCAGGTTAGAGCGTTCCTAAGACTAAGCTTGCGTTGGTGCCCCCAAATCCAAAGCTATTGGAGAGGGAGTACTGAAATCGCTTCTCTACCGTGTGGTTGGGCGTGAAATTGAGCCTCAGCGCCTCGCACTCAGGATCCAAGCGATCTAAGTTAATGGTGGGCGGAATTCGCCCGTCTCTCATGGCCAGAAGACAGAGCATGGCCTCTAAGCCTCCTGCTGCGCCGAGCAAGTGCCCCGTCATCGACTTCGTTGAGCTAATGTGCAGGTGCTCTGGAGCATGGGGGAAGAGACGTGCAATGGCTCGTGCCTCCTCGACGTCGCCGGCTGGGGTAGAGGTGCCATGGGCGTTGATGTAACCAATTTGATCGGCATTGAGCTTCGCATCGGCCAGGGCCATAGCCATGGCGCGACGTCCACCTTCACCTTCGGGGGAGGGTGAAGTCATGTGGTAGGCGTCCCCTGAAAGGCCATAGCCTAGGATTTCTCCATAGATGTGCGCCCCTCGGGAGCGAGCCAGTTCGTATTCTTCTAAAACTAAAACCGCAGATCCCTCGCCCATGACAAATCCATCGCGGTCTTGATCAAAGGGGCGTGAGGCCTGCTCAGGTGAATCATTTCGGGAACTTAAGGCTTTCATCGCGGAAAAGCCTGCGATCCCCAGTTTACAAATGACGGCCTCGGCTCCTCCTGCGATCATGACGTCTGCGTCTCCCCGCTGGATTTGTCGGAACGATTCGCCTAGGCTGTGGGCACTCGAGGTGCAAGCGGTGACATTACAGAGGTTGGGGCCTTTGAGGTTCAGCAAGATGCTGAGTTGCCCGGAGGCTAGGTTGGGGATCACTTGGGGGATAAAAAACGGAGTGACCCTGCGATATCCCTTGGCTAAAAAGTCATTGTGAACGGCTTCAATTTCGGGAAGCCCGCCCATGCCGACTCCAATATTGACCCCGATTCGTTCCGCAGGAATTTTAGATCGCATCAGGTCCAAGCCTGAGTTTTCATAGGCATCTAAACCGGCAGCTAAGGCTAAGTGCACGTAGCGTCCCACACGCCTTGCATCTTTCGCATTAGCTGCCTGGGTCACGGTGATTCCTTCAGCTGGATGATAGGGTCCCACACTACGAGTGACGTCAAAGCCTTTGACTTCCCCGCTAATGGTGACTGGGCAATCCGTCAGTTCAAACAAAGTGGTTCGACCAATTCCTGAGCGCCCCTCGAGGGCGTTTTTCCACGTTTCCAGGGCGCTGAGTCCGAGCGGAGTCACAGCGCCTATGCCTGTGACCACGACCCGACGTTTTTTTTGAGACGAATTTGAATCCATAGTTCTAGTCTCCCAGTCTCGTCCTATCTCCAAAATGAATTAGTGGGTTGCTTTTGAGGCGATGTAGTTCACTACATCTCCTACCGTCTTCATCTTCTCTGCATCTTCATCCGGAATATCGAGGTCAAACTCCTCTTCCATGGTCATGACTAATTCAACGATGTCTAAGCTATCTGCTCCTAAGTCATCAATGAAGGATGCTGTCTTGGTGACCTTGTCCTGCTCTACAGCCAGTTGGTCACAAATGATTGTTTTTACTCTTTCTTCAACTGAAGTCGACATCGGATACATCTCCTTGTTTTAGTTGCGTTGGCCTGGTTTGGGATGAATTTTAAAACCTGCAGATTCAGGCCTCGCCCTCGCGATCCACCCAAAAAGCTCAACACATCGATTATTCATTCATCTGAATTGACTACATGTACATTCCGCCATTTACCCCAATCACTTGGCCAGTGATGTAACGACTTTTTGGGGAAGCTAAGAAAGCCACTACAGACGCAATGTCCTGTGCTTCACCAAAAAATCCAAGTGGGATGCTGCGCAGGATCGCCTCTTTTTGTGCATCCGTCAAGGCCCCAGTCATATCTGTTGTGATGAATCCTGGGGAAACCACATTGGCTCGAACCCCGCGGCTGCCTAATTCCTGCGCAACGCTTTTGGTAAAGCCGATGAGCCCGGATTTGGCTGCGGCATAGGCGCTTTGCCCTGGGTTCCCTGACTCTCCGATGACGGAGGAGATCTGAATGATGCTTCCACTGCGTTGCTTCATCATTTGCTTGGCTGCCGCACGAGTGCAGTAGATCGCCCCTTTTAGGTCGATGGCCAGCGTGCGCTCCAAGTCTTCATCCTTCATGCGAATCAAAAGGGAATCCACCGTAATTCCAGCGTTATTGACTAAAACGGAAAGAGGGCCCCGATTTTTTAGGATCTGCTCGAATTTCTCATTCACCTGCTCGGAGTGAGAGACATCAAATCCGCAGAGCTCAGCGCTTCCTTGATTCTCGAGGATGGAAGAGAGGACCTCTTGGGCCTTGGCCTCATTAGAGGAGTAATTCAGATAAACATGATAGCCCTCTTGGGCCAGTTGTTTGGCAATGGCAGCTCCGATTCCACGAGAGGCTCCAGTCACCAGAGCCAGAGGTTTGGATTGAGTCATGAGAGGCCTCCTTCTAGGGTTTTTTCAAGGGCTTTTAAAGTGGTTGCATCCTGAACTGACTGCTGAATACAAGGCTTTTGGGACTGAGATGCAATGCGCTTGATCAGTCCACAGAGGACTTTACCCGGTCCAAATTCGATGGCATGGGTGAATCCTGCATCCAGAAGCACTTGAACGCTGGGTCTCCAGAGAACGGGGTGATCCACTTGCTCGACTAAGAGTTCAAGCACCACTTCGGGTTCTTGGGTGATTCGCGCAGTGCGATTGGGGACATAAGGGCAGCTGAGGGTTTTTGGCTTTTGCTGGGGCCCGAGGTGGGAGAAAATCTCGGCCATTCGGTCCCGGGCAGGTTTCATTAAACTGCTGTGGAAGGGGGCACTCACTTGAAGAGGAATAGTTTTTCCACCCGCAAAGCGAGGATCCGACTTCACCAGTGCCAGAGCTTCGGCGACCCCATCGGTTGATCCTGCAATGACCACCTGTCCTGGGGCATTGAAGTTGGCAGGTTCCACTCGAGCTTCAACAGAAATGGAAGAGGAGCCTTGAGCGTTGCGTTTTCTCTGAGCCTCTTCCGTAGCCACCTGGCAGAGCTCCAGAACTTGATCATCGCTCAGGCTCAGCACGGCAGCCATGGTTCCCTCTCCCACGGGAACCGCCTTTTGCATCGCTTGGCCTCGGCTTCGGACCCATCGAGCGGCATCCGCTAATGTGAGACTTCCGGCTGCAACAAGTGCAGAGTACTCTCCTAAGGAGTGACCCGCTACGGCTGAGGGGAAAAATCCCAGCTCACTTTGAGCCACTCGAAATGCGGCTACCGATGCAGTCAGCAGGCAAGGCTGCGTATTCTCCGTGAGCGTAAGCTCTGACTCAGGGCCTTCAAAACACAGTTTCTTAATGTGTAGCCCAGTGGCATCGGATGCTTCTTCAAAAGTCTCTCGTGCCATGGCAAATTGGTCAAATAGGTCTTTGACCATGCCGACATGTTGAGAGCCTTGTCCAGGGAAAACGGCAAATACGTTCGGTCTTTTTGTCATTTGAAATCACCACCTCATGATCAGGGAACCAAAAGTCAGTCCTGCGCCAAACACATCTAAAAGCACAATTTGTCCTTTTTGAATGCGTCCGTCTCGGACCGCTTCATCTAAAGCCGTAACACATGTAGCGGAAGAAGTATTTCCGTACCGGTCGATATTCACAAGGACTTTTTCCATTGGAATTTCAAGGCGTTTTGCTACCGCTTCAATGATCCTTAAGTTGGCTTGATGCGGAATGACCCAGTCCACATCGGAGAGCTGAAGACCATTGGCTGAAACGGCCTCGAGTGCGTAGTCGGCTAAGGTCCTAACGGCGGATTTAAAGATCTCCTTCCCTTTCATCTGCATCTTATGAAGCTTCTTTTCAAAAACCTCAGGTGTGACCTCGAGCTTGGAGCCCCCCGCGGGGATCTGAAACAAATCCCAAAGGGTTCCATCGGATTTCAGATGAGAAGAGAGGATTCGGCTTTCTGCGTCGGCTGGAGCCTGCTCGACAATCACTGCCCCTGCTCCGTCTCCAAATAAAATGCAGGACGTGCGATCCTCCCAGTTGGTCATGGAGCTTAAGACGTCAGCACCCACCACGAGACTCGTTTTAACGGCGCCTGTGCGAATGAATTGATCGGCAACCGAGAGGGAATAGACAAAGCCTGAGCAAGCCGCGTTGAGATCCATAGCGCTTGCGTTCTGGGCTCCAAGTTTCATTTGAAGCCAGCACGCCGTAGATGGGATGAGGGTATCGGGAGTGCAAGTTCCGTAAATAATCTGGTCAATGTCTTCGGGTTTTTTTCCTGCCATCTCTAGAGCTTGAGTGGCTGCTTTGAGTGCCAGGGATGAATTCAGTTCGTTTGGATCTTGGGGGTTCGCAATCCTTCGCTCCCGGATTCCCGTTCGCTCCTGAATCCATTCATCTGAAGTGTCAATTGAAGCCGAGAGATCGTGATTGGTCAGTCTTTTCTGGGGGAAAGCCGATCCTGTTCCAGTGATTCGAGACGAAAAAAGACGAGGTGTTGTGTTTACCATGAGCTGTTTCAGGACCTCCACAGGGTTCTCAGTTTTGTTTCTTTCAACAGCAAGCAGGCTTTTTGGGTCTGCAATGGACATTCAGAAAACCCAGTCTGAGTGGGTTCTGAACGTGCAGAAGCCTAGTTCACTGCAGTCAAAGAAGAGGGAAAAATTAGTTGGCTCAAAATCCAGGACCAGAGCCTCAAAAAGGCTCGTTTTGAATCGAGCAACTCAAGGCGCCCAGATCCTTGAAGAACCCGTCCATCTCATGCTGGAAAGGGCTCCAGAAGGATGAACGTCTTTTCAATGCGGAGGTGGACCTTGAGTGGGATGGAGTCCCTTCACCAACGAGGAGCACTCAAGGAAGTGAAGGGGAACTTCTCCCAGGTTTTAGACTTGAGCTTGCGCAGGGGCTAAAACAGCTTGAGTGCCATAGTAGCCGCAGTTGCAGATGCGATGAGGACGGGTGGGCTCATTGCAGCTCGGGCAAGTGACGACTGTGGTTTTTTCTAACTGATTGCCTGCTGCGAACCGACGCATGTTTCTTCGGCTTCGGGATACTTTTTTCTTTGGTACTGCCATGGTTTTCTCCTTTTATTTCGTTCTCTTTATCTTCTTCTACATGGGATCACAAGAGTTCAGTTCTAGGAACTGCTCTGGAATCTCAAGTCTCCCGCTTGATTTGGGCTTTGGATTCAGTCCACAAATCGAGGTTGCCAAATCCAGGCTGAGCTTGGACTTGTGTTCTATTTCTTCACGCGCCCTGCGCCACGCTCCTGGGGTGACTTTGAGTTTTTCTTCTATAGCTCACAGGAAGCAGGAAGGCAAACAGGAAAGCCTGAATTCCCGTTGAAAGAACAGAGCGTTGGGGCTGAAGCGTTGCTCTTCCACCGTCGCTTAGGGCGATTTACTTTTAAACTGGCTCAACTTGGCAAACGGATGATCCGAGGGGGGGAGAGGGGTTTTTGGATCTCCCTGAGTCTCGCTTTTGTCGCACGTGCAAGTTCCAAAATTTAGGTCCACGGCGCATTGCGAGCAAATCCCTTTGCAAGTCTCTTTGCAAAGCGGTTGAAAAGGGATTTGAAACTGAAGTTGTTCAGTCAGTACGTCGCTCAGTTGAATATAATTTTGAGTCAGGTAAGTGATATCTAAATCTTGACCTTGGAGGGTGGCTTCATCCGACTCAGAGTCGTGAGCATGACGAGCAAAACCTTGATTTTGACCGGCAGGTTTCGCTGTTTTTCCCTGTCCTCGTGGGTGCTTCTCCGAAGGAGATCCCGTGATTTGGAGATGGGCCACGCCCGCCATCACAGGGTCTTTACAAAAGAGAGCAGAAAACTTTGGCTCACAGGATTGGTGAAACAATTGAGCACAGCGACTGCAAATGAGTTGGATGGAAGTTCGGATTTGGCCTCCAATCACAATCACATCATCGACTTTTCGTAAGGTGAACTGAGTGAAAATAGGCCGGGGCTCGGGATGATTCATCGAATCTTCTGTTTGTTCGTCCACGCTTTGAACAGCGGCGGCAACCCAAGGTTCTTTTTCGGTGAACTCGAGTTCCATTTCCTCTTCAGTAATTTCGTTTAAATAAATCTTCATCTTTTGACTTTTTAAATGGGTTGTTCACGGGTTTTAATTTTGTTTTGTGTGCCCGGACTCAGGTCTTAGCTCCACCGTCTGTTGGAGCTGATTTCAGAGGCTCTGATAACAGTTCTAACGGGTCGGATATTAGCGGGAGCCTGCAGAGGAGTCAATCGGAATTAGTTTGATTTTTCCAGAGCGGCTGAAGTTCCATTGGATTTTTCGATTTCCCAGAATGGAACCAGGAAGTCGCAACGCGTCCAATGGGGCTTGAGTGACGCAGAGGAGTGTATGGTGAAAGAGCTCCAAAAGAGGGATTGATTCGGCTTGGGCTTCTGCTTGAAGCCAGCGGGGGTAGCTTTGAGAGAGTAGCAGACCACCCCCGGCTAATTGCCCGTTTGGCAAGCGGCAAGCACCGGCTTGAAACTGGATGCGTTGAGAACCAAGGGAGCTCACACCCTGAGTTTTGAAATGGGGACTGGGGCGCCCGCCGCCTGCTGAGAGGCAGTCGGAGATGAAGCAGAGGCGAGAAAGGGGGTGAAGTTTTCGAGTCCATCGGATGACTTCAAGGGAAAGGTGGCATTGATCGATGATTAATTCTAAGGAGATGTCTTTTCGCCCTAAGGCTGCGCCCAGGACTCCGGGGTTTCGAGTGTGAAAGGGCATGGCGTTCCAGGCGTGAGTGACGCTGGTGAAGCCCGCCTCAAAGGCACGCAGGGCTTGGGCTTGAGAGGCCACCGAGTGGCCTAGGGATAAAGTGATGTCGCGCATTTGAGCCCAGGCGCCTAATTTCTTGAGCTGAGCGGGCGAGAGGGTTTCAGGGGCAAGAGTCAGAATTTTTAGAGTGTGTTGGCTTTCTTCCCAAAGCGCATGGAGTTCGTCCCATTGGAGGGGGCGAACAGAGCGAGGAGGGTGTGCGCCACACGCTTGAGGGTGGAGAAAGGGGCCTTCGAGATGGATGCCCAAGGGTAAGGCTGCTTGAGGATGAGGTGTTCGGGTTCGGATCCAGCTTCCCAGGCGCTGGACGGTTTGAAGAAGGGCTTTTCTCGGGCTCGAGACGGTGGTCGGGCAGAAGGCCGCAATCCCCTGTGCGCCCAATTTTTTGCACAGGTGCTCAAGGTCCTGGTGAGACGCCGTCATCAGGTCTACACCAAAGGCACCATGGAAATGGAGGTCGACCAGTCCTGGGCTCACATAGGTGCTGGGCTGATTGAACGAAGCCCCAAGGGGGCTGGAATTGTTCAGAATGCGGCGTTTTGAGGAGTTCACTTTTTTACTTTAGCATAAGAAAGACTAGAGAAGAAGGAGTCCCAAGCAGAAACCCTTCCCTCCTGGGTCCAAGAAAAAAAAAGGGGGGGCCGCTTTGGCTCCTCGATCTCTGTGACCCCGATCATCTCCATCGTTCCGGACCGAGGCATGCAATCGAGTCTGAGCGAGGACCTCTTGCGTAACCCAAGGGTGTTTTTCGATCGTCCTTCGGGTATCCTGGTCAAAACACTTTTGTTTTCCATCAAAGTGCGCTATTTCAGTCCTATTGAGTCTCTTGAAAATGAGTCAAAAAACAAAAGAGAAAAAAAGATTTTAAAAAAGCGTCCAAGCGCTTAAAAAAGTCTTGCAAAAAAGATGACAAATCAAAAAAAATAGTCCAACTTTTTGACTTTCAATTGGAGCAAGCGTTAAAAAAAGGAACTGAATTCACATGGGTGTTCAAAAAAATGCATCAAAAACGGCCAAGAAAGCGTCCAAGCTCGATTCGTTTAAGAATCTTGTTTTTGGCGGATCCAGCCCTTTGAAGAAGTCGAAGTCACCCTCTGGAAAATCAGCTCCTGCCAAGAAATCAGGGCAAGCCTCGAAGTCAGCGGCTGCACCGAAGACGTCTTCTGCTGCATCCAAATCGGTGCCTCATTCTAAGAACCAAGCGGTTGCGAAGGCTCCTGTTAAGTCCGCTTCTCATAAAGCCTCTGGAGTGGAGAAATCTCAGACCCACTCAAAATCTGTTCCCTCGGCTTCGGTGAAAGCTGTGCCACCAGCCTCGACATCGAAAAAGAAGACGTCTTCACACGCCTCTGTGCTTCCGAGTTCTGCTTTAGTCGAGGGGCTAGCAGAGACCGTCTGTCGTGAGGTGGCCTGTGAGGGGCTTGCAACCTCAGGCGGATACTGTCGGCTGCACTACATTAAGAATTGGAAAAAAATTAAACGCAAAGAAGTGATCTTGCGCGAGAAGAAGTTAAATCAATACATCGAAGAGTTGGTCACCAAGTACCCCGATAAGTACATTGAAGCCATCCGGCAGGATTTGGCAACCGACAAGGATTTTGCAAAAGTCATTTACGACTTAGATTTAGATGAGGGCGTGGATGATTATGATGTGGAATCCGCAGAGTCGGCAGATTCGCTGATTGACACCATTAAGCGTGAATTTGAAGATGACGGAGATGCCTTTTAATCGCTTCAGTGGTCTCTACGAAATGAGTAGAGAATTTTCTGTGGGTTTGTTTTAAGCTTAAGGATCTTCTCTTTCTTGCTTTCTATCTTGGGAGATTATCCCCTTAGTATTATTACTATTCGAGTGTTTGATTTTCGCCAGTTGGTCTAAAGCCTGGAGTTTAAATGGGTCAGTGTGCTGACTCTTCATTTGCCTGATTAGGGGGCTTAGGGTTTGATCTCTTTTATGGTTAATTAGTGCTCCGGCGAGAGCATTCTGAGAGTCTTTTTAGATGGATGATTTCAGGAATTTCCTTCTCTTTTTAACAAGAAAGCTCAAATCTTTTTTTTTCTGATTTTAAATTTTTTACAAGAAATCTAATCGAATAGGCCGAGTCGTGGCGGAATTTTTAAGGTGATTTCTTAAAGTTGAATTCTTTCGTTAAATGCGTCCTAAAATTCCGATGAGAGAGTTAAAAAATATGCAGAAAATTATTAAATCATTAAAAATTAAATATTTTGAAATTGGTTAAAAGATTTAAAAGTATTCGAATGAATCAAGGAGGGGCTTGTTGACTTTTTTATCTCAAGGAGTCGCTCTTAGGGGTAAGAAGAGAGTTTTTAGTGGGGTCTTGAGAAAATATAGGTCAGTCCAGGAGTTCAATGGCTCCGTGGACTGACCAAGAGATGGGATTAGGCTAAGTGTTTTTTGAGTGAGGACATTCTCTTTTTAAACTGAGATTCGCTCATAGCAATTTCAGAGTCGAGTCCGAATAAACGGCAAAAGGTCAACCATACGTAGACCGAAGGCTTGAGTTTTTCGTTTTCAATTTTAGATAAAAGTCCTTGGGTGATGCCCAGGTTTTCACAGAGCTTTTGCTGGCTAATTTTCTTAGCCTTGCGCTCAGCATGCATCAGGTTACAAATTCTTCGGGCAACAGACTCTTCAGATTCTAATTTCATCGGTCATTTCTGCTCTTCAAGCTGGGGTTAAACACAGCTTGAAGAGCGTCTCCTTTTACGGTTTAAAAGTTTAATTGAATCCCCGCCGTGTACTCAGACTGGGGGTACTTGCCTCTTCCGAAGGTTTTACTTTTCTGAAGGAGGCGGGGCCGGAATATAAACGAGGAAAATACAGAGTGTCAATAAAATTATAATAAATGAGATTTCGAATCTGTTTTAATAAGTCCGTTGGGACTAGGCTCAGATCTTTTCGTCACTAAAGAAATTTAGTTTAAGCACTCAGAATTTTTGAATTACCTGTCGTTTCCAGAGGTTTTGCTGGATGAGGGGCTTTTGGGGCCAGTGAAAAAGAGATTCTCCATTTCTTTTTGAGTCTTCTTTTCGGACTCACTCCAGGTGGGGTCGTTCTTTTTTAGCCATTCCTCCGTGAGGGTTTCAATTAAAGGATTAGCCCGATCAAAACGAATGTAGATCTCTCGTTTATTGATTTCAGTGGCAGTCCAGTGGACGGGGAGCGGGTCAAGCACCTCCTGGGACCCTTCGGCGAGTTCTGTAATCTGATCCGGTTTTTTTTCATCAAGTAGGGTGTTAAAAACTGATCCAATCGCATCCACACAAGCCGATAGAAGTTCTTCTGCTGTGGGTGCGCTTGCTTTAGGGTCAAAATCACAGCTGGCATAGACAGTTTCAGCGGCCAAGGAGCCTTTTGAGACCAGTGATACGGAAAGACAAATCTCTTGAGTGTAGATGGCACCTTGGGCTTTGAAGAAGGCGTCTTTTCGCTTCTGTTGATAGAGTTTTAAGCCAAATTCAAAATGAGAATGAAAAACATCGCTGATCATTTTTAAATAGTCTTCAGGAAGGTCACTGGATTTGGAAACAGACATTTTTCTAGGATTCATAGGTTTTCCTTTGGATAAGCGGAGGTTGGTTTTCTATTTTTTATGGGTTTAATTTTTTGATCTCAGACGAAATTCTAGGTGTGGGGTGAGTCAGTCCTTCTTTAAATAATTCCTCGGGGCAATGAGTTCAGTTGGGGGAGTTCTTCCAGAGTGACGGAAAGTTCTCTGACTCGAGAGCCACGGTAGAACTTGAGCGTGATTTTTTCCTTGGGCTTGTGGTTGGCCAAAGAACGCTCTACGTCGTTAGGCTCAAGGGTTGGGTTGCCATCCACTTGCGTGATGATATCCCCCTGCTTGAGTCCAAAGCGATCGGCGGGCGCATCCTCGACTAATGTGTAAATGAGGACCCCTGTAGAGGTTCCTAAACCATAATGGGCTTGCAATTGAGGGGTCATTCTTTCCCCCATGATTCCTAGCCAAGGTCGAGGCACACGACCGTAGCGCTTTAAGTCGGGTAAGAGCTTTTTGGCAGCGTTAATTGGAATTGCAAAGCCAAGTCCGCTGCTTTGTCCTGTATCGGAACGAATGGCAGAATTAATCCCAATTACTTCCCCATCGAGGTTGAAAAGGGGGCCTCCGCTATTGCCCGGGTTAATGGACGCATCGGTCTGAAGAAAATTGTCAAATGGGCCCAGTCCAATCGTACGGTTTTTCGCGCTAATAATCCCTCGTGTGACCGTGTTTTGAAGTCCAAAGGGATTGCCTACTGCGACTACGGCCTCAGCAATTCGAACCGTGTCAGAATCTCCCAAGGGGACGGGTTTAATGGGGGAGGGGACTTGGCGATTTTTGTCTTGAAGCTGTAAAAGCGCAAGGTCCATTTTCTCGTCTTTACCAATGATTTTAGCCTTAAACTGGCGCTTATCCGACAAGGTCACAAGGACCTCGCTGGCTCGGTCCACAACGTGATAATTTGTAATGACGAATCCATCTTGGTCAATGATAAAGCCTGAACCCAGGGAGGTTTGTTTTCGCTCCTGGGGAATCCCCCAGAGCCTTAAAAAATCATCCATGCCATAGACTTGGTAGTTATAGATGGTGGTTGAGCTGATGTTGACGACGCCCGGTGAGATTCGCTCGACCATGTCCGGCAAGGGATCGGGTGTTTTCGTGGTGGCAAAACTGGAGGAGATGAATGAAAGCTGAGTCAGCTGCCCTACGGAGAAGAGTACGGAGAACGAGAAAAAAAGAATTCGAGCTCGATTAGAAAAAAATTGCGTCATCTCTCTTCTTTTTATAATCGGTTTGGTTTGGCCTGGCAAGAGGGGAACTGAAAAGCCGCTGTGGGTTCAGGTTGCATGGCATCCGAGCTGGGAGGTGAACGCCCGGAACTGTGTCATGCGCAATGGGTTTCGTTGAGGCTTTGAGGGTGAGTCAGCCGAGAGATGAAGCTGAACGGCGGCAAGAAAATTGGAATGAGTCTTTTTTTCAGACTTTTTTGGTGTGAAAAAACTCCTGGAGTTTGGGGCGTAAAAATTCGCATCGTTTTCCCTGATTTGACTGGTCTTTTGGAATTTCTCTTGAAATCATCCAGGCTTTCGCTGCGGGTGGCTTTCCGTTAAAACCGGTCTTTGATCCATTTTTTTTCGTGTTATGCTACCCGGGTTCGGCAGCTTGTGAGAATCCATTTGGATGGGTGTCATCCCGTCCGTTTGGCCGTCCGTTTGGGTGAAAAACAGAGGAGATAAAAACCCATGAATCGTGAAATCGTTGTTGTTGGATATGCAAGAACCCCATTTGGGAGTTTTCAAGGTTCGTTAGCGTCGCTTTCGGCCCCTAAGTTGGGAGCTCAAGCCATCCAAGGAGCACTGCAGCGATCGGGCGTGAGTCCGGATCAGGTTTCTGAGGTGATCTTAGGGCAAGTTCTGACTGCCGGTTCAGGTCAGGCGCCCGCCCGGCAAGCGACTCTTTACGCAGGTCTTCCTCAATCGGTTGCGGCTCTCACGATCAACAAGGTTTGTGGCAGCGGCATGAAATCCATCTTATTGGGTACTCAATCCTTGCTTTTAGGAGACTCGCAGGTGGTGATTGCTGGGGGGATGGAGTCGATGAGCGGCGCTCCGTATCTTCTTCCGCAGGCGCGATCCGGTTTTCGCATGGGGCATCAAACGGTTTTGGATTCGATGATTTCCGATGGACTTTGGGATCCGTATCATCAGAGTCATATGGGGAAATGTGCTGAGCTCTGTGCTCGGGAATGGAAATTCTCGCGTGAGCAGCAGGATCAGTTCGCCATGGAGAGTTTTAAACGTGCGCAGGCCGCTCAAAAAGCGGGCAAATGGAGTCAGGAAATGATTCCGGTGGAAGTGCCGGGTAAGAAAGGGGAGGTCCAAAAAGTCGAATCCGATGAGGGTCCCGCTAAGGTTCAGTTTGATAAGATTCCCACGCTCAAGCCAGCCTTTGATCAGCAAGGGACGGTGACCGCTGCCAATGCTTCCACAATTAATGATGGGGCCTGTGCGATGGTGTTGACCACGGCCGACCAGGCGCGCTCTTTAAAGTTGAAGCCGGTAGCCAAGATTGTGTCCTATGCCACCCATGCACAGGCGCCTGAGTGGTTTACGACGGCTCCTGCTCAAGCGATGAGAAAAGCCATGGCTCAAGCCAATTGGCAAATGAAGGATGTGGATCTTTTTGAAGTCAATGAGGCGTTTGCTGTGGTGGCGCTGGCTGCCCAAAAGGAACTTGGGATCGATTCTGAGCGTTTGAATGTTTGGGGTGGAGCCATTGCGCTTGGGCATCCCATTGGGGCCAGCGGAACAAGAATCGTGATGACGTTGATCTCAGCACTTCAGGACCGAGGTTTAAAGCGTGGAGTGGCCAGTATTTGTATCGGCGGTGGGGAGGCCACGGCCATTGCAGTGGAAAGATTGTAGTTTTTTTTAATCTCAAGGGAGTTCTCCCGGTCCAGCTCAAACGGAGGTTGCTTGACCTGGGTAGTCTAAGACGAAGGGTTGAACGCATGAAAAAAAGAGTTCAAAACGCGCAGGAGGCGATTTCAGGGATCACCGAGGGATCAATCCTCGCATTAGGTGGCTTTGGATTGTGTGGGATTCCTGAGAACTGTATTGCAGCGCTGGTGGAAAGCGGAGTGAAAAATCTTACGTGCATCTCCAATAATGCGGGCGTGGATGATTTTGGGATCGGCCTTCTCCTTCAGCGAGGCCAAGTCAAAAAGATGATCGCAAGCTACGTGGGTGAGAACAAGCTCTTTGAGTCCTTAGTGATCTCAGGGAAACTTGAAGTGGAGTTAACGCCTCAGGGAACCCTTGCGGAGAAGCTCAGGGCTGCGGGGGCTGGGATTCCTGCGTTTTACACGCCCACGGGAGTGGGAACTCAGGTGGCTCAGGGTAAAGAAGTTAGAGAGTTTCATGGTCGCAGTTATGTCCTTGAGCAGGCCCTGCACGCTGATTTTTCTCTGGTGAAGGCTTGGCGGGGGGATGAGATGGGAAATCTCGTGTTTAGGAAAACAGCAAGAAACTTCAATCCCGTGGTGGCCACGGCAGGTCGGATCACGATCGCTGAAGTCGAGGAGTTACTTCCAGTAGGAAGTTTAGATCCCGATCAAATTCATCTTCCTGGAATTTACGTCCAGCGTATTTTTCAGGGTCAAAATTATCAAAAGCGAATTGAGAAAAGGACATTAAGAAAATGAAAACCGTTGGCTTAACCCGAGATCAAATTGCCCAAAGAATCGCTCAAGAGCTTCGCGATGGTTATTATGTCAACCTGGGAATTGGGATTCCGACCTTGGTGGCCAACTACATCCCAAAAGGTATGACGGTGGTGTTACAGAGTGAGAATGGTCTTTTGGGCATTGGTCCTTATCCTAAGGAAGACGAAGTGGATGCTGATCTGATCAATGCAGGAAAGGAAACTGTGACCACTGCATTGGGATCGGCTTTTTTTTCCAGTGCGGATTCGTTTGCCATGATTCGCGGAGGGCATGTGGATTTAACGGTCCTCGGAGCGATGGAAGTCGATGAGCAAGGAAGCTTAGCCAACTGGATGGTTCCCGGGAAAGTCGTCAAAGGAATGGGTGGGGCGATGGACCTTGTGGCAGGTGCAAGAAATGTCATTGTCGCAATGCAGCATGTTTCAAAAGAGGGAGAGAGTAAGATCTTGCCCGCGTGTCAGCTTCCTTTAACCGGTGTTCGGGTGGTGAAGAAAATTGTCACCGAACTGGCTGTGATCGATGTGACGGCCGAAGGTTTAGTTCTAAGAGAGCGGGCGCCGGGAGTGAGTACCCAGGAGATTCAAAAAGCCACGTTGGCTCGGCTGCATGTACCTTCGTTTGTGCCTGAGATGAAATTGCAGTAGGCCGATCTTTGTGGCCTAAGAAAAGCTTAGGCTATTTGGTCCCTAAATAAAAAATTAGCAAAAGTTCTCATTGAAAAGAGCTTTATCCTCGGACAAAAGCTGATAACATATTTCATAAAATGAAGCACTTCAGCTTGAGAATCGCATCAGCTCTTTTTGTTGGTTGGATTGGATTGCCTTTGTTTTGCGTTCCACTTCAAGCAGACTCAAAAAAACAGTTGCCTCAACCTCAAGCCAAGCGTGCCCCAGCTCAAGAGGCTGCCTTAGATTCGGTCTCCAAGAGTGGGCTTCTTGAGGAGAAAAAGTCAGCCTCAGAGGCGGCTCAAAAACCGTTTAGTCCGGGTAGTTCGAGTAGTTCGAGTAGTAAGGATGCCGAGCCTCCCGTTTATGGGGTTCTGGTGTTGCCCAAGCCAAAGGCCGGTAAAAAAGTCGAGGTCATTTCAGATCTGACTTTTGCTCAGGCAAGCCACATTTCTATTGTTTGGGAAAAGGGTACCAATCAGAAGCGTCAGCGAGTTGCTCAGATTCACGGGAGCTTTCCCAGGAATTCAGGTCGAAAGCTCATTTCACCTGATTTTCCCAATGCCTTAGTCTGGGACAAGGATCCCAATTCCTCCCATTTTACTTTAAGCGTTCCGATTCAGGGAAGCAGGATTTTGGTGTCCTTTCAAAGTGAGGATGCTCAAGGTAAGCAGGAGCACCAGCAGGTGGTCTTAAAGATCAAATATGAAGATCCCAATCAGAAGAAAATCCCGTGGTGGGGTGAGGGTCTTCAGGCCAGTATGGGCTTTTTTTCCTACAGTTACGCCGAACGTTTTCGTGTGCAAACCGTAAGCTACAGTTTGTCTCAGTTGATGTTGGCCGTGAGTGCCAGTGGGGCCGTCAAGTTTGGGGCCTGGGATTTAAGAGCAAGCGCTTTTTTTACCCCCATGAGTCTTTCATACAATCTCACGGCTGAACCCGCGGTGAGTTCCGTTTTTGATACACGGGTTTTAAATGGCTCCCTTTCTCTGGGTTACACTCTTCCTCGAGTGGCTCCTCCTTGGTATGTGCGTGCGGCGCTTGGGGCGTTTTATTCGACTCTGATGGTTGGAAGTGGGCGATACGGTTACAGCAATGCCTTTGGCCCTGAGGTTTCAACGACCTTACAAAAGCGGTTGAATAGTAAAAGTTTAGGCTACTTTTACTTTAAGTTGGCTCCCCTTCTGATCACGGGAAAAGGCTTGGGTTTTGGGGATCGCAACTTAACTCTCGGGCTAGGGTACCTCCAGCACGTGGGGAAAATGCATCCGCTTTCCGTGGGGATCGAGTTCTCCAGTTTTCTTGCCGAGGTACCGTTTACGAGCAGGAGCGTTGGTGAAGATACGCAAAGCTTAAGTTCGTCTCTTCTGGGATTAGTTTTGAGCTATGGTTTTTAAAGGGTTACTTTTTTGTGGATTGATCTCGTGAGGAGTTCCCCTTACCATTGAAGAATGGAAAATTCTGGCAAAATGCTCTTTGAAGGGGATCTCGCTGAATGGTACGTTGCAGTCGGGGAGCAGCGCATTGGGCCTCTGAGTGCCTGGGATCTCTATGAGAAAATCGTCAGTCAAGAGATCACATTTGCTCACTACGCCTGGAAAAAAGGGTTTCCTCAGTGGAAAAGAATTTGTGAGATCCCAGCCTTTGAGTCGCTCGTGCCCAAGCAGCCCTCCAAGACTCAGGCGCCTGCTTTGGATCGTGCCACCGCTTCATCTCAAAAAGCCATCCCTCCTCGCTTCCCATCGGAGCGAGTTTGGTTCTTGTATCATCAAGACACTCAGTTTGGACCCTTTGCTGTTCAGGAGATTCAAAGCTTCCTGCAATCAGGAAAAATTCATCTTGGAGTCTATGCCTGGCGTGAGGGGATGAAAGGTTGGGAGGTTTTATCGAAAATCGAAGCCTTTCAGTCGCAGGCTCATGTGGTTCCGCCTGGACCTCCCGCTCGGTCTTCTACCTTGCGTCAGAAGTCGGATCAAAGAAAGCATCCTAGGCAGCCCTTGATTGCAAAAATTCACATGGCCAATGAAACCGCTGTGATCACCGGAGTCTGTCGTGATATTAGTATCGGGGGTTTACAGGTTCTCACCGATACCCTTCCTGGTGAAGTGGGGAGCCGTTTAAAAATGAACATCAGCCCTTCAGGACAGAGCCAAAAGCTAGACGCCTTAGTTGCAGAAGGGGAGATTGTTCGGATTTTGGAGGATGGTCGTGGCTTTAGCTTCAGGTTTGGAAAAATCAGTGAGAAAACAAGACGAGCAATCCAGCAGTACATTGAATCCTCAGACTGAGAGAAAAATTTACCAAGGTTCCATTCAACCCAAAGGATTCCCCAGTATCCCGCCAAACTGGGTCTCTGAGTGGGAAACCTTCCCAAGCTCAGATGGAAAACTACAGCTTTTCTCATCCCTCCATCGTCGTGAGCCTTGGTCGGGTCCTAGGCTATTAGTGATTCTTCATGGAATGGGCGAGCATGGAGGGCGGTATCTCCACTTTCCTCATTACCTGCAAAATACGGTGGATGCCGTCTGTTGCCTCGATCATCGCGGACATGGTCGCTCGGAGGGCCTGAGAGGGCATGTGGATTCATTTGATCTGCTTGCGGATGATGCCGCTTTGGCGATCTCTCGTATCGATCACATGTTGAAAAAACGATTTGGACGCTCTGAGATTCACCTGCTCGGTCATAGTATGGGTGGACTCGTTGCTCTACGAGCTTTAATCAAACATCATCTTCCATTGGCCTCAGCAGCAGTGTCAGCACCCTTATTAGGAATTAAAGTTCATACGCCGGTGGTGAAAAAATACGCAGGAATTCTTCTCTCTCGACTCTGGGGATCGCTTCATATGTCCACGGAGCTGGATGCAAACGTGCTTTCGCACGATCCCGATGTGGTTGAAGCGTATACGAGCGATCGTTTGGTTCACAATAAGATCACACCGAAGTTTTTCACTGAATTAACGGGAGCAATGCGAGATACTTTAAAAAGGCCCTCGGAGCTCATGACGCCACTTCAATTGATTCTTCCTTTGTCCGATCAAGTAGTGGACTCGGAGGTTTCCTTAGAGTTTTTTCAAAGGCTCAACTTGAAGGATCAGCAATTAAAAACCTATCCGTCTTTTTTTCATGAGTCGTTTAATGAGATTGGCAAGGAACAAGTGTTTGAGGATTTCAGTGCATGGATCAAAAACCATTCCAAAGCGTAGACCTCAGTTCGGAGACTCAAGATCTCAATCATTGGATTAAAAAACTAAGCTATCGTCAGGGTGAGTTTACACTTTCATCAGGTAGAAAAAGTTCCTTCTACATTGATCTAAAAGCCACAACGCTTCATCCTGAAGGGATTTTTAAGATCAGTAGCCTCATGGTGGATCGGATCTTAAAACTGGGGCTTTCCATTGAAGCCGTGGGAGGTTTAACTTTGGGTGCCGATCCTCTGGTGACAGGAGTCTCCTTGGAAGGGCTTAAGCGAGGTCGCCATTGGCCGGCAATCATCGTGCGCAAAGAGCCTAAGGCGCATGGAGCTCACGGAACTCAGGGAATCGCCCCATACCTTGAGGGAGATCAGAATCTGCAGCCCGGCGCAGCGATTTTAGTCTTGGAAGATGTGGTGACCACAGGAGGTTCCAGTATTCAAGCCATTCAAAGGCTGAGGCAAGCAGGATTTCATCCTCTGGCCGTGTTCACTGTTGTGGACCGAGAAGAAGGCGGGGCTCAGGAGATTCGAAAACAGGGTGTGGAGTTTTTCGCTCTCACGACGCTAGCTCAAATTCAAAATACGTCGTTGTGAATGGAGACTTAAAACCCAGGTGTTATCGATCCTTCCCAAAATCGGCGCAAAGGTTTTCCTGTTCCTTTTGGGTTGATCAGTATGAGGCATTGACTGGAGCGTTTAAGATCCGGTAGTCTCCCAAAAAAGGTTAAATCAAAAATGACACCCCATGAAAAACTGCAAGCCTTACTTTCTCGAAGAAAAGTGACAGTCCCTGAGGTGACGCCACGGATTCAGGCCGAGATGAGTGCTCAGGCTTTGATGAATAACTACCGAGCCATTGAGTCGATTGTACCGGAGCAACTGATTCTGCCCATGGTGAAAGCCAATGCGTATGGTCACGGAATGCTTTGGGCAGCACGTCTGTTAGAAAATGAAGCCAAGCTCTATGGTTTTGGGGTGGCCACCTTAGATGAAGCCGCTCAACTGAGAAAAGCACTGAAACCCAAAAAACAACCGATTCCGATCCTCGTGTTCTCGGAAGCCTCTCACTGGTCGAATGCGAAAGGAGAGGTTTGTCTGGACCTGGAGCTCACCCCGGTGATTACGTCTGAGTCCGATTGGGTCAGTTTTAAAAAAAATGGGTGGTCCAAGAAGCTCAGTTACGAGGTTCAATTCAATACGGGCATGAATCGTTTGGGGATGGATTTTTCTTTTTTATCTGCCTTCAGTAAGGCCATGAAGACTCTGCCTTTAGCCGAGCACCCCCAAGGGGTTTTCACTCATTTGGCGATCAGTGAGACCCCAGATGACCCTCTCACTCAATCTCAGATGCTGCAGTATCGAAAGATCAAAAAAGCGCTCGAGCCCCTCTTACCTCAGGCCCATTTTCACTTTGCCAACAGTGGAGCCATTTGGAATGCTAAGAAATATCCCTTCGAGGAGCTCTCGTCGGTGGTGAGGCCTGGTTTAGCTTTGTATGGCGTGACTCCTTGGTTTAAGGCCCCACAGCGGGGGCTAATTCCTGTCATGACCGTAAAGGCCCAAGTCGCAGCCATTCATCGCCTGAAGACGGGAGACTGTGTGGGTTATGGTGGGACGTATCGAGTGAAGGGGCGAGAGCCTGTCTATGCCGCTGTATTAAGTGCCGGGTATGCCGATGGGATTCATCGGGCTCTTGGTAATCAGGGGCATGCTTGGTCGAGAGGGCAATTAACCCGGTTTTTGGGCCGCGTGAGCATGGATTTATGCACGGTTGCTGTTTGGAAAAGTTCACAAGTGGGCGATGAATTTGAGATTTTGGGTCCTCATGTGGATCCTTGGCTTCAGGCGAATGCAGCAGGAACGATTCCCTACGAATTGTTCACTGCGCTTTCAGAAAGGGTAAAGAGAGTCTATGTCTGACCTTTCCGCAGTTGAATCACCGAGTCCGGCAAAATCAGGAGTGTCCTTAAAGTCTTCATCCGTTCGAGTTGAGGGGGTTTCAAAAAGTTTTCAGTCCGGTCATCCAGTGCTCAAGAACGTCTCCTTGGATTTTCCCGCAGGAAAACTCACGTATATTTTAGGCACTTCGGGAGCAGGAAAGTCCGTCTTACTGCGGCACATTTTAGGTCTCATGCTCCCCGATCAGGGTCACATTTGGGTGGATTCTGAAGATGTGACACGGATGAACGTACAGCAGCTCACACGGCTCAGGATGAAGTTTGGGATGCTGTTTCAGAACTCGGCTCTTTTTGATGATCTAAGCGTGTTTGAAAACGTGGCCTTTCCGCTGCGTGAGCACACGGCGCTTTCCGAATCTGAAATTGAGCAAAAGGTTGGCTCAACACTGGCTCACTTGGGAATGACCACAGATTGGGCTAAGTTTCCCAATGAGCTTTCTGGAGGGATGAAAAAGCGCGTGGGCTTGGCCCGGGCCATCATTCGAGAGCCCTCGATCCTTTTCTACGATGAGCCCACCACGGGCTTAGATCCGGTCACCAGGACTACGGTCGATAGCTTAATTGAGACGCTGAAAAATGAGCTGCACCTCACTTCTATTGTCATTAGTCATGACATCCCTTCGGCTCTTCTTTTGGCCGATCAGATTGCATTTTTGCATCAAGGGGAGTTCGTCTTCACGGGGTCCGCTCAGCAGTTTAAGGCGTCCTCTCATCCTGCGATTCAAAGCTTTTTGAATGCAGAAAAAAGGACCATCCAGGCTTTTCAGAACTAGCATCAGCTGCTGGTGTGTGCTCTTGCTTTCTCAGATTGAAGCGTTATCCTGAACAAAGGAGAGAAGAAGCGCACATGCAACACTGGCTCGTTCGAAAATCGGATAATTGGATCTTGGGTCCTTTCTCAAAAGAGCAGATCATTCAAATGATGAGTGAGCAAAAACTTACGGCTCGCGATGAGGTGGGATTTAGTCAGGGCTATTGGATTTCTCTGAGTGATGAAAAAGAAGTCCGTGAGCACTTGGG
>JBMSSC010000009.1:0-38007 GCA_049424145.1 Bdellovibrionia bacterium
AGGATATGAGAGGTGACCTTTTTGGGGTTTTGATCCTGATTGATGAAGAGGCGTTTGACGCTTTTGTTTTTTAAACTGGCCCATTGAACCACAACGTTGATTTGGTCGGTGGATCCAACTTTTTCCATTTGGTTGATATTGAGGGCCCCAAAAGAGTCGAGGTTATTTTTACCATTCATAAAAGTAAGAAAGGTCCATTCTTTTTCCTGGCGGGGAAGAGGATTGGATCGAGCCAGCGCGAATGAAACATTTGGATTCAAAAAAACAGCCAACACGAGGGTAATAAAAATGAAGAGTGGGGTTCGCATGAGGCTCCTCCGTGAGTTTTGCGACCGAGATCCGGTTTTAGAATCGGATAGGATTAGAGTCTCATAAATTAAACTAAATCTCTAAAAATAATTGATGCACTTGTCAAACAATTGTCACAGAGTCCGCAGAAATCGGGAAGACTTAAGGAGTGTTCGAAAAAACCTTCGAGATTTTTTCTCCGGCACAAAGAGGACTGAAGAAAGCTTGCAACCTCAAGCGTTCGTTCCGCTTGAGAGGGAGAGGCAGGAGTGATCCATTCTTGAAGCCGAAAATCCTCTTCGGACCAAAGGATCAAGGCTGTGCTGCTTTGATCCAAGTTTCGGCTAGCTCGGCCCAGGGCTTGAACCAAGGAGAGCAGATTGCTCGGTGCTTGCCAAAGAATTACGTATCGCAAGGTGGTGTAATTCATGCCCATGCCAAAGGCCGAAGTGGAGAAGATGACGTCCAGTTTTCCTTCCCGAATCTGGTTTTCAATGTTCCGGCGCTCCTCCTGAAAGAGGCCGGCGTGGTAGAAGGCGGTTTTTTTTCCTGCGGCTAAAAAAAAGCGAGCCAGTTTCATGCTGGCCTCTCGCGTGGGAACGAAGATGATTCCCGCGCCCGTTTGGGTTTCGATGAAGCGAAGAACGGCCGATAAGCGTTGAAGATAGGGGGTCTTCATCACTTGGATCATAAGACGAGGAGGAAGACCAAAGCGACCGGCTGAGAAAAAAGGTCTGGGGAGGCGCTGCTTGAGGTCCTCTTTTTCTCGCAGAGGGAGAGTCGCTGTGAGCCAAAGACTTTTTCGAATACAAGGCTGATGCGCCAGTTCGGGGAGCACCCCAAAAGCGGGACGAAACTCTTGTCCCCATTCCCAGATGCAGTGGCATTCATCCACAACGAGCATCTCAGGCTTCCACCAATCAACGGGACTGGGTTTTTGAACCGAGAATGAAGAAGGGGGATGTTTTTGGCGAGCGGAGTGGAGGTGCAAGGATTCTGGACTTAAAATCCAAACTCCGGATCGTTTTCTTCCTAAGATCTCCTGAGCCCGGTTGCGTCCAAAGTGGGCTGAGATGTTTTTGGCTCGAAGGGACTGGAGCTGTTGATGGGCGAGAGCCACCAGAGGCGTGATTAAAAGGACGCGTAAGGAGGCGCTCTGGGCCGCTGTTTCGTAAATCAGACTTTTGCCCGAGCCTGTGGGGGCAACACACAGGACATGAGAGGGCTCAGGGCTTTGAAGCTTAAGGAACTCGAGAGTTTGCTTTTGAAAGGGACGAAGAGCAATCACGGCGCGCCTCATTGCCAAAGGCATGCCGCAGTGATCCGAAAGCGGGCTTAAGTCTTAAGGTCAAGAGCCACAGCAGGCTCATGGCTTCGGAAGCGAAAGTAAACCAGACCTCCCAGGCTTCCTAAGGCAAGAGTGACACAAACATAGAGACTAAAAAAGTCCGCCCCTCGTTCTGAACCTAACAGATGAAAGAGGTAGAGAAACGCCACGTTGCCCGTGCCGATTCCTCCGGGAGCCAGGGGAATGGCTGTGACTAAAAGACCGAGACCCAAAATCACATAAAGGGAAAGAAGAGAGAGGTGAGTTTCTCCTAAGGCCGAAGTGAGTTGAAAGCAGCTCCAGCCGACAACAAGGTGGATCAGCCCTGAGATGAGAAGACCTTGGATAACGATTTTTTTATGATGATGGTAGTGCCTCAGGCTTTCGTAAACTCGCGTGAAGGCAGAAAAAAGGGGCAGTCGTCGATCAATCCAGCGCAGAAGTTTGAGCAAGGGATCGTGTCGTTCCTTCATAAAAAAAAGGTAGCTGTAGAAAAATACAACGGACGTCGCAGCAAGTTCAATCATCCAAGTGAGGGTTTGAGGCAGTGGGGTATTTGAGGTCATGAGCAATTGAATGATGAGAGCGATACACGAGACGATGATTAAGGCGGAGAGTCCGGCAACGCGGTCAAATAAAATGGAACCCAAAGCTCGTGTGCTTTGCCCTTGGGTTTGTTTTCCGATGTAGAAAATCTTCACAAAATCGCCACTCACTGCGCCTGGCAAAGCGAGGTTGAAGAAGTTCCCAATCCAGGAGAGCTGAAAGGTGCGCTTGAAGCTTTGGCGAATTCCTTGGGCATGCAAAAGCAAATGCCAACGAACTGCAGCCAAGCAATTGGCCAAAAGGAGGGCTAGCGCAGAAGGAAGGATAAACTCCCAGTGTTTTAGGGCTTCCCGAGTGGCTTCAGGCGAGAGGAAGCCTTTTTGAAATAAAAAGAAAAGTAGTCCAAAGACGAGCAAGACCTTGACGATCAGTTGGAGCAAGCTCTTGAGGGAGACTCGCAGGGGTTTTCGAGCTTTGGTCTTCTGATCTTTTTTTTTAAACCACTTTTTTCGAGGCGTTTGATGGGCAGTAGACTGGGTGGAGCGAGCAGAAGAGTTTTTCATAAATGGGATTTCCCTGAAGAAACGGGCAAAGTGAGGAAGTGGGTAAAGAGGCGTCGGGCCACTTCCGGATTGTAGAGTTCCTGACTTTTTTTAGGATGAAGCAGGGGAAGGTCTCGGTGGTTCCGCCTCTCATGAAACGTTTGTTCGGCTGAGGCGGGGGTCTTCTCGGGATGAAACTGAATGCCGTAAATGGGCGCATGCTGGAGTCCAAACGCCTGGATGGCGCAACGCTCGGAGGATGCAAGCGCCACTGCATTGGGGGGGAGCTCGCACACTTCATCGAAGTGGGAAGAGAAGGAGTAAAAAGATGAGCCCAGTTCGCGCAGGAGGTCCGAGGGTTGGGTGATCTGGATTTTTGACCAACCGACTTCCGGGGTGCTGGATCGTCTGACGCACCGCTTTCCGCCCAAGGCTCGAGCAATCATTTGATGGCCAAAGCAGACGCCTAAGAGGGGTTTTTTTAAGTCCACGGCTGAGCAAATGAGATTGAGCAGGGCATGGACCCAGGGACTGTCGTCTTGCGCTGAGGTTTTCGATCCAGAAAGAACAATTCGATCAAAGGGCAGTAAGCTTTCAGGGAGGTCCTGTTCTGGGGCTCGTCGCGTGGTGATGCGAAGATCAGGCAGGAGCCTGAGGCTTTCTCTCAGATCTGCTGAGCCCCAAGAGGTGCGATCGATTGTGCTATCGATGATCAGAACGTTCATGGGACCTTAGGTCCCCGACGGCGGTTTTCGAATGTCGTCTTCAAATAGGTACGCATACTTTAAAAACATACTGTAAGCCGCATTGACCGAGATGATCAACCCTGCTTTTCCATCGAAGAAGCCTTTTTTTAGCACATAGGTTTCCAGGAACTTGCCTAGGGGCTTAAAGATGAGGCGGAGCAGACTTGCAGGCTTCCCCCGTCTTTGCAACTCTTGGGAACCCAAGTGGGAGAAGGTCAGATTGGTGAGAATCTGATCGCGAATGCTATTGAAGGCATAGTGATCCAGTGGGTGTTTGAGTCTTAGGGTGGGGCCCTGAACTTGCCATGCCTCATGGACTTGAGGCTCACTCCATTGGGCATAGCCCTTATGGGCCAAACGAACCAAGTAATTAGGGTACCACCCCCCATAGCGAATCCATTGGCCTAAGTAGTAGGTGCGTCGGGGAATGAAAAACCCCACGACCTGGGGATTTTTTGGATCCAAGCGGCTGAGCTCGGCTTGAATCTCCTGCTTGAGCTCCGGTGAAACGCACTCATCGGCGTCTAAGTTCAGGACCCAGTCGTGTTGGGTCAGGCTTTGGGCATAGTTTTTTTGCTGCCCATAGCCCTGCCAGGCGTGAGTGACCACACGAGCACCGGCGGCTTGGGCTAAGGCGACGGTTTGGTCTGTGCTCCCCGAGTCCACAACTAAGACTTCCTGAGCCCAGCTCACGCTTTGGATTGCGCGAAGGATGTTTTTCTCCTCGTTAAGAGTGATGATCGTGACACTCAAGGGAACGTGTGACATAAATTGGGGTGTTTCCAGTAATTAAGAACTAGCACAGGGTCGTAAAATTTGGGAGACATTATAGTCTATGCAAATTGCAGTGATTGGGACGGGTTATGTGGGTCTTGTGGCCGGGGCCTGTTTTGCAGATACGGGCAACACCGTGGTCTGCGTGGACCGGGATGAGGCTAAGATTGAAGCACTGAGTCAGGGAGAAATCCCGATTTTTGAGCCTGGATTAGACACCCTGGTGAATCGAGGGGTAGCCAACCAGAGGCTAAGCTTTACCACCTCCGTTGCTGATGCGCTTCGTGAGTGTGAGGTCGTGTTTTTGGCCGTAGGGACGCCTTCACTTCCTAACGGGGAGCCCGATTTAAGTCAGCTTAAGGCGGCCTGTGAGCAAGTGGGGAAATCCTTAAGTCAGTATTGTCTGATCGTGAATAAATCGACGGTTCCTATCGGGACTCACTTAAAGACGGCCGAGTGGATTTCAAAGCACGCTCAGCATCCGTTTGATGTGGTCAGTAACCCGGAGTTCTTAAAAGAGGGGAGTGCGCTGGAGGATTTTCTCAAGCCAGATCGCGTGATTGTGGGAACTCATAAAGAATCCGTTTATCAAAAAATGGCCGAGCTCTATGCTCCCTTTGTGAGGCAGGGGAATCCTGTGATTTGGATGGATCCCACCTCAGCTGAAATCACCAAATATGCGTGTAACTCGTTTTTAGCGACACGGATCAGCTTTATGAATGAACTAGCGAATCTCTGTGATCGGGTGGGTGGGGATGTTGAAAAGGTCCGATCCGGCATGATCTCCGATGAGCGAATTGGAAAGCACTTTCTCTACGCCGGGGTGGGCTATGGGGGGTCGTGCTTTCCGAAAGATGTCAGAGCCCTGATTGCAAAAGCGCAGAGCCTCGGTCTTCCTCTGGGGATTGTCTCGGCCGCAGCAGAGGCCAATGAGCGACAAAAGCAGGTCTTAGTTGAAAAAGTGGATGCGTACTTCCAAAACGAGGGAGGGATCCAGGGAAAGACCTTTGCGATCTGGGGTCTTGCTTTTAAGCCCAATACGGATGACATGCGAGAAGCCCCCTCGTTAGTGGTCATTGAGCAGTTACTTCAGCGAGGGGCCAAGGTTCAAGCGTATGATCCGGTGGCCATGAAAACGGCTTCTGCGATTTTGGGCAATCAGATCCAGTATGCTGATACGGCATTGGATGCCGTTGAGCACGCCGATGCGCTTTTGATCTTAACGGAATGGAACGAGTTTAAGCATCCGGACTTCGATGAGATTCGAGCTCGGATGAAGACTCCGCTGATCTGGGATGGGAGGAACTTGTATTCTCCTGCGCAGATGCGGCAAAAGGGGTTTGTGTACTTTGGGATTGGTCGGGGTCGAACCCCTTCTGGATCTCAGGGGGCTTCCCAAGTCGTGTCCTTGGAAAGCTTAGCTCCGGGGCCGCTGCTATGAAACTTGAGCACCAAGCGGTTACCGGGAGTCGAAAATGGAGTCGATCCCGTCCCGATCAGGGAGTTTCTCGATTTTCCTTAAGGTTTCGGGTGAGTCCTGTTTTGAGCTCAATCTGCAGAGAGGGGCTGCCCGCATGAGCTCTCAGGTGAGCACGTCCATCATCATTACCTCCTACAACCAAAGTCGTACTTTGCGGTTTTTGCTTTGCAGCTTGGATCGACAAACCGTCAGGGACTTTGAAGTCATTGTAGCGGATGACGGATCCAAAGACGAAACTGCGGCCTTGTGTCAGGAGAAGAGAACCTTTCCTCTGACTTGGGTGACTCAAGAGGATCTAGGCTACCGAAAAGCTAAGATCTTAAACCAAGCGCTTCGTCAAGCCCAAGGCGAGTACCTTTTGTTTTTAGACGCCGATGTCATCGTCGAGAAGCACTTTGTGGAGGATCACCTGAGTCTCAGAAAACCCGATCACTTCGTCTGTGGGCGACGCGTGGACTTAGGGCCCAACGTCAGTCGTCAGATTGTGCTCAGTCAAGTGGCCCAGGGGAAATTTGATCAGTTGAGCTTGGAGCTTCTTTGGAGTGGCCTTCAAAACGATTCGCTTGGGGTGAAGCGAGCCCTGAGGCTTCGCTCCGATTGGATGAGAAGAGCCTTGGGGTATCATCGTCCGATTGACTTGTTAGGGAGTAATTTTAGTGCGTGGAAGGAAGATATTCTTCAGGTGAATGGCTTTAATGAAGCCTTGGAATCCTATTGGGGAGAAGATGGAGACCTCTACATTCGGCTGAGAAACCAGGGGAAAAAAGCGATCAATGCCAAAGGTCTCTGTGTACAGTATCATGTCTATCATCCCAGAAGACCCGTTTCTCTTGAGAATGAAAAGCGCTATCAGCTTTTACTTCAGGATGCGTCCTACCGTTGGGCTCAAGACGGGCTGATGAAGGCTTAAGGCTAACCCGCTTTTTCATCTGAAGTGGTTTTACTTTTGAGTTTCCTTCAAGGATGAGATGGCCCGCTGCTTCATGGGTCTGCATTGCCTGAGAGTTTCCGTGAAATTCTGAAACGCTCAGGCAATGGTCGAAAGAGGAGTGGCTGCGGGCTCAGCTCTTAATTTCCTAAATGAAGACGCTTGAGAAAAGCCTGTGCATTGGGTTTTCTGCCCAGGAAGTCCTCTAAGATCTGAAACCCGTCTTTCATTTTTCCCACTTCTAAGACTTTCCTTCGATACTCAAGTCCCACCTCAGGGTTTAAAAGCCCTTGAGCTTCAAACCGACTAAAGAGGTCTGAGGCATAGACTTCAGACCATAGGTAGCCATAGTAGCCCGCATCATAGCCGCCCATGAGATGACCGAAGCTGGCTTGAAAATGCGTGCGTTCGGAGGGTTTAATGCCCAGCGTGTCTTGGAAGATTTTCTTTAAAGTCTCAGTCGTGTCAACTGGCCCGGAACTCGTATGATAGGTGAGGTCGAGCAGTGCCAAGAAGAGCTGTCGAGTGTAGGAGTATCCTTGGTTGAATTGTCGGGCTTCGATGATTTTCTCAATCCATAGGTCGGGAAGTTTTTTAGATGGATCGAGGTAGTGGCCTGAGATTTTCTTTAAAATCTCAGCCGAATAAACCCAGTTCTCAAACATCTGGGAAGGGGATTCTACGAAATCTCGATCCACTTTGGATCCCGAGAGGCTAGCATAGGGGGCTTGAGTTAAGGTCTGGTGCATGATGTGACCAAACTCGTGGAATAGGGTGCGCACTTCTTCATGCTTCAGAAGCGAAGGTTTGCCTGCTTCAGGGGGGGTGAAGTTAGAGACAATGGCTGAGATGGGAAACTCATAGCCTGAGGGAGACTTTCTGCCGGATTTCAGGGTGAAGGCAGCGGCATGTCCATATTTACCGGAGCGAGGATAGAAGTCGGTGTAAAAATACCCGATGAAGCGTTGGGTCCCAGAATCTTGAATGCGGAAGAGGTGAACGTTCGGCGCCCAGGTTTTAGCTTGGGTTTCAAGCGTGAACTCCAAGCCTAGGACTTGAGAGAAGACCTCAAACATGGCTTGAACCACCGAGTCGGCTGGAAAGTACTCGCGGATTTTTTCATCATCCAGTTGGAAATGAGATTTTTTGACCTGATTCGAAAAGTAACGAATATCCCAGGGGTCAATTCCAACTGAGACGGAGGTTGAAGCAGCAGGAGTGCTCGATCCGCCTGCCTGGGTCTCGAGTTTCGATTTTAGCAGGAGTTTTAAGTCCTCTTGGTTTCGGCTAACGAGCTGCCCTTTGAGGTCAGTTAAGAAGCGCCTGACTTCAGCCGAGCTTTTGGCCATACGGGTGGAAGTTCGGTAATCAGCCCACGTAGAAAATCCCAAGAGGGCTGCAATTTTCTGACGATGCTCAATGGCTTGCTCCAAGAGCTGAACGTTGTGAGGAGTGGCTCGATTCTCATAGGCTTCGAGCATCTTCTTGCGTGTGGCAGGTCGGCTTGCGTTTTCCATCACGCGAACGTAATCGGGTTCTTTTGTAGGAACGCAAACCTTCCCGTCGGCCGTTTTAGGGAGTCCTGCAAGGTAAGACTCCGAGACTCCTTGGAGCTCCGAGAGGGAGAACTCAACCTGGCTTTTCTCCTGATTGAGGTGGGTGCTAAATTGAGTTTCCAAGCTTGCTAGGTTTTGCTGAAGTACGCGGACCTGCTCGAGTTGATCATCGGGGAGTTTTAATCCGGACTCTTCGAAGGATTGAATGGTTTCCTCATACAGGCGCTTGAGTTGAGGCTCTTGAGGGATATGAGAGCCAATGGCCCGATACAGATCCTTTCGGGTCATTACGGAGATGAAGAACGTGCGCACTTTCTCCTCGCATTGTGAGGCCTCAGCACTGAGGCTTGCATCGGTTGAGACGTAAGCCATGAAGGTGAGCGGTTCTGTTTCGTCGCTGAACTCCGCTAGGATTTGCTCAAAGGCAAGGAGTGTGTTTTGAGGGGTTCTTTGAGCCTCGGGGATTTGAGCCAGCGCATCGAGTTTTTTTTGAGTTTTACTTAAGGCTTGGCTGCAGAGCTGAGTGAGCTCATTTTTTCCATATTCAAACCGAATGAGCGGTTGATTCTGAGCTAAGGTTTGAGGGGGGTGGGAATTCATATCAGCACTCCTGGAGGGTTGAGAAAGGTTCATTTCAGAGGAAGGAGAAGTGGGGCGAGTCTTAAAAGCGGGGTCTTTTTTGGGGCTCGCTAGGGCAAGTTCAGGAGCCTGACACCAGTAGGTCAAAAAAGTGAGAGTCAATAAGAGAGCTATGTTCATCGTTTTTCCCCCTTTATGATTTTTTGATCAGCTTGTAGCTTCGGTACTCAAAAAGTCGATGGCCTGTGACTTTTTCAATGGAGTCTAATACTACTCGTTTGAAGTCCCTCCAAGAAAAAATAAAGGGCGAGGACTTTAAATCCCAATTCCAGCCCTGAGCTTGGATTCGTTTTTTCATGACCGCGGGATGGGTTCCTAAAAAAGGTGAGAGTCCCCAGAATCGTTTGTATTGGTAGTTGGTTCCGGTGTGAGGGGTGTGATTCTGTGCGTCTTCTTGAGTGGGAGAACCATGGTAGAGTTGATCGAGAAAGTAGGTCTTTTCTTTCATTGCATCGGGTTTTCGGACCCAGCCGTAGTGGTACACATGCGCGTGAGCGGGAATGACTCTTAGCTTTTCACCGGTGACTTTCCTAAAGCTCTGGGCATCGCCCACGCTTCGGGCTTGAGCACTTTTTCGAATCGCACGCACCTCTCTGCGATACGTGCTCCGGGAGTGCTGAATCACATCAAAAGATCCGTAAAAGTGCCAGTAATCAAAAACAAGTCCCTCAATTTGGGGATCATTCATGGCACGTTGGAGGCTGGTTTTGAGCTGGGGCATGTCTTTTTCATGGAGGACCTCATCGGCTTGCAGGTAAACACACCAATCCGAAGTGCATGCATCGAGAGCTAAGTTGGTTTGCTCTGAGAGGATGAGTCCGCCTTGTTTTTTTTCTGGGATGTGAAGCTGCCAGTCGCTCTCAAAGAATCGGACTTTTCCTAAGCCGTGAGTTTTTGCAAAGCGATTGACCTGCTCCAGCGTGTCATCGTCACCGATTCCCACATTGATGACTAGTTCGTCGACCACGGGCAAGAGCGAGTGGAGGGATTCTAAGAAGGGGTAGTCAAACTGAGTGCCATTTCGAAGCAGGGTGAAGCCGGATACTTTCATTTTTGAATTCTCTCACAGTGGCTTAAGACCGAGTTGACGCCAATGAGCTTCATGCACTGATGATCCTCTTGGATGCAAGTGCTGAGGCCACACCAAGCCGGGCGCTCTGGGTTGCCTGAGGTTCTACAAGCGAGGGGTTCGACGAAGACGTAGGGGTGTTGGTCCTCGGGATAAGGGTGCCATTCGAAGGGGTGTTCAGGACCGAAAACACTCACGGTGGGTGTTCCAACGGCGATGGCGAGATGCTTGGGGCCTGAGTCGTTGCAGGCTAAAACAGAGAGTTGGGAGAGGTAGGCTGCAAGACTTCGGATGGAAAGCTCAGTGGTGGCGTAAATTTGGCAGCGGAGCTGAGCTCGTTTGGTTGTGTCTGTCACGCTGGAGAGAATGAGATCATCATAGAGTTTTAAAAACTCGTGAGTGAGGTGTTTTTCTTGGGGGCCGGCTGTAACGAAGACTCCTCCGTTTTGCCTCGTTTGCCACTCAAACGCCAGAACGGCAGCTCGTTGAAGCGGCCAAATCTTCGTTGCGCGGCTTGCGCCCAGGCTGATGCCTAGGACGGGTTGACGGAGTCCAAGCTGCTCGAGGTGAGTTTTTGCCTGAGCGATTTCCGAGGGGTTTAAGAAGATCTGAGGAAGGCGTCCCGCAGGGACGTGAATTCCTAGGGAGCGAACGGCATCCATGTCACGCTCAATGATGGGTTTGAGCTGACCTTTACCCGCAATGAGGTGCGTTGAAAACCGATTGCGATGGGAGTGCCCATGGAAGTGGATGGCTCTGGATTTGGCTCCCGTGGCTCGCGCTAGCCAAGCGCTCGTCGAGCTTGCATGAAAATTGATGACTAGGTCGTAGTTTTCTGCTCGAAGCCTCCAGGCCAGACGCCCTAACGAAGCGGATTTTTTCAAGGGATTGCTCTCGCGTTGGAAGGGGATCACTTGAAACACTCCGGGCGTATTCTCTAGTAAAGGAGCCCACTCACTAGGAACTAAGACATCGATCCGGGATTCGGCAAAGGCTTTTTGAACCTGAGCCAGTGCAGCAGTCATCAAGACTGTGTCCCCAAGGGAGCGTAACTTCATGAGCAGAATCTTGATGGGAGGCATAGCCAAACCGTAGCTTAAATCCCTGCCCTTTGAAAATTCAAAAAATGGGTTTGAGAAACAAAAAAGCCCCGAGCGTCCATGAAGAGCCCGAGGCTTTTTTTAAACCAAGCTGAAAGCTCGAATTAGTGAGCTTCGTGGGTCTCAGCAGCAGGAGCAGCAGGAGCGGCTTCAGCAGCAGGAGCAGCCGTTTCAGCTGGAGCTTCAGTTTTCTTTTCTTCTTTCTTCTCTTTCTTGCCTTTTTTCACATGATGCTTTTCATGCTTAGCATGGCCTTCATGAGCAGCTTCTTCAGCGAAAGCAACGGTTGAGAAAGCAACAACGGTCATCAATGCGAGTGCGATCTTTTTCATAATCTTGACTCCTTAGTCAGGCAAAGCGTTGGTTGATAGTGATGCAGAGTTGAAATAAAAATCTGCTTCTTTTAGTTATAGAAGATTGCTCAGAATTCATGCAAGGGGTTTTTTTATACTGCAATTGGAAGTGGACTCGGGTGTTGCAATTTGCGTCATCCTTCAGGTCTTTTGGCAGATCCTTTGGCTCATTCTGCTTCAAACTTTTAAGACTCAAGCCAAGCAGTCCCTAGAAGCGCGACTGAAACTTATAAATATGATGAATGTCAATATGAGGGAATCGAAAGTGTTTGAGTTTCATCGCAGCGAGTTGAAGGATCAGTTTCGTCTGGCGACTCTTGTCTTGATAGCGAACTTTTTTCACCTCTCCTAAGATAAAAGATTTGGCCTCTGCCGGGTGAAAAACAAAACCGCGAGAAAACTCATAGCCTCCTTTGAAAGGGATGATCCGGGCCTCGAAAATATCTCCAGCTGCAAAGCCGCGGTTAATTTCCGAGTCCGTGACGGTGTAGGATTTATTGGAAAAGAGGTCCAAAATTTTGACATTTTTTCGGCTAAAGCTAAAAAGTTTCAATTTAAAAATCGAATTCACCGTGGAACAAAAGTCGCGATAAATATTGAGTTCCTCACTGGAGAATCGGTCTTTGTTTTTTCTAAAGAAGTATTTAATGGGCGGGAGATCAACGCCGGGGAGATCCCGGTCAAAGATGTACCAGTCCATGAAAATGCACATGCGCTGTTCAAATTCGGGATCGTCTTCATAGACAATGCCGGCTTTATCAAAGTACTCTTGCTTGGCATTGTAGACTTCTCGGTAGTACTCACCGGTTGTAAAATCTTCGATGATGGGTTCAAGGTATTTTTGATACATAGGTTTTTACATTCTCGATGAATCTTGAAAAAAGTGCCACTGAATCGTGGGGTCCGGGAGAAGATTCTGGGTGGTATTGGACGGAAAATGCCGGAGCATGAGACGTCCCGAGGACTTGGAGTCCCTCAACGGTTTGATCATTTAAATTCAGGTGGGTCACTTGGACGCCCGGAGGAAGAGATTGCGCATCGACGGTGTAGCCATGGTTATGGGAGCTGATTTCCACTTTTTGGGTCGTGACGTCGAAGACGGGTTGATTGGATCCTCGGTGCCCGAACTTCAGTTTCACGGTTTTTCCCCCGAGTGCTAGGGCAAGCAGTTGATGGCCCATGCAGACGCCAAAAATGGGAATCTTTCCCACCAGGTGCTGAATCGTTTGAACGGCATAAGGCGCAGCCGAGGGGTCACCTGGTCCGTTCGAGAGGAAGAGCCCATGGGGTTTTCTCTCTAAAATCTCCTGAGCGGTGGAGTGGGCCGGTAACACCTCCACATCACAGCCCAGCGCTTGGAGTTTTCTTAAGAGGTTCCATTTGATCCCAAAATCTAAGGCCACCACTCGATACAAAGAAGCTTGGGATTTGGACCAAAAGTAGGGTTTTTGAGTGGATACTTCACGAATTAAATCCCGCCCTTCCATTTGCGGAAGGGATTGAAGGTGGGCTAGGCCTAGGGTTTTTTGCCGAGCAGGAAGAATCACACCCCGAGTGACGCCCTGGGATCTCAAGTGGCGGGTGAGGGCTCGGGTGTCCACTGCTGAGAGAGCAGGAATCTGATGCTCTCTTAAGTAGGCCTCCAGGGTGCCCTGGGATCTCCAGTTGGAGGGTTCATGGCAGAGCTCATGAACGATGAGTCCTGCGCACCAGGGCTTGAGACTCTCCACGTCCTCTGGGTTGACACCCGTATTGCCGATGTGCGGATACGTGAGGCACACGATTTGGCCGTAATAGGAGGGGTCGGTTAAAATCTCCTGATAGCCGGTCATCGACGTGTTGAACACCACTTCGCCGTAGCCTCGGTCTGCTGGGTTTTTCTGGCAGTGGGGGGTACGGCTCTGGGTGATCGACTCCAGGGATACGGAAGCACCCCGGAGAATGCCTGAAAATTCTGTTCCGTCTTCTAAGAGGAGAACTCCGGGTTCTTCTTGAAGGGTGGTGCTGCCCATGAAATCACCTCATTGGCTCAAGTTGGATGTGACCGGACTGAAAAACGATGTTTCCGTTCACTAGTGTTGCTGCCACTTTCCCCTCAAACTTCCAACCAAAAAACGGGGAGTTCCAACTTTTTGAAACGATATCGGACTCTTGAAGTTGCCAGCGGTGGTGAGGATCGATGAGCGTGAGGTCGGCCATTGATCCCAGTTTGAGTGTCCCAAGAGGCACTCCCAGTAAGCGGGCAGGGGCCGAGGTCAAGCTCTCCACCCAGCGCTGAAGAGGAAGAGATCCTTCATGAACCAGTCGTAAGGTGAGGGGAACGGCAGTTTGAAGACCTAAAATGCCATTAGGCGCGCACGAGAAGTGAACTTGCTTTTCGTGGGGGCTGTGAGGAGCATGATCGGTTGCCAGGATTTGAATCAAGTTCTCTGCTAAGGCCGCTCTTAAGGCTTTTACGTCGTTTTCCGTTCGAAGGGGGGGGGCCATTTTAAAATGAGTATTTTGAGTCCGAACCGCTTCATCGGTTAAAAAAAGATGATGGGGGCACACTTCGGCGGTCACTGGAAGCCCTGCCTCACGCGCGCGCCTTAAGTGCTCTAAAGCGACTTGGGTCGAAAGGTGGGCCAGATGAACGGGGGCTTGGGTGAGTCGGCAGAGGGCAATTTCTCGGGCTACGAGGATTTCCTCAGCCGCAGCCGGGTTTCCTCGAAGTTGAAGTTCACGGGAGACGGCTCCTTCATTCATCACGCCTGAATTGACGAGGTGAAGGTCTTCGGCGTGGCTGATCACGGGGACACCCAGAGCCTTGGCCCTCTCCATGGCCTCTCGCATGAGCTGAGAGTTCATCACCGGCATTCCATCATCGCTCAGAGCGCGAGCTCCAGCCCGCACCATCCCTTCGAGATCAGCCAGCTTCAGTCCTTGTAATCCTTGGGTCACAGCTCCAATGGGAAAAACTCGACAGAGGCCTGCTTTTTGGGCTTGGGTTCTGATGAAGTGGGTGGTCTCCGCTGAGTCGTTGACGGGCTGGGTGTTGGCCATGCAGGCAACCGAAGTGAAGCCGCCAGTCACCGCGGCTTGGGATCCGCTCTCAATGGTTTCCTTGTACTCAAACCCGGGCTCTCGAAAGTGAACATGAACATCGATGAGGCCTGGTGTGATCCACAGTCCTTGGGCATTCCAGCGTTTTTGGGCGCAAGTGGAGGGGATCTTGCCAGGGGAGTCGATGGCGACAATTTTTCCCTCCTCAATGAGCAGGTCACCTGGGTGATCTCGATTTTCCGACGGATCTAAGATGCGTCCGTTTTGAATGAGAAGAGAAGAAAGGGACATGATGAACTCCTCACTGAGATTTCCCGGGCCTTCAGTCTCAGGGCTCGCTGGGTTAAAAAAATAAGAGGCGTGCCCTTTCGGCTGCTTAATCCACTTTCAATACCGCGAGGAATGCTTCTTGAGGAATTTCAACGCTGCCCACTTGCTTCATGCGTTTTTTACCCTCTTTTTGTTTCTCCAGCAGTTTTCGTTTTCGGGAAATGTCTCCGCCGTAACATTTGGCGGTGACGTTTTTTCTTAAAGCCGAGAGGTTTTCTCGAGCAATAATTTTGGCTCCAATGGCCGCTTGAATGGAGATCTCAAACATTTGTCGATCAATGAGTTCCTTCATTTTCTTTGCTAACTCACGACCCCGATAGGCGGCCTTGTCGCGGTGAATGATCAGCGATAAGGCGTCAACGGGCTCAGAATTAATGAGAATATCCAGCTTCACTAAGTCGGCTGGGAGGTAGTCGGTGAGTTCATAATCCATGGAGGCATAGCCCTTGGTGGCGCTTTTTAATCGATCGTAGAAATCAAACACCATTTCATTGAGCGGCATTTGATAGACTAAAGAGACGCGATCCTTCGTGACATAATCCAGTTTTTCTTGAATTCCTCGTCGGTCATTGCACAAGGCCATGACCACGCCTACGTACTCTGAGGGCATGTGAACGGTGAGACGGATATAAGGTTCCTCAATGGTTTCAATTCTGGTTTGCTCGGGAAGCTTGGAGGGATTATCCACCATGAGCACGGCTCCGTCGGTTTGGCAGACGCGATAGATGACGGATGGGGCTGTTGTGATGAGGTTTAAGTTGTACTCTCGCTCCAGACGCTCCTGGACGACGTCCATGTGCAGAAGGCCCAAGAATCCACAGCGAAATCCAAATCCCAACGCACTGGAGGTTTCAGGCTCCCAGCTAATGGCCGAATCGTTGAGTTTCAGCTTCTCCAGTGCTTCTTTCAGGTCGTTATAGGCATTGGCGTCAATGGGGTAAACGCCACAGAAGACCATGGGTTTGACTTCTTTAAAGCCACCTAAAGGTTCTGGGCAGGGGTTTGAGGCGTCCGTGATGGTATCGCCTACTTTCATGTCCCTCACATCGCGAATTCCGCAAACAATGGCTCCGACTTCCCCACTGGAGATGCTCTCTACGTCCACAAATTTGGGGGAAAATAGGCCTACGCGTTGCGTTTCAAACTCTTTGCCCACGTGGAAGAGGCGAATTTTAGTGCCCTTGGAGATCTTCCCTTCAAAGACACGGCAGAGGGCAATGACGCCCTGATACGGATCAAACCAGCTGTCAAAGATTAAGGCTCTTAGGGGTTGATCGTCGGCGTCTTTGGGTGCGGGGAAGTACTTGACCACGGCTTCTAAGACGTCGTCGATTCCAATTCCGGATTTGGCACTGCAGAGCACGGCATGTTGGGTATCGACCATGCCGATCATTTCATCGACTTCTTTTAAAACTTTCTCAGGGTCAGCGGAGGGCAAGTCGATCTTATTGACTGCGGGGAAAACCTCGAGGTTATTATCCAGGGCCATGAAAACGTTGGCCAAAGTCTGCGCTTCCACCCCTTGGGAGGCATCCACGACGAGAATAGCCCCCTCGCACGCGGCAAGCGAGCGGGAGACTTCGTAGGTAAAATCCACGTGACCGGGCGTATCAATCAGGTTGAGGATGTAGGTTTTTCCATCCTTCGCGCGGTAGTTCAGGCGCACGCTTTGGGCCTTGATGGTGATGCCTCGCTCCCGTTCAATCTCCATGTTGTCGAGAAACTGGGCTTCCATTTCTCGTTGGGTCACTGTCCCGGTTCGCTCCAGAAGGCGATCGGCCAGAGTTGACTTCCCATGATCAATGTGCGCAATGATACAAAAATTTCTAATATTCTTTGACATAACTCGGGTTGGGAACTTACCAGAGTCAGCAAGAATGGGAAAGAAGCCATTTAAGGAGTTTTCGCTTAGGCACGATCAGCTCGGTTCAAACAGCCCAGTTAAAACGCATGTCGTTTTGACGGTGCCGGTAGGCAGGGGGTCTGCCTGGTGTTTTGACGGTGCCGGTCGGCAGGGCGGAGGAGAAGAAATGAACCCACAGGAGCTTAGGTTAAAAATTACGGATCTATCACGAGGGGGGGCGGGATTAGCGCGCGACGAGAGCGGACGTGTGGTGTTTGTGCCGTTTACAGCCCCGGGGGATGTGGTTCGTGTCCAGTTGACGAGCGAGGATCGAAGGTATGCCGAGGCTCAGGTGGTAGAGATTCTGGAGCCCTCGGAGCTTAGGCAGGAGCCGGTGTGTCCGGCGTTTGGGCGCTGCGGGGGGTGCCAGTGGCAGCACTTGCCTTACTCGTATCAGTGGGAGACCAAGGTCAAGGGAGTGGCTCATGCGCTCAAGCGGGTCAACCTGGAGCTGCCCTCCAACTTAGAGCTTGCGCCGGCTGAGCAGATCTGGAACTACCGCAATCGGATTCAGCTTCGGGGTAAAGCCCAAAGTTTAGGCTTTTATCAAGCCCGGTCGCAGACGTTAGTGGCCGTCGAGGGATGCCCTATTGCGCGTCCCGAGTTAAACGCCCAGTGGGAGCAAGTTCGCAAACAAGGCTCTCAGTTGCGTCGGCCTTTTAAAGTGGAGCTTGAGGTGCTGCCCTCAGGAGAGGTTCGATCCACATGGAACTCGAGACATTCGGCAGGGGGTTTTAGGCAAGTGCATGATGCGCAAAATGAAAAGCTGAAGGCCTGGATTCAAAAAGTCATCCCCGAAAGCGACATTCTCTATGACCTCTACGGAGGCTCGGGAAATTTAAGCCTTCCGCTGGTGGATCGGTGCTCGCGGATTCATTGTGTGGATCTGGGGGCCCCAAGACAAAAGCCCGAGGGGGTGGCCGATCACTTTGAGTTTCATCGAAGTGCCGTAGACACTTGGCTTGCGGCGCAGCGGTTTGAGTCCCCGTCGCCCCTGCGGTCGTCTTCGAGTCCGCAAATCAGTGCGATTATTGACCCCCCTCGAGATGGGCTTCGAGGCGAGTTTCAGGAAGTGGCTCAGGCGATGGATCGAATGCAGGTCAATCAAATCGTGGCCATCGGTTGTGATCCCGATTCTTGGGCTCGGGATTTATCGGGGTGGGTGAAAAAAGGGTGGACTCTGCAACGGGTGTTTTTAGTGGACCTGTTTCCCCAGACTTATCATATTGAATCAGTCGGGTTATTAGTTTCTTGCAGAGAATTTTGACAGAGTCAGAATTGCCTTCTAAGTTAGAAGGATGAAGCATCCAAGATCTGAGCGTTTCTCGGTTTTCAGCATGGCTTTTTTTCTTAGTGCGCTGTTTTCTTTGCTCATGCAAGGCTGTGCAACGGGGAAAGAGGGCTCAAAAGCTATGAGTCGAACCGATCGGGCGCGCATCTTTGTTGAAATTGCAAACGGGGCTTTAGTGGAGGGGGATCCCACGGCAGCTCTTCAAGCCATAGCACGAGCGGAGTCCGAGGATGCTCAATTGCCTGAGCTTCATCACACCCGGGCCTTGGCTTACTATACAAAAAAGGAACTTGAACTCGCCATGCAGTCTGGTTTAAAAGCAGTTCAATTGAAGCCAGATTATTCGGATGCTAAAAATACCTTGGGCAAGATCTATTTAGATCTCGGAAAATGGGATTTGGCCTTGCCTGTTTTGTCCGAAGCAGCCACTGACAATCTTTATCGAGACGCTTATAAGGCGTGGACTAACCTGGGGATCTTAACGTACCGAAAAAATGATTACTCACTTTCTTCTCAGTACTTTTCAAAAGCCGTACAAAATGCCCCGAGTCAGTCCTGTATTGCGCATTATTATCTGGGTCACATCAGCATGAAGGAAGCAAGATTGCAGGACGCCATTCGAGAATACAGTCTTTCAACCAAGAAGTTTTGTGGCAGCTTTGGGGATGGACTGTTGGCACTCGGTGTGGCTTATCAGAAAAATAAACAGTATAGTGAGGCGCGTAAAACCTTCATTGAGGTTCAAAAGCGGTTCCCGAAAACCGGATGGGCTGAAAAAGCTCTCGATCACTTGAAGTTTCTGCCATGACGCAGTTCACCTTAAGTGGCATTGAGCAGTTCCACCCCCAGAGTCGTAAAGAGGTCTACCTGTGACACAAAATGAAGTCTCTTTAGGAGAGTACTTAAGGCATGAACGCGAGCTTCGAGGTATCACCATCGAACAGGTCGCCTCGGCAACCAAAGTGGGGGTTCGCTCGCTCCATGCTTTAGAGGCGGATCACTACTCGGAGCTGCCTGCTAAGCCGTTTGTTCGGGGTTTTGTGAATGCCTATTGTCAGTTCATCGGGCTTGACTCCAAAGAAGTCTTGGCGCGTTATGAAGATTACATTCAGCAGAAATCCAGCGAGCGCCCGAATCATGAAGGGGGCCATAGTGGCTATGCGTTTGAGAAACGAGATGGGGATCAGCAAAGTCGCACCTTTTTAACCCTTGCGATTGTGGGTTTTACCGTGGTGGGAGCCGTGGCGATGATGATCTTAAAGCCGTCTCTTCATCATCATAAGTCCTCTCATCTGGATCGGCTAAGAGCGGCGCATCCGTCTCAGCCTGCAGCAGCGGTCGGCTTAAAAGCAGAAGCTCCTTTGGTTGAGCCCACGGCCATGCCCTCGCCCGCTGCTTCGGTGGTGACTACGACCCTAGTTTCAGGCAACAGTGAAGTGGGCGGTCAGTCTCCCGCCCTCACGTTGGTCTCTGATCTAAAGCCTAGCTCTCCCAGTAGTGCGGCGTTGAGTCTGATTTCAGCTGAAGTTCCTGCTCAGCCCAAGGTCGTTGAGGCGCCTGGGGTGAGAGCCGCCTCCTTACCGCTCCCTGTGAGCACACCGTTGGTGTTGCTCTCGCCGCCTGTGGTCTCCCCCTCGCCTGTTCCTTCTCCAGTGGCGTCGAGTTCGCCTCATGCGGCCGATCCCTTGGACTCAGGGTTACCCTTACTCCCCTCTGAGATTCATCATAAAGTCATTGTGAAAGTGCTCGCCGATATTTGGGTGCGTTATCGTGTGGATGCTCGTCCGATTCGAAAGTTTATTATCCGAAAAGGCAATACCTTGGTCCTTCGTGCCAAAGATGACATGGTGTTTCAGGTCTCCAATGCGAATGCCGTGAAGGTGAATTACAACAATTCGGGATTGAAGCTGATGAAAGAGAAAAAAGGGGTGGCTCAAGTGCTGGGCACACCGACTCTTTTTTATCCTGCTGAGTTAGAACAAAAAATGCCTCAACCCTTCGGTGAGGTGGATCCGCTTCCTCAAACGAATGATCCTGAGCCCGAGTCTCAGACCACTCCTCAGTCAAGCCCTTGACGCTCAGGGAGGGAGTTAAACGGCATTTTGCTCCTCGTCTTTCATTCTGAAAAAGTTATCCACACTCAAACCTGAAGTTATCCACACGTGATAACTTATTGATCTATAAGGCTTTTTTTATCTAATTCTCTTATTTTTCGTGTTTTCGTAGAAAGTTATCCACACGTCCAGGTTGTATGGGCTTTGAGCTCTGTTTTTTAAGATTTATGTAACGCAGGGGCGAGTGCGGCGTTTGTGCACGCTTTTTGAATGACGGGTTTTTCTACCAGGCTGCTTTACGGAAGCGATAGAGTCCGATGCTCAGGAGCAAGAGGTTGGGGCATTGCATGGCCCAGAAGGGGTGAAGGAGATCCTTTTGTAACGCCAGGGTTCCTAGGGTCTGGGTGAGCCAATAGATGAAGATAAAACCAAAGCCTGTGATCAGAGCTCCGGTTTTTGCTGCTCGGGTGCGAAAGGTGCCAAAACCAATGCCTAAAAAGATAAAAACCAAAGGGCTCCAGGCCGTACAATAACGTCTCCAGTACTCGCCTCGAAACTCTCGTCCGGCGTAGGTGGTTAAGTCGGTGGCTTTGATTTTTTCAAGTAATTCTTCATAAGGGATCATATTGGGCTTCACCAAGGTGGTGTCAGCACCCTCGGTCACCTCAAGAAACAGGTGATACGTTTTAAAGTCCATGCGTTCGTAGGTGTGATCTTCGATTCGATTGTGATGAGTGCTTCCATTGGAGAGTCGAAGCAGAATCGAGCTCCCCAGTTCTTGTTGGGTTTTCATGGGAATGATCGCCCCCTCCTTGGCGATATAGGTCATGGGGCTTTTGGGTTCTCGTTCGTCGTAGATGAAAACCTTATGCATTTGATTCGTTTTTGAATCGACGTGGTCGGCAAAGATGAGGAGGTCGAAAAACCCTGTAGTGAACATTCCCTCACGAATGTTGCTTACGATCTTGGTGTTACTGAGTTTAATGATGGTTTTTTTAAATTCCTTTCCCACCCAAGGAACCCAGGTATTGTTGAGGACGACGGAGAGCAGGGATAGGAAAAAAGCCAGAACAAAGCAGGACAATGAAAGACGAACCAAGCTGATCCCGCTGGCTTTTAAGGCCACAATCTCGTTGTCCATGGAGAGTCGACTAAAGCAAAACAAAACCCCCAGCAAGAATGAAATCGGAATAGTGAGGGGGAGAAAAGAGAGGATCATAAAGAGGCTCATTTTTCCTAAGAGGGGAATGGAAGCTCCGTGGAGGATGAAAAAATCAGCCAATCTGAGCATCTGAAACATAAAAAGGATGAAGGTCAGAAAAATAAAGGAGCCTAAGAAGGCGCCTAAAACCCCTTGAAGAAGGTATCGATCGATCTTTTTGGGCCTCCATCCTCTTAGCCACTCAGTAGGCATTTTTATTCACAAAGCCTTTCCAAAGGGTGAGAAAGAGAATTTTGAGATCCAAAAAGTAGGACCAGTTTCGGATGTAGTAGAGATCGCATTCAATTCTTTGGTCCAAAGAAGTATTGCCTCTCCATCCGTGGATTTGTGCCCAACCGGTGATCCCTGCTTTGACTTTATGTCGGAGCATGTAATTGGGGATTTCATGGCGAAATTGATGCACAAAGACTGGGCGTTCGGGACGAGGGCCAACCAGTGACATCTCGCCTTTGAAGACGTTCCAAAATTGAGGCAGTTCGTCGAGGCTGGTGCTTCGCAAGAAGGTCCCAAGCCGGGTTCTCCTCTGGTCATCGGGTTTGGCCCAAACGGCCCCTGAAGCACTCTCTGCATCGGCATGCATGGATCGAAATTTATACATCTGAAAGCTTCGTCCATCGAGGCCCATCCGCTCTTGAGCATAAAAAATGGGGCCTTTAGAGGTGAGTTTAATCATGAGCGCAATGAGCACCAGGAGGGGGAAAAGAATCATCAGGGCCAAGAAAGCGAGAACGAGATCAGTCAGGCGCTTGGCTAAGGCTCCCCATCCTCTCAAAGGCGAACCGTTGAGATTCACCAGAGGAAGTCCATCAAAGTCTTCAATCTCGCATCCTAAAGTAATGAATTCGTGGATGTCGGGGATGAGTTGAATGTTCAGCGGTTCATCTTTAATCAGAGTCAAAATGCGCTCTAACTCCGTGTACTGACTGCGGGGAAGAGCCAGGAGGATTTGGTCGGGTCGATTTTGTTTTAAGATCGATCGGAGTTCACCAAAATGCCCAATGACGGGCTTTCCTGAAATTTCTTTGAGGGTGGAGTGTTCATGAGTGAGGATGCCCTGAGTTCTGAGTCCGAGCTCGGGAAACTTATCCATCCGGCGAATGATGGTTTGAACGGCTTCGCCCTCTCCTAAAATTAAGACATGTCTTAAGTTATATCCCTGACGCCGGATCTCGCGAAGGGCATTGCGAAGCACCAAGCGAAGAAGCGTCAGAAGTCCTGCGCTCACCAGACCAAACGACACGATCACACCCCGAGAGTATCGGTACTCGCTTGCAATGGACGTGAGTGTGATGAAAAAAAGTAAGGCCAAGCCATGAGCTTTTAAGAGCTGGAAGATCTCATCCGTTCGCCGGAGCATTCGTTTGGATTCATAAATGCGAGTGTTGGAAAACACCACCATCCAAAGAGCAATCACAAAGGGAGTGAGGGCAGCGTACTTTTCAAATCGGGGTAAGCCTCGAGTGATTTCAAACCACTTAAAGTAAAAGCGTAAGCCATACGCGGCAAGCCAGGAAACTCCGATCACAAGGGCATCGCTGAACCGAAAAATGCCCCCGATAATGTGGTGATAGCGCTTCAACATAGGATGCCCCTATGTTAATGAAGTTTAGCGAAAGGGCAAAGAACTATCATGAGAAAACTTCCTGATTTACGAGTTCACTTATCCGTTCCAAAAACAGTCGATACCGCCGTTTATCCCGTGTTTCAAGACGCGACCAAAAAGGCCATCGTGCCGCGCGGGGAGTATCGTTCGTGGGTGGAGAGGCTTCAAAAATCGAAAATCTTTGATGGAAAGTATGGGAGTTTTCAAGTCCTACGCTTTCTTGAGGATTCCGTAGCCGAGCATGTGGTGTTTTTGGGCTTAGGCGCGGCCAGTGAGCTGACGGAAGAAAAACTCCGAGTGATGGGCGGAAAACTCTGGGCTAAGCTGGTGGCCGAGAAGGCTAAGGCCGTTTCCATTCACCTGGATCCGCTTTTGGCAGGAGTCGGGAAGAAAGACGTTCGTCACTCCCGCTGGGTTCGATCGTTCTTCGAGGGTTTACTTTTGAGCTCGTATGAGTTTGATAAGTACAAAACGGGATCCTCACCCTCGAGTTCGAATCGCTCGAGCTCAAAAGACGAGCGACCTGCTCCTCATTCGATTGATCTGGTCACGGAAGATCCCGTCTTGAAGTCGGAGATGGAGTCGGAGCTTGCAAAGCTTCAGTCTTTATGTGACGCCGTGTTCCTCACTCGGGATTGGTCCAACGAGCCCTCCAATGTCGGCACCCCGATCTATTATGCAACTGAAGCTAAGAAACTCGCTAAAACGCATGGACTCCAATGCCGGATCTTAACTGAAGCCGATGCACAGAAAGAGAAGATGGGTCTTCTTTTAGGGGTCGGTCAAGGATCCGAGCGGGAGAGTCGAGTGGTGGTGCTTGAGTACAAACCCAAGGGAGTAAAAAACCCCAAAACCGTAGCCTTGGTGGGTAAAGGAGTCACTTTTGATAGTGGAGGGATTTCCATTAAGCCTGCCTTAAAAATGGAAGACATGAAGCATGACATGACGGGCGCTGCAACGGTCATGGGAGCTCTCTTGCTTGCTGCTCGGTGGAAAGTCTCCACTCGGGTGGTGGGTGTCTTGGCTTTTGTGGAGAATATGCCCAGCGGCCATGCCATTCAGCCAGGCAATGTGATTGCTTCGCGAGCGGGAAAAACAGTGGAAATCATCAATACCGATGCGGAGGGGCGACTGATCTTGGCTGATGCCTTGGACTATGCGCAAGACTTTAAGCCGGATGCCGTGATTGATGTGGCCACCTTAACGGGTGCCGTCTCCGTGGCTTTGGGAAAACACTGTTGTGGAGTCCTAGGTAATGACGAGAACTTAATCGATTCGCTGCGCTCTGCAGGTGACGCCACGGGCGAGCGCCTCTGGCCTCTGCCTCTTTTCGATGAGTACCTGGAGGATTTAAAGTCCGATTGTGCAGATCTTAAGAACTCAGCCAATGACCCGATGGGTGGAACCATTCGAGGAGCGATTTTTCTTAAGCAATTCATTCGTAAGGAAGTGGCTTGGGCTCACTTGGACATTGCCTCAACGGCTTGGGGTTTAGGCCATTTGTCCTACTGCCCGAAAAAGGGAGCCAGTGGGTCTTACGTGAGGACTTTGGCAGAGTTTCTGGCCAATTACTAAATTTTTGATCCATCAGCATTTGGCTACTCAACCCGATCCAGGGAGGTTGCGTCTCTACGGGTGGGTTTGAATGAAGGCGAACAGATGAGCTTTCAGAAGGAGATGAGAATTTTGACCACGAATCGTTTTTACATTGAAAACGCCGCTCAGTTTGAGGGCCAAGAAGTCACGGTCCAAGGCTGGGTTTACAATAAACGGAGTTCAGGGAAGATTAAGTTTTTAATCCTTCGGGATGGAACGGGCTTGATGCAAGCCATCTTGTTTAAAGGCGATTGTCAGGAGGAAGCCTTCACGGCGTTCGATGCGCTCACGCAGGAGTCCTCGGTGGTGGTCAAAGGGAAGCTGCGTCGGGAGCCTCGTTCACCCGGGGGTTATGAGCTGGGGGTTTCCTCCATTCAAGTGGTTCAAATTGCAGAGGCTTATCCCATTTCTCCCAAAGAGCATGGGGTGGAGTTTCTCATGGAGAATCGCCACCTTTGGTTAAGAAGTTCCAGGCAGTGGGCTGCCATGCGTGTGAGAGCGGAAATCATCCGAGCCATCCAAGAGTTTTTTGATCAACAAGGGTTCATCCGTTTTGATGCACCGATCTTAACGCCCAGTGCGTGTGAGGGGACCTCGACTCTCTTTTCAACGCAGTACTTTGATGAGAAGGCCTACTTGACTCAATCTGGGCAGTTGTACGGCGAAGTGGGTGCAATGGCGTTTGGCAAGATCTATGTGTTTGGACCCACCTTTCGAGCCGAGAAGTCCAAAACGCGTAAGCACCTCACTGAGTTTTGGATGGTTGAGCCTGAGGTGGCTTTTTCCGATCTGAACGATAACATGGCACTTGGGGAAGCGTTGATTGAGCACCTGGTGCAAAGCGTCTTAAGTCGCAAGAATGCGGAGCTAAAGATTTTAGAACGGGATCTCTCGCAGCTTGAGGCCATTCGTGGGCCTTTTCCTAGGATTTCCTATGATGATGCGCTGAAAATTTTAGAAAAGCGAGGCGTGGGTATTCCCTGGGGTGAAGATTTTGGAGCTCCTCATGAGACGGCCTTAGGAGATGAGTTTCAAAAGCCCGTCTTCGTTCATCACATGCCCGCTCAGATTAAGGCGTTTTACTTTAAGCAATCCAATGAAGTCGGTGGGGAAGCAGGCGTGGCATCAGGCAAGTATGCTTTGGGCTGTGACCTGATAGCGCCGTTTGGGTATGGGGAGATCATTGGTGGTGGGCAGCGTGAGGAGAATGCCGAGGTTTTAAAGGCTCGAATTCAAAGCCACGGCCTTCATGAAAAAGACTACTCGTGGTACCTGGATCTCAGGCGCTATGGCTCCGTGCCTCACTCAGGCTTTGGTCTGGGTCTGGAGCGAACGGTAGCCTGGTTAACAGGCGTGGAGCACGTAAGAGAGACCATCGCGTTTCCAAGACTCATCAACACACTCAGACCTTAACTGGGGCTGAGTCAAAAAGGCGTGCGCTGACTTTCAGCGGCATCTGGCGCAAGCACGCGCTGGATGCTTGCGTTGCTGGTGGGTTTTTTTTGGATGGATTTAAGAAGTGGGCGTCTTTTGGAGTTGGCGAATCGTCTCGTTGGCTTTTCTCAGTCGGTTGGCCAAAGACGCCATGATGGTTTTTAGGTAATCCGGTACGGTGTCGTAGATTTTGCTTAACTCCTCAAACTTGATCTCGAGGACCTCGGAGTACACAATGGCTGAAGCGGAAGCACTCCTAGGCTCTCGGTCAAAAAAGGAGAGTTCTCCCATGACTTCTCCCGTGGTCACTTTTCCAACTTCCACACTGGAGGATCCTTTTTTCTTGCGGATTGAGATGGCCCCTCGTTTGACGATGAACAGGGAGGCTGAGGGCTCCCCTTCGTTAAACAGTATTTCCCCGGCCTTGAAAGTTTTTAGTTCAGCTGCCATGTTTTTCAATTTTGCCAATAAAGATTTGAAAGCTCAATAAAAAATAAATAAATTTAAAATTCTAAATTAATTCAATAATTTATATTTCAAATTTTCTCATTCATCTAATTGAAAATTCAAATCCTTGACCCTGGGTAGGAGAAATTCAAACCGGTGAGGGCATGGGGTTACTGAATCTTGAGCTCCTGGATCACACGCTGGGTAATGGCCTGAGCAGAGATGCCGAACTTTTCATAAAGCTCTGCAGGCTCCCCACTTTCTCCAAATTGATCCTGAATGCCGAGTCGAATGAGGCGTGCATGGTTTTGGTCTTGCGCGAGGCTTTCGGCCACGGCACTGCCTAGACCCCCGATTACCGTATGGTCTTCAACCGTTACTAAGCAGGAATAGCTTTGCCCTAAGGCCCGGGTGGCGGCCTCATCAAAAGGCTTAAGGCAGTGCGCGTTCCAAACGGGCATGAACACGCCATGAGCCTCAAGGTTTTTGGACGCGGTAACGGCATCAGCTACGGAGGCACCGGTTGCAATGCAAACCACTGAGTGGGTCTTAGGCTGCTTGGGGTCTGTTTTTTGAGCCGCTTGAGTCGGGGTGTGCACGGGCATGAGTCGGGTCGGCTGAAAAGCCACGCCACTGGGGTAGAGATCGGGTAGGTTTTGTCGTGTCAGTCTTAAGTAGGCCGGTCCCTTCCATTGAGTCACTAAGTACTCTAAAATGAGTTCCGTCTCTCGGGCGTCCATCGGTTGGAACACGCCCATAGTGGGTAAGGCTCGCATGAGACTGACGTCTTCCAGTCCCATCTGACTGTGGCCATCGTCACCGATGCCCACTCCGGCATGAGTACCAATGAGACGCACATTGGCTCCGGAGTACGCCACGCTCAGTCGAATCGTGTCATATCGTCCGGTGATGAATGCGCCAAAACTACAGAGAAAGGGGAGTTTTCCGGTGAAAGAAAGCCCAGCAGCCGTGCCAATCATGTTGGCCTCTGCAATACCCATCTCAAAAAATCGATCGGGGAATTTCTTGGCAAACAGATCCGACTTGGTGGACTTGGAAAGGTCAGCATCCAGTGTGACGATCTCCGGGTGGAGCTCACCTAAACGAGCCAGCGCTTCTCCAAATGCTTGTCGCGTTGATTTAGCCATGGGATTTTCCTCCGCGCTGGGATGAGTTCTTTAAGATTTCCTCTTTTGCCTTCAGCGACTCTTCAGGCTTAGGGGCCACCCCATGCCAGCTGATGTTATTTTCCATAAAGGAGACGCCCTTGCCTTTGACGGTGCGGGCTAGGATGAAGGTGGGCCTGGGATCCCCGGTTTCTGATGCGCGTCGGGCTTGTGCAAACGCTTGGAGAATTTGAACGGGATCATGTCCATCGATTTCAAGAACGCTCCAACCAAAGGCCTTCCACTTGTCCGCAATGGGCTCAATGGGCATGACGTCACTGACCGACCCGTCGATCTGACCGTTGTTTGCATCAAGAATTGCACACAGATTAGAGAGCTGAAACTTGGGAGCAGACATGGCCGCCTCCCAGATTTGGCCCTCTTGGATCTCCCCATCTCCTAACAAACAGTAGACGCGTGAGGGCTTTTGATCCAGCTTGAAGCCTAAGGCCATCCCCTGAGCCACCGAGAGCCCCTGGCCCAACGATCCGGTTGAGGCCTCTAAAATTGGCATTCGAACTCGATCGGGGTGGCCTTGGAGTCGACTGCCCGTTTGTCTTAGGGTCTTGAGCTCCTCGTGAGGGATGAATCCTTTTTTGCACAGTGCAGCATAGAGAGCTGGAACGGCGTGTCCCTTGGAGAGGACAAAATGATCTCGTGTGGAATCCAGCTGGTTGTCTCCAATTCCTCTCATCTCATGAAAAAAAAGGGCCGTAATGAGGTCAATGGCCGAGAGGCTTCCTCCGGGATGCCCAGATTTGGCGTGAGTGAGCATGTCTAAGATCCAGATCCTCAGCTCGTCTGCGATCGGAGAGAGGGTTTGGGCTGCTTTTTTTAGATCCAACGATTCCATGGGCGGGAGTTTACCACAAATTTGGGGACAAATCACGAGTTTCAAGGCCAGGGTTGAACCTCGAGGTTCATCTTGTTAGAGTAAAAGGATGATCCAAAAGTGGCGTGTGCTTTTTTCAGTGGCCTGTGGAACGTTTATGGCAACGCTGGACTCCAGCATCGTCAACATTGCGCTTCCGACATTGACCAAAACTCTTCATGCGGACCTGCTGCGTCTGAAGTGGGTGATCTTAATTTACTTGCTCGTGATCACTTGCTTGCTCTTACCCCTGGGGCGCTTGTCGGATCACTTTGGCCGAAAGGTCATGTATCAACTGGGATTTTTCATTTTTATCTTAGGCTCAACGTTCTGTGCTTTCTCTCCGTCCTTGGCGTGGTTAGTGATTCATCGCGGGGTGCAAGCAGTGGGCGGCGCCATGCTCATGGCCAACGGTCCTGCCATTATCACCACGGAGTTTGCCGCACGACAACGAGGGGGGGCGTTAGGCATCTTAGGGATGGTCGTGAGTGCAGGGTTGCTCTCGGGACCCGGGCTAGGCGGGCTTTTGATTGAGCATTTAGGCTGGCGGAGTATTTTTCTCATGAATGTCCCGGTGGGGATGTTAGGTATCGTCTTTGTTCATTACTTTGTGAAAAAAGATGAGAAGCGTCCGGACACCTTTGCATTTGATTGGCTCGGTGCTTGGATTCAGGCGGTAGTGCTTCTGTTGTGCACCTTAGTCTTTGATCGTCACTTGATCTCGCTTGCTCAGGTGTCGTATTCGGTTTTGGCGTTGTTGCTGGTGTTTTTTTCGGGCCTCCTCATCTGGGTGGAGCGACGCGCTCAGATGCCGCTTTTGGATTTGTCCTTACTTAAGGACCCCACCTTTTGGTCAGCCAATTTGGCAAGCTTCTTAACCTTCGTGGCCTTCTCCTCTGTGAATATTTTAATGCCGTTTTTCTTGGAAGGGGTGCTGCATTTTACTCCCAGTAAGGCAGCCTTGTTCATGACGGCCATACCGGTGACGATTTTTGTGGTGGCGCCGTTAAGCGGGAGGCTGTCGGATCGGGTGGGGAGTCAGGGCTTGAGCTTTTTCGGTGCTCTCATTGGGGGCTTGGGCTTATTTTCCATGGCCGGGGCCTTTGGACGGGGTATGGATCAAAGTACGCAGAGTTTAGTGATCCTGCTGGAGCTAGCCTCCATTGGGCTTGCAACCGGGCTGTTTCAATCGCCCAATAATAGTGCCATCATGGGCGCGGTGCCTTTGAAGAAGCTGGGAGTGGCCTCGGCGATGCTGGCGACCGTAAGAAACTTAGGCCTCGTGTTTGGAACGGGGCTTTCGACCTCGTTATTTACCTGGAGGCAGCAGTCCTCAGGGGACTTTATTTTATCGTTTCATATGACTCTTTTTTTTGCAGGACTCGTGGCGATGGGAGCAACTTTAGCTTCCCTCACCAAACGCAGCGCACCTCAGGGGGTAATTAAAACTCATGATCTGGAAGCCTAAGGAAAAGGAACTCAGTCTGGATCAAGCCATTGTGCTGGCTAAACGGGAGCTGGCACCGTATTGGTTGGGTTCGGAACCGCTGATTGCTGCGTTTGAGAAGGATTCACAGCTCATGGCGGTGCCGCTCAGTGAGAAGATCCAAAAAAAATCTTGGATGCTCTTTTTGGTCGATCCCACGGATTTTGGAACGGAGCTGGCTCTTTCACAGGCCAAGCGCTGGGTTCAGCGCTATGGATCCCCTCAGTTTGCATTTCTCCTGGTGGTGGTTCCATCCTACGAGTTTCAAAAAAATCCAGACACCCTGCCTGCCCTCCTGGATCGCTTACAAGCAGGCTTTCCTGCCGTCTTGGATCACTCCCGGAGCCTATCTGAGGCGTTTCAGGTGAGCGAGTTTCCCTCGGTCGTTCTTTTGGAGAAGGGCCAGAAAGTATCCCAAAGCTTAGCTCGTGGGGACCTCTCGGAGCTTGAGCTTGAGCTTCAAAATCATTTAAGAAAATCCGATCCAGGCCTTGCGCTGCCTCCTCTGTCTGCTCCGCTCTCGGGGGTTTTGCGGGATTCGGGTCGCTGGGAGCTAGGCTTTAGCCCATCGTTTGGATCTGGGGCAGAGTTCCCCGATCCTGGCTTTGAAGATCAAGCCAACGGCACTCGGAGGGGGACCTTTACGTTCGCTCAGTCGCACGCCAACTCCAGTTTTTGGATCGAAGGCAGCTGGACGCAGACGCCGCAAGGGATTCGAACGCAGGATCCACACGCCCGCATTCAGTTCATCAGCCCGGGCAGTCAAGTGGCCTTGATTGCAGCTTCTGAGGCTTCAAATTCCTCTCCCATGATTCGAATCGCGGTGGAAGTGCATGGGGTCTCCTCGTTTGATGCGGTGGCGGGAGAGGACTTAAAGATGGATGATTCAGGGGAGTTTCACCTGCGCATCACAAAGCCCATGAAGTACCACATGTTGCGTCACTTAAGGCCGGGGCGCAGGAAGGTCACCCTGCACTTTTCCCAGCTCCAGGGGCAAGCGGTGACTTTGTACGGACTGCGCTTTGCTGAGGGATGAGGCGAGCTCAGCCCAGAGCCGTTGAGCCACGGGATCGGTTTCCGTTTTACTTTGGCTTTGAATTTGGGAGAAAAGCTCCGGATTGAGCTCCAGAATTTCAGGGGCCTGTTGGAGTGCATTTTTGAGGCTTAAGGCGAGGTTGCGTCGAAACTGCGAGGGTTTGATTCGACTTAAGGCCGAGTGCTTCACGCGGGTTTGGTATTGGGTGTTGGATTCCGAAAGTAACTCATCCCAGGTGGATCGAGCCGTGGCTCCCAGGGATTCAACGGAGGCAGGCTTGAGTTGGGCTTCTTCCTGGCGTTGAGGCTTCAGATTAAAAGGGCAAGCCTCCTGGCAAAGGTCACAGCCTGCAATCCAGCCACCCATCTGCTGTTCCGTGGACGGGGGAACTTGAAGCTCTCCTTTTTTTTCCAATGTTAAGTAGGCAATGCAGTGGTTGGAGTTTAAGCGATGGGGTGCTTCCAGGGCCCCGGTGGGGCAGCCTTGGAGGCACCGAGTGCAGTGGCCGCACAAGGAGGGAAGAGGCGAGGGGAGTTGTCCTGTTTTTTGATTCAAGAGAACCACCGCCAGAAAAAAATAACTGCCCAGCTTGGGATGAATGAGTAGTGTGTTTTTTCCGATCCATCCCAGTCCTGCGAGAGCGGCCCAGGTTCTCTCCAGCACGGCACTGGTGTCGACGGTGATCTTCCAGCGGAGCGGAAGGTCGGATGATTTTTTAAACTGTGCTTCCACTTGGCTCATCACCTGAGTTAAGCGATGCGTGATTTCCTCATGGTAGTCGGGTCCCTGTAAGTAGCGGGCGTACCTGGGTCCTGTTTTCAGTTCTCTCTGACCTGCGGGGCGTCTTGGGTAGGGAAGACCCACGCAAAAGAGGCTTTGAGTCTCAGGGAAGACCAGTCGTGGATTGGCCCTGCGATCTCGCCCGCGCTTTAAGTACTCCATGCTGCCTGCAAAGCCTGAGGCCAGCCATTGATCCAAATGATTCACATGCGCTTGAAACAGACCTTGAGGATCATTGAGGACCGCATCCAGGTCCACACTTCCAGCCAGTGGAAAACCAGACTGATGGGCCGTGTGAACTAAAAGCTCATGAAGATCCGAAGGAGCCATCCCAAGAGCAGAGATTAAAACGCTTGCGTTTGAGCTGGAGAGGAAGCCATGCCAAGCGCAGTGGTTAAGCCAGGGGTTTCAGACGCAGTGGGGGTGCTCTCTGGGATTCTTGCAGGGGAGAGGATTCGAGTGATGCGGCCCACTAAGTCTTGAGCCAGGGCTTCGGTGATCTCCACCTCAACTAAGTCCCCGGGGTGCACCAAGGTCGCCTCTGGGAGAATGTCGTTGATTAAAAGGTGACCATCAATCTCCTGCGCCTGCGTGGGCATGCGAGCTTGAAGCAGGAGATCCGACTCAGCGCTCTTGCCTTCGACTAAGGCTTGAACCTTTTGGCCCAAGTACTTTTCATGGTTTTTGAGTCGTTGCTCTTCAAGAAGCGCCGTTAAGATCCGAGCGCGTTTTCTTTTGGTGGCCGGATGAATCTGATCCGTCATGAGTGCGGCAGCCGTGCCCTCCTCTTTGGAGTAGCGAAAAATGCCCACGTGATCCAGATTCAGCTCGGTTAAGTCACGGCAGAGGGCTTGAAAATCCTCCTCCGTCTCCCCTGGAAAACCCACAATGATCGAGGTTCGAAACACAAGGCCTGGGATCTGAGCGCGAAGCTTGGAGATGAGATCAAAGAGCTTTTCTCGCGTGAGTCGTCGATTCATCTGCTTGAGGACGCGGTCGGAGGTGTGTTGAATCGGCATGTCGAGGTATTTGACAATCTTAGGCTCGCGCGCCATGAGGGCAACGAGTTCGTCGGAGAATTGATCCGGGTACACGTAGTGCAGGCGAATCCAATCGATCCCATCCACTTGGCAAAGCTGGGGCAGGAGGGTTTCTAAGCGTTCCTTGTACTTCCACTCCATGCCGTACTCGGTTAAGTCCTGCGCCACGAGGTTGAGCTCACGGACTCCTTGGGATGCTAAGTGACGTGCTTCGGCCACCAATGACTCAGGCGTTCTGGAGCGGACGTTTCCTCGGAGCTTGGGAATGATACAAAAGGCACATCTGCGGTTACAGCCCTCGGAGAGCTTAAGGAAGGCCGAGTGCTTGGGCCCGGTGTGAACGCGAGGGTCGTTTTCCGTGTGAATGAAGGCAGGTTGATCCACATACGAGCGCTGCGGGAGGGGAGCGCCCAGTTCGAGTGCTTTCCCATGGGCGTTGAGCAGTTCGGTGATTCGGTGGTACTGCCCAGTTCCAATGAGCAGGTCCACTTCGGGGAGCTCTTTTTCCAGCTCTTTTGCGTAGCGCTGAGGCAGGCAGCCTGAGGCCACTAAGACCTTACAGCGCCCTGTTTGCTTGAGCTGGGCCATTTCTAAGATGGTGTCAATTGACTCCTCTTGGGAGGCTTGAATGAAGGAGCACGTGTTAATGATGATCACTTCCGCTTCACTGGCTTCTTGAGTAATCGTGTAGCGGTCTTTTTCTAAAAGCCCCAGCATCACTTGAGAGTCGACGAGGTTTTTTGGGCACCCTAAGCTCACAAAGTACACTGAGGATGGCCGGGGAGGGGGGGTCTCAGGGGAGGAGGGCTGAACTTCGGGACTGGCGGAAACGGACGATGGACTGAACATAAGGCTTTTCATCTCGGGTTAGAGGGGGGGTTAATCTCGAAAATTTCCAAATTGCATGGGAATCTTAATCTGCTCCTGCTGAGATCGCAGATAAGCAATGGCACTTTGGAGGTCATCTCGGTTTTTGCCGCTGACGCGGACTTTTTCATCTTGGATTTGAGGCTGGACCTTGAGCTTGCTCTCCTTTAAGGCAGCGATGATTTCTTTGCCTTTTTCTTTTGAGATTCCAGCTTGAATTAGAACCAGCTGCCTCACGCTGCCGCCAAAAGCAGGCTCAAGCGGCTTATAGTCTAAGGAGAGCAAGGAGATCCCGCGTTTGATCAATTTGCTTTGAAATAGATCGTTGAGGGCATCGAGTTTGGCCTCTTCACTGCACCAGAGGGTGACGGTCTTTTCCTTCTGATCGAGTTTAATTTCAGCCTTCACGCCTTTGAAATCATAGCGTTGGGAGATTTCTTTGGTGGCCTGGTTGACGGCGTTGTCGAACTCTTGCCAGTGGACTTCTGAGGAAACATCGAATGAGGGCATCGTGGTTTTAACTCCCGTATTGAAAGCTGAGTGACGGTTCAGCGAGATGGTATACAGAATTAGTCAGTTAAGCGCAACTGGAAAGTAGGAGTTAATCCTGAATGAGGTCGGTTCCTGGCGGGGTGTGAAAAACGAAGCGCTCATCGGGTAGGGGGGCCCCCAGCTGGATTTGACTTAAGGTGATCTGGGATTGATTGCCGCCCTGATGAAGGAGGGTGACCTGGGTGATGAGCTGTTGAGCGGGGTCAATGACCAGGGTGGCTTGAGTGACGGACTCGGCAGTGCCGGGTTTGGGTGTGATCACAAAGGTGGTGGGGTTTTTCTGAGTCAGGGAGGCCAAGTGAGTGAGGGAAAAAGAGCCCATGAGCAAGGCACTTGCGAGCTTGGATTTCACTTGGGAGGCTGGTTTTTGAATCAACTGGCCTCGGTCCCCTTTTTCAAACGGCGGGGTATAAAACCAAAAGACTTTCCCATTAGAAACCAGGAGGCTTGGATCCGGGCTTACGGTCTCCCATCTCATCTGAGCGGGGAGTTTCACTTCCAGGGTTCCCCGCGTGGTTTTCTGAGTTCCAAACGCCGCATTTTGATTGACCTGTGTGAACTGGGCGGAGAGGGTCAGGGAGCGAGCGTATTTTTTCTCGATCTGAGTGAGCAGGGGAGGGGTGCTTGCTCGGCTGACCGCAAACGCAGGGAGAGCTCCTAGTCCTAGGACGAGAATCAGGAAGGCGTGTGCCCTCTTAAGCATGCATTTCAATGGAGACCATCTTGGAAACACCGGGCTCCTCCATCGTCACGCCATAGAGGGTGTCGTTGAGCTCCATGGTCTTCTTATTGTGAGTGATCAGAATGAACTGGCTTTTCGCCGACATTTCTTTGAGAAGGGCATTGAACTTCCCAATGTTGGCATCATCCAAGGGCGCATCCACTTCGTCTAAGACGCAAAACGGAGAGGGCTTGACCATGAAGATGGCAAAGATCAAGGACACAGCAGTGAGTGCTTTTTCTCCCCCGGAGAGCAGTGTGATGTTGGAGACTTTCTTCCCTGGAGGCTGCGCCAAGATGTCCACGCCGGCCTCTAAGATGTCCTGAGAGTTCTCAGGGTAGATCAGCGAGAGCTTGGCTGATCCGCCACCAAAAATCACGGGGAATAATTTCTCAAATCGCTCGGCAATGGCTTCAAAGGCTTTGCGGTAGCGCTCCTCTGAGGTTTTATTGATGTGGTCGATGGCCTCTTGTAAGTTAGTCAACGAACGATCGAGGTCTGCCTTTTCATTGAGCAGATGATCGTAGCGCTTTTTCAGCTGATCGTGCTCTTCAATGGCCATGACGTTGACTTCGCCCAATCTGCGGATTCGTTCGCGGAGTCGCTCCACTTGCTCCCCAAGAGCAATTTCTTCTTCGGCCGAGAGTTCTTGGATTTCTTGAAGTTCACGGGACTGTTCAGAGGCGGGCTGAGTGAGGGATTCCTGCTCGCCCTGTTCCGTGTCAGTCTCTGATTCGGAGCTCTCATTTATGACCACAGGTTGGGCTTGCAGGCAGCCAGGGCCGTATTTTTCCTCTAAATTGAGCACCAAGTGCGAGAGCTCAGCTGAGATCTTCTCAAGTTCTACGGCAATTTGAGTGGCCTCAGACGTTTGAGTTTCACTGCCTTTGTGAAGGGCTTTGATTCGCTCCATGCCGCCTTGAACTCGACTGTTGAGCTGCTCCATGCGGTCTTTGACTGTGGAGAGCTCATCTTTGGAGGTGGTCAGGGAGTAGGTGAGTTCCTCGATTTTCTGGGTGAGCTCGGATTCTCCACCCTGGTGTTGGGCTTGCTCCTGTGAGGCGCGCTCCAGAGTTCGAGTGATCTCCACAGAGCGTCGTTTGCGATCGGAAATCAGGGATTGAAGGCTTTGGAGTTCCCGTCTTAAGCTACTTAGGCGTTCTTTCAGGGAGACTTCTTGGATGCGAACGCTTTGTAGTTGAGTTTCTTTTTCCCTGAGCTCTGAGTCCTGAGTGGAGAGGTTAGTCTCGGCTGCAAGAAGGGTTTCCTCAAGCTGCATTTTCTGAGTCACGAGGTCTTGGATTTGGAGCCGGATCTCTTCCTGTGCTTCCGTCGCGTGCGCTTGTTCGTTCATCGCCTCTTGGTGATCCTGCTCAAGAGAACTGAAGTGTCGGGTGGCTTCGGCCAAAGCGCGCTCGGTTTGGTGAAGGTCTCGCTGCAGAGCTGCGGATTGGATTTCCACCTGCTGAAACTCGTCTTGAAGCGCGGCCTTTCTGGCGCGTAAGAGTTCGACTTTTTCCTGGCTCTGCTGCACTTGATGTTCAAGTTCAGCGTGAGCTTCGTCTGCTTGTGCGGCCTGCCCTTTGAGCTCTTCAATGGCGTGCTTTCGCTTTAAAATCCCAATGGCTCCTGAGGCCTCAAGACTTCCTCCTCGGATCGCTCCTTCGGGCTCGACTACAACTCCATCCAGGCTCACCACTGCCCAGCCTAAAAGCGCAGGGGCCGCCTTAGATTGGAACAGAGGCTTTAAAGAATGAGACGACTCCACCACGCAAACCTGGGCAAAGAGGTCCTGCAGTGCCGAGAGCTGGGAGAACTGAGTTTTCGGACTCACAAACTGGGAGAGTTCACCTAGGACTGAAATTCCTGCTTGAGTGAGATTTTCTGAAACGTCTGCAAATGAACCGTGGGCTTGGCTGGGGCGATGGGTGGAGAGCACCTGCCGCTGGATGCTCACGCGGCCTTGCTTCTGAGTCTTCACTTCTTCTAAAAGCTCGAGCAAAAACTCGGAGGACTCCCCGGTCTCATCTGAGAGTGAAACGAGGGTGTCGATTCGGCTTTCAAGCCAGGACTGAAGCACGAGTTCATAGCCACTTTTGACTTGCAGAGCATCAGTTAAGGGCTGGATTTGATGGGTCTTGCCGTGAGCTTTGGCCCAGTCTAAGGCGGCCTTGGGTCCATCCGAAAGGCCTTCATGTGCTGCATCGAGCTCCTCTAAGCTTTGGAGCTTGGATTTCAGCTGGGTTAAGGCGCGAAGCGATTGGTCTTTTTGCTTTTCTTGCTCTCGAAGCTCGAGCTCATCGTTTTGCAGGGTCTCAGCATGGGATTTCTTCTCAGCAAGCAGAGTCTCTTTTTGGGCCTGCAGCTCGGAGGAAGAGCAGGAGAGTCTTTCCTTCTCCTCGTGGATTTCTGCCAGGCGCTCTTTTTGGATCTCCAGTTGTTGGGCGAGTCTCTCCATTTGAGCCTGAGCCGACTCGGCCTTACTGGCGAGACCTGAGGCTTGAGAGGTGAGCTCTGAGATTTCTGAAACCTGGGATCTGAGCTCATGCTGAGTGGAGTGCATCTGCGAGCGCACGGTCTCCGTCTCGCGTCTCAGTTGGAAGAGAGTCTCGTTCATCTCCTGCAGCTCACTTGAGAGCTGCGCAAAGCGTTCCTCAACTTGGAGGACTTCCTGCTCGATTTCAACTTCGCGGGCTTGATCGCTTTGGAGCGTGATCTCGAGCTCCGATTTTTCTTGCCCCAAGGCCTCCAGTTGAAGGGCTAGGTCACCCTTTCTTTGTCGGGAGAGCTCCAGTGCGCTTCTCTCATGCGAGAGCTCATCGGCTAGGTCCTGAATCTTAGCCTGGTAGAGTTCAGCCGTCTTCGTTTCTGTCAGCAGGGCGACGCGATCCACTTCAATGGAGTTCTCGGCACTCTGGAGCTCGGCTTTTAATCCCACTAAGTCTTGCTCGAGGGTCTCTTTTCTCTGTTTTAAGGAGTCAAGCCTGCGCTGAGAGAGCGCGTATTTTCGTTTTCCCCACGAGATTTCAACACTAAACAGCTCGTCTTTGTACTTTTTGTACTGGCGGGCTTTTTGAGCCTGTCTTTCTAAAGAAGCCAGGCTTTTTTCGATCTCCTGAATGATGTCGGTTAAGCGAGCAAGATTTGCTTGCGTGGCCTCCATCTTTTTTAACGATTCTTTTTTACGTGCTTTGTACTTGGCGATTCCTGCGGCTTCT
>JBMSSC010000010.1:0-37829 GCA_049424145.1 Bdellovibrionia bacterium
TAAAGTTCGGATGCCTTATATCCTCCTGCTAAACCAGGAGGTTTTACGGCATGTTCGATAAAAATGAGCATCCAAGCCATTGGCAACCAACTCTCGGACTGCTTTACCCGATTCAAACTGGTAGCCGGTCATGAGTTGAATGAGGTGTCGGACCCGTTTTTTTGGTCCTCACTCAGAGTCTGTTTTGCAAGCGCGGATTGAAAGGCGTCTAGGCCGTGAAGCGGTTTTGAGTGAGGATCGGAGTTCTGAGAAAACGCGATCAAATCCTCAAGCAAGCACTCGAAGGCACCCGAGTGCGTCGATTTTGTCCTGGGTCTTGGGCTCATCCCCACAGAGCAACTGGTCGCAGGCAGAGTACTCTCTTGAACTCTTTGTTGAACCCCGGGAAGAAAACGAAGATCCTCGTTGATCTCCGTTAAGGCTCCCTGATGGGAAAAACTATCTTTCTCCAAACTCTGGGTTTGAAGAGAGGGCAGCGCTGTCTCTGATTTGGCCCAAACCCATAAGCCGTCTACGACCATGAACCAGGAGCCGAACCAAAGGAGGCTCTTGAGAATCCAGACTTCTTTCTGTGCTCGGATGTTTGTGTCCCCTCCGGGACTGTTCATTCTATCTACGATTAAAAATTTTTCATATGAATTCAATACTTATAACGCTCGCAAGACCCTTCTTCTTCCTGTTTAGATTTAGTTGACTAATATAGTAAATTATTAGTAAACTATTTAAGATGAGACCCAAGTTCATCCTTGAGGGCAGCTTGCCACTCCGAGAGGCATTGAAAGTGCTGAGAGTTTTAGGATGCATGATCCTAGGGGGGCCTTTTTTATCCTGTGCTCTCTATTCTCCTTCGTCCTCACAGCCCGTTTCCAAAAACTGCGAAGTGCCTGCCGATCAAAGCGGCACAATCTCAGGTAAATGGGCCATTGGGCCCATACCGGTGGCATTCCAACAAGGAGCCTTCTCAGCCGATGAAATTCGAGCGATCACAGCCGCAATGGACACTTGGAATCAATTCTCCATGAAAGCGCAAGGCGTCACCATGTTTGACTACGGAGGCAGTGCCACTGAGCCAAGACTCTCGGCCTCCCTGAATCCAAAGGCCTCCAATTCCCTTTGCTCAAGCGGTCTCATCCAAAGCACCTCATTTAAAGGAGCAGTGGTGATTTACAAATTAGGTACTTGGCCGAGCAATTACGCCTCCTCAGCCATGGCTCTGACCACTTACTGCACGATACCAGGCACCCCGTATAATTCATTCTTCTCGGCCGTGATGGAACTCAACTATCAAAGTTTCTTTGCGGCAGGCACCGGACGGTACCCGGATCTGCAGACCATTACCCTTCACGAGTTTGGACACTTAGTTGGGCTAAATCATAGTTGTGAATTTGACAACAAATCTGGTACGCCTAACTGCTCGAGTCCGAGCTTAAACCCAGAGTATTTTATTGCCAGCATGTACCCCCGCTTCGGGTTTGATGGCTCCGGCGCAGGAGAAGTCAAACAAATACTGAGAACCAATGACCAAACGCGGACCAACTGCATCTACTCACCGACCAATACCAAAATCGCAGGCGCTCCCACGCCTTAAGAAAGAGGAGGAGCCCCATGGGTTGGCCAAAGCCCATCGAGCGGACCTCCCATTTGAAGTCTATTACGAGGACCCTCATCTCCTTGTGCTTTCAAAACCCTCGGGACTGCTCAGTCAGGGAGAGAAAACTGGAGACGTCAACCTCGTCGACCTTTTACGGCAGTACTTAGGGAGACCTTACGTAGGACTCGTTCATCGCTTAGATCGAAACACCTCAGGACTCATGGTGGTAGCCAAACGCACCAAGTCGGCTCAACGCCTGACATCTGCCCTACAAAACGGAGAACTGCGGAGAACTTACCTAGCCTGGCTTGTTGGCAAGCTCTTGAAACCTCAAACGTGGCGTCACGAACTCAAAAAGAACGAAAAAACCAATCAGGTCTCCGTTGTTCGCCAAGGCGGAAAGGGAGCCTCTCTTTGGGTTCAACCTCGGGGCTACGCCCAGCTCAAGCGTACAACTCTAACCCTTGCTGAATTTGAGCTTCAGACGGGAAGGTCCCATCAGATTCGCGTCCAAGCGGCTTACGAAGGATTTCCTGTCTTAGGAGATACCAAGTATGGCCGCTCTCCCCAGATGACGCCCCTTGAAGTAAGGGAAGTTCCCCCTTTCCTACGCTTAGCTCTTCATTCTCATCGCCTTGAGTTTCCTCACCCGATCTCTAAAGAAGTCTTGAAATTTGAATCCCCCCTACCCCCGGAGCTCCAACTCGCATGAGCCTCAATCTCCTCTCCCCTCAGATTCTCTTTCAATCAGATGAGTGGCTGGTGGTTTCAAAACCGGCAGGCTTAAGAACCATCTCAGGACGACTCCCATCGCTCTCTCCCACGGACTCCTTGGAGACACCCGCTTCCATTTCTGATCCGAGCTCAAACCAAAACTCCACTCTCATGAGCTGGGCTGAAGCAAAAACCGGAAAAAAGCTCCTCATCGTTCATCGACTTGATATTCAGACCAGTGGCGTCGTGCTTTTTGCTCAAACTGCATCCGCCCATCGAAAGGCCAACCTCTGGTTTCAAAACCGACAGGTTAAAAAAACTTACATGGCGCTTGCCCGAGGCAAGCCGCAAGTCCCCTTTTGGAAAATCACTCTCCCCATTGAAGGCGCAAGCTCCCTGACTCAAGTCCAAGTTGAGGAACAATTCAGTCACGCCTTTTTAGCCCAGGTTCATCCCCGATCAGGACGTAAGCATCAAATTCGCATTCACCTCTCGCAGTCGGGATACCCTCTTTTAGGCGACCCTCGCTATGGCGGACCCATCGAAATTCAGGGATTTGAACCCCAAGTCACTATCTCCATCCCACGAGTCGCTTTACATGCTTCCTCCTTACATCTGCCTTCCGGGGAACACTTTCAGGCCCCCCTCCCCTCTGACTTTTTAACCTGGATCGATCAACTCAGAAAGGACGTCCCCCATGAACCCACTTGAGCAAGCCTGGCAACTGCGTGAGCAGCAAGGACTCTTTCGCTCCACCCAAGCCCTCCGGGTTTTTCACGGACCTGCTGAAGGATATGCGCATCTAAAAAATTTAGCCATTGATCGTTTTGGAGATCACTATTGGGTCACTCAATGGGAGAAGACGAGTGCCTCAAACTCAAAGCCCCTTGATGCCTGGACCTTAGCCGAAAACGAAATCATCTCCTTTCTCCAATCCAAAGAAGCGCAATGCATCGTTGCCTCACTCCGCCCCACACACGGGGGACCCAAGGAACCTCAACTTTGGAGCGGCACCCCTCCGCAAAACCGATTTCTGGTTCAAGAAGGTACCCTGAAGTTCTGGATTCAGTTTCAAAACTCTCGACACCCAGGTCTATTCTTAGACCATGCGCCGCTACGCCAATGGCTTCTGCATTCGTGTGCAGGGCTACGCGTGTTAAACACCTTCTCTTACACAGCGAGTCTTTCTGTGGCCGCAGCTGCAGGCAAAGCCTCTCAGGTCACAAGTCTTGATCTCTCTCAACCCTCCTTGGACTGGGGCATGGAAAACTTTCAGGCAAATCAGATTCCTTTAACCCCCCACTCTTTTCTAGCAGGCGATGTGTTCGAATGGTTCCCACGGTTCAAAAAACAAGGCCGCACCTTTGACTGCATCATCTTAGACCCCCCCTCTTTTTCGCACGGAAAGAAAAAAACTTTCTCCACTGCAAAAGATCTAGAGGTCCTCCACGGACTTGCTATGGAAGTTCTTGCGCCTCAAGGGCTGCTGATCACTTCTATTAATTCCGCCAATATTGCTGTGAAAAAATTTGAAGCCGACATCCTGGCCGCCGCACGAAAGGCTCGTCGAACCTTTAACGTCTTAAGAGAATTGGATCTACCTGAGTCGTTTCCCACGCCCTTTGGACAAGTCTCCGATCGGTACTTAAAAGGCTGGATCCTTAGAAGCCTCTGAGCATCGTCACCGATCCTCGTAAAATCGCCTGTTGGTTTCCCTGATGTTCGAGCGCTCGAAAATTGGGACAAAAAATGGGTAATTATCAAATACGCCGTAAAACTCGCCCGTTCAGGGGCGAGATCTAAGGCGTCCGCACGTTAGTGCGGTGTCTGCTGCTGCTCTATGTATTGCTTGATGACTTCCAAGGGGGCACCCCCACAAGAGCCTGCGAAATAGCTCCCACTCCAAAGAGAATCCATCCAGATAGATTTGTGCAAGGCTGGGAATTGCTGCTTCCGAACATGGCGAGAAGATACGCCTTTGAGGCTGTTGACTAGACTGGAGACTGACACTTTTGGGGGATAATTAATGAGTAGGTGGACGTGGTCACCTTCGCCAGTGAACTCTTTCAGTTCTGCCTCAAAGTCGGTACAAACATCCCGAAATATGGACTCCATGAAGCTCAGAATCTCTTGAGTCAAAGAGTTTCTTTCGATATTTCGCGACAAATACCAAATGCACATGCATCATGAAAACGCAGTGTCTGCCATGTCTAACTCCAGGAGTTGTTCGCTTTCTTTCTATTCGATCGATTGACGAAAGATTTTGCGCGTGAAGATCATGCGGAGCTCGTGTTCAACGATACCCTGAATACGGACGTGCTATTTTTAGATGACCTTGGAACCCAGCAAGGAAAGCCCTGGGAAACCGAGCGCCTATTTCAGCTTCTAGATCGGCGGCTGAGTGCGGATCTCCCGATCTTCGTGAACACGAATCTTACTCCAGAGGAGCTGCGGGAGATGCTTCATGAGCGCACACTGTCGCTCCTTGTGGGGCTTTGTGTGCCGATCACCCTCAAATCGAGAGATCAACGGCGGGATACCTTTACCGACCGCCTTCGGGAGCTTCAGCGGCGGAAGGACGGCTAAAAAGGGCCTCAGTCCCAATATGTGAGAATTGGGACAGAAATAAGGCTATAATACGTTATATGGTGGTATTGGGACAAAAACCTGTCCCGATACTCCGAATGTGGAGGAAATTTGGTGGCAAAGAAAAAGGCTGATCTTGAGGCGCTCGTTTTGGCACTTCTGAAGAAAAAGAAGGAGATCAGCGTGCCCGACGTCGCTCAGGCGGCTGGGATGTCGAAGTCAGATGAAGGCGATCGAAAAGCGATCCGCCGTGTGCTCACCACGCTCGTGGAGCGTGGAGTGCTCGAAGCACGCGGGGCCGCGCGCGCGCGCGTATACGCCTCTTTGACCACCGCCGCGGCCGAAGCGCCGAAATCGCAGGAAGACTCAAAACCCTTCAAAGATATTCCTCTTTCCCAGGAGAGCAAACGCCTTTTGAAATACGTCTCTCAATCGCTCCAAGCGCGTGCGCCGGTTGGATACAACCAGGATTTCTTGCGCTCGTATGAACCGAATCAATCTTTTTATCTTACGGCCGCCCAACGAGCGGAGCTCTTGAAAACGGGCACCGCCGAAAACGCAGCGCGTCCTGCGGGAACTTACGCGCGAAATATTTTGAATCGCCTTTTAATCGACCTGTCGTGGAACTCAAGCCGCCTCGAGGGAAACACTTACTCTCTCTTGGAAACCAAGCGCCTCATTGAGCTCGGCGAAAGCGCATCCGGCAAGGATGCCTCCGAAGCGCAGATGATTTTGAACCACAAGGGAGCCATCGAATACATCATCGAATCGGCCGCTGAAGAAAAAATCAGCTCTCACGAGGTGTGCAGTATCCATGCGCTTCTTTCAGAAAACCTTTTGGGTGATCCGAGTGCTTCGGGTCGCATTCGCCAGATCGCGCTCGGTGTCGGCGGCACGAACTACATGCCGCTCGAAAACCCGCACGTCTTGAAGGAATGCTTTCAAATTTTCATCGAGAAGCTCAACCAAATCGAAGATCAGTTTGAGCAGTCTTTCTTTGCGCTGGTGCAGCTCTCGTACATGCAAGTCTTCGAGGACGTGAACAAACGAACCGCGCGGTTGGTGGCCAACATTCCTTTGATCAAAAAGAATTTGCGGCCACTTTCGTTCATGGACGTCGACCAGGAGGCATACGTTCAATCTCTTCTTGGTGTCTATGAGAAGAACGACGTGAGCCTTTTCCGCGATCTTTATCTTTGGGCCTACACGCGCTCGGCGCAGCGCTATTCGGGGATTCAACAGGCAATGGGAGAACCAAACCTGCTCAAGCTGAAATACCGCGCTGAAATCCAGGAGATCATCCGCGCAGTGATTCTAGAGAAAGTTGCGGGGCCACAAGTTGTCCACCGGGTCCAAAGTCTTGTGGAAGCCAAAAAACTTCCAGAGACGAATGCGGCAGAGTTGTTTAAGCTAGTAGAAACAGAGATCGTTAGCCTCCATGACGGAAATATTGCTCGGTTCAAAATCAGGCCGAGTGAATTTCAGGAATGGAAGAGCCTACAGTGAAATTTATTAAAATCAGAAACCAAGGATAGAGAGGAAGCTATAAGCAATTGTTGCGTAAAGCGAGGGAGCTCCAGCGCCTAAGAAGCCTTTTTCCGCCAGGCACAGCCAAGAACCCGTGAACCGAGAAGAACCGAACCAGAACAACCTGAAAAATGGTGCACCCAGAGAGACTCGAACTCCCAACCCTCAGTTCCGAAGACTGATGCTCTATCCGGTTGAGCTATGGGTGCATTTCCCAAATGACTTGCCGTCCAATTAAGATTCCTCCTCTTATCACTTTGTCTTTACGATCTCAACAAGAAGAACACTAAAACAGAGAGCTTTTCTTTTTAGAGGCGTTCGGAGTGAGCCCGATTCCTCCCTCAAGTCGAACCAACAGCAACAACCCAACCCCGGGCACTAAAACAGGACCTCATGCCCACTAACGACTGGTGCGACTCGGATCACACCGTTCCGATTGAAAAAGCTCGGGGTGCTCAATTTGAATCGTCGTATGGCGGATTCGATACTTCTCCGATAAGAGACCATGAGCGGCATCCAAAAGGCGTTCCGTCTGACGAGAGATCAGGTGAACACTTAACGCCAGCCTCCCGTTGGACACACTCCAGATGTGCAGATTATGAACCTCTTCGACCCCCTCAAGCGCTTCTAAATCAGCTCGCACCTGATTGGGATTGAGATGGGAGGGAGCAGACTCCATGAGCACGCCCAGGGTTTCTTTGAGAAGACCCCATGAACTCAAAAGCATGAGCACGGCAAAGAGGATTGAAATCAGCGGATCAATCGGCTGCCAACCCGTCAACCAAAGCACCGCGCCTGAAACAATCGCTCCAATACTACCTAGGGAGTCCGAGAGCAAATGCAAATATGCCGCTTTGACGTTGATATTTGATTCTTTTGCCGGATGCAAAATCCGCATGCTCAGGAGATTGGCTAAAAGCCCCACACTTGCCACAATAAAAACAATGGGAGCCTGAACCACAGGCGGAGCCTTCAGCCTTAAAACCGCCTCAAAAATCAGCACTCCGCCCACGAACCAGATCAACAGAACACTGATGAGTGCCCCTAAAATCTCAGCTCGCCCATAACCAAAGCTCATGCTGGGAGTGGATGGCCTGCGCGCATACCAAAGCGCAAACAGACTTAGACTCATGGCCCCAATATCCGTCAACATGTGAGCTCCGTCGGAGACCAAGGCCAAACTATTGGCCCACCAGCCCCCTACGAACTCCACCACCATAAAAAGCGCTGTAATGAAGATCGCCTTCCACAAGAGCCGGGGCGTCTGATGAGCAAAAACGTGATGGTCATGACTGTGGCTGTGAGAGTGCTCAAGACTCATGAAATTGAACTCAACGCGTTAGACTTCATTTCTAAATCTGACTCAGGGTTTGGACTGACTCAAAACACGCCGCAGCCGCTTCTCGTCCCTTGTTATGGGAGTCTTGGGCACTGCGCAGGACAGCCTGCTCGTCGGTATAGGTGGTGAGAATTCCAAAGGAGATCGGAGTTTCCGTTTCCAAAGAGCTCTGCATCAACCCCAACGTTGCTCCTAAACTGATGAATTCAAAATGAGCCGTATCCCCTTTGATGACGCAGCCTAAGCAAATCACCCCGGAGTAGCGTTTGGTTTTGGCCAAGCGCTGAGCAATCAAGGGAATCTCAAAGGCTCCAGGAGCAGGGAAAATATCACGTGAGTCTAAGGAGCAGTTTTTTTCTTTAAGGTAATCCAAGGCCCCTTGGAGAAGTCCCTGAGTGACTTCCGGATTAAACTGACTCACCACGACTGCAAATCTCATGATTCCTCCCGAATGGAATTGGTCTTGGCTTCTCCCAGTTTGAGCCAATGCCCGAGTTTTTCCTTCTTGGTCTGTAAGTAATGCTGATTGAAAGGATTGGATTCCATTTCAATAGGGACCTGCTCGACAATTGAAAGGCCATAACCTTCTAAACCAATAATCTTTTTCGGATTATTCGTCATGAGTCGAAGCTCCGTAATGCCTAGGGTTCTTAGGATCTGCGCTCCGAGTCCATAATGCCTTAAGTCCGCTTGAAATCCGAGGTGCCGATTTGCTTCTACCGTATCCATTCCCTGGTCTTGAAGAGCATAGGCACGAACCTTATTTCCCAGCCCAATACCACGACCCTCGTGGCGTCGCATGTACACAAGCACCCCACTTCCTGCTTGAGCAATGTGCTTTAAAGCAGCCTTGAGTTGAGGCCCACAATCACATCTTAAAGAACCAAAAGCATCCCCCGTCAGACACTCGGAATGAACACGAACCAGAGCGGGATTTTGAATCTTCCCATACACCAAAGCGACATGCTCCGTGCCCTCTAAAATATCTCGAAACGCATGGAGTTCAAAGGGTGTATCGGAGAACTCAGTCGGCAACTGAGCTACAGCAATGGGCTCAATTAAGGTTTCATTTTGAACCCGCTTGGCAATCACGTCTTTGATGCTCACAATGGGAAGCTCATGTTTTTGGGCAAAGGACCGGAGATCCTCCAGGCGCGCCATTGTGCCGTCTTCCTTCATGATCTCACAGATGACGGCTGAGGGGTTTAATCCAGCTAATCGAGCTAGATCTACGGAACCCTCCGTATGTCCGGCACGCACTAAAACACCGCCCTCTTGGGCTTTGAGGGGAAAGATATGCCCGGGATAAATGAGGGCATCTGCCCCCATCTTGGGATCCACCGCCACACGCACCGTATGTGCTCGGTCGGCAGCCGAGATTCCCGTGCTCACGCCTTCTTTTGCCTCAATGGAGACCGTAAATGCCGTTTGCCGTGGAGATTGATTCCGAGAGGCCATCATGGGCAGGCCCAACTGTTCCACTCGCTTGGCCTCAAGTGAGAGGCAAATTAAACCGCGCGCGTAGGTCGCCATGAAGTTAATCGCCTCAGGGGTGACAAACTCAGCCGCAAGCACGAGATCCCCCTCGTTCTCTCGATCCTCATCATCCACTAGGATGACCATTTTTCCTTTTTTTAACTGCTCCAGAGCAACCGTTAGGTCCGACATAAACGCTCCACATATTTTGCAAGAATATCGACCTCAATATTAATGGGGTCCTGGGCTTTTAACTGCGAAAGATTCGTATGGGACCAGGAGTGAGGAATCAGGGTGATTCCCAACCTCGTTTCTGAAGCTGATGAATCACGATCCTCGGCAATAAAGTTGATCGTCAGACTCACTCCATTAATACAAATAGAGCCCTTCTCCACGCAATAGCGCGATAAACGTTGGGGGATTGAGACTTGAACTAAAACACTCTCCGAATTGACTTTGGCCTCTTTCCAAAGTCCGATGCCATCCACATGACCCTGCACCCAATGCCCCGAAAGCCTGGTTTGTAAAGTTAAGGCGCGCTCTAAGTTCAAACTGGATTGAGTGGCTTGTCGTCCTAAGTTGCTTTTTTCCAAAGTCTCAGGACTCAGAAAAAAAGTGCACTCACCTTGATCATTGGGCTCAGTCACAGTTAAACAGACTCCATTGACTGATACACTCTCTCCTGGAATCAAATCTTTCATTCCCGTCTGCAGTCGCATCCTGAGAGAGCCATCACTCCAGTGCTGGCTTAGGATTTGTCCCTGTGCTTCAATAATTCCCGTAAACATATCCTAATTCCTCTATAAGACGTCCGATGATTCAGAGTCATGCTTGGCTGAGGTTGGCCCGGTGGTTGAATCCTCACTCTCTTTTGAGGCATTCCCTCATTCCGAAAAGAGTAGGCAGTCTTCCTGATTGGATTGACGTCCAAAGCCTAAATCCCAGGGCCTTTTTTCCTTTACCTTAGACCCCTCCTCTATCACACTCCCGTTTTATTTGGCTAGCGCCAAGCGGGAGCGAGAATGAGCCGAGGCTCGGGTTAAACGATCGGATATGGCCTGAGCAAGCCCGTTTTCCTCGGCGCAGGGCTCAGCTATAAGAATTTCAGCCGAGGTTGCATCAAGCCCTCTCATCTCAGAAAAAAGTCGATGAGCGCGCTCCTTCAGATCCCCTGCTTCACTTAACGAACGAATGAGGAGTGGAATTTTCGTGAGTAAAGAGAGCCTACGGTTGAATGCCTCAGGGGCCCCTTTTTGAAGTAAAACTCCCCAAACCAACGGCTTAAAAAACTTCTGCACGAGAGTTTCGAAGAAACAAATCAGCTCAGAATCCGTGATCTGATCCAGGGGCTTGGGAAACAGCAAAAAGGGTTTGCCCGGGGCATAATGACTCTCCAGCATCCCTGGGGCTGCAAAGGCGTGAGAGGACCCCACTGGAGTTTGACGTGAGATGGAAAACCCCAAATGCGTTTGAAGCCTCTCAAGCGAAACGCCTCCCGAACGCAGGAGCTGGATTTGCTCAGGAACTTGAGGATGGATCAGAAGAATTGTAGATTCCACACCAATCCCACACGGACCTCCATCTAAGATCCAATCCATTCGATCGCCGAGCTCGTCTGCTACGGCCTGAGCTGAGGTGGGGCTGATTCTTCCAAATCGATTGGCAGAAGGAGCAGCAAGGGGAAACGGCAGCTGCTCTAATAGGTTTTGGGCAACGGGATGCACCGGCATTCGAACCCCAACACTGGGCAGTCCACTGGTTACAAGATCAGGGACGTGCGGGTGCTTGGGTAAAATCAACGTTAAAGGCCCCGGCCAAAACGCCTGCATCAACCCTTCGACTTGATGCCTCACAGAAAGCGAAAGAACTGAGGGGTCCACCACCTTCATCTGCTCCAACTTCGCTAAGCTCTTCTGAGACGGCCCGACATGCACAATGAGAGGATCAAATGTCGGTCGCTCTTTTGTTTCAAAAACTTGAGCCAATGCGACCGGGTTAAAACCATTGGCAGCAAGACCATACACCGTCTCCGTGGGCAAGCCCACGAGCTCTCCGTTTTTTAAGGCCAACGCAATGAGTTTAAGATTTTCTAAAGTGGGAGGGAGAATCCTAGCTCTCACCTATTTTACTCCATTTCGATTCACAAGACTCCTGCAGGGCTTTCCAAAGAGTCTCCATTTTCATGCCACGTGAGCCTTTGATCAAGACCACATCCCCTGCTCTTACCTTCTGGATCACCTCTCTGGCAAGCTCTGCGTGGGACTCATGATAAGAAAGATGACCTGAAAACTTAAGTCGATGGAGTTCATCGGCCAAAGCCTTCATCCTAGGACCATACAGCAGCACATGCTCGACTTGAAGGTCCATTAGGGGAGCTGCAAGCTCACGATGAAAAAGCTCTTCGTTGGGGCCTAACTCCAACATATCGCCCAAACACGCCCAAGTTGCACCCTTGCGAGAGGACTCTAAACTCAACTGCTTGAGCAACTGAAGACCTGCCACAACCGAGGCGGGTTGTGCATTATAATAATCACAAAGAACCGAAACCCCCGAAGAAAGCTCCTTGAGCTGAGACCTCCCCTCAAGCCCCGTGAATGTCTTTAATCCTGCTTGAATCTCCTGAGGCGTTAGACCTAATGCGACTGCAGCGGCCACTGCTCCCAAGAGATTGGAGGCATTGTGAGATCCCATTAAAGGAAGAGGTAAACTTAATTCCTCTCTACCCATGCCTGAGATCTGAAGTTTTTTGCCCGACTCAATCAGGGTTCCCAAAAGAAAATTCCCCGGAATTGTTGAACGCCCACCTGAGAAGGAGGCGCTCGAATGCCGCTCTAAAAAGGCTGAAACCTCTGGTGAAGGACCCTGTTGCCCTCCCAGCGAGTACAGGATTTTATTTCCCTCATTGGGCGTGACCCCAAAGGGCCTAATCCAAGGATCATCTAAGTTAATCAGAGCCGTTCCTTGATTTTTAATCACATGTAAAATCGCAAGTCCCTCTTCCCGAGCCACCGTGGGGACGTCCTGAAGCTTTTCCAAATGCTCAGGACCAATGGCCGTGAGAATCACGTACTCTGCACCCACCAAGTTCATGTGGCTCTGCATTGCACCCACTTCGTCGATACCTACCTCAATGACGGCCGCCTGATGGTGCGCTCGCAACTCTAAGAGGGTCATGGGAATACCGACATATCCATTTTGACTGCCTTGAGTCTTTAAAACAGAACTCCATTTGCCTCTTAAGATCGCAGCAAGAAGCTCTTTGGTTGTCGTTTTTCCAGCACTTCCGGCCACCACGACCATGGGAATGAGAAACTCCTTCCTCCATGCCGCTGCAAGTTTTCGAAATGCCTTCAGGGTATCCTCGACAAAAAAAATCGAGACCTCTTTCGTACCAACAATGGGGTGTCCTTTCCGACACAGAATCCCTCTTGCCCCCCTCTCCACAGCGACGGAAATAAAATCATGTCCATCATACTTCTCCCCGGAGAGCGCCACAAACAAGCAACCCGGAGTCACTTGCCTGGAATCCGTGGTCACCTGGGTGAACACTTGATTCGAAGCCGCATGTGAGGAGGTCCTTGAATACAAAGTACGTTGAATCAACTCAGTGGATAGGATCGGTTGAAAAGAAGGAATTTCCATCCCGAAAGCCTAGCATGAAGCTCGGCTCAGGACCATCTGAGACTGAAACGCTCTCCCTCTTAACCCCCTGAAAATAGGCTCTTTCAAGGCGACCAACAGCCCAAGGACCAAGTCAAGGACCAGTGGACGCCTTCACAAAACTTGATTAAAAAACTAAACTATTATCTTCTTTTTTCCGATTAGCATACAGGAAAGGTCAATTAACTGAAGTCACGTATGACACACCCAAAAGAACCCTTTAAAACGGCGAAAGACTTGCTGAGAACCATTCAGACTTACGTCACCGGGGCGTGGGGCCAATTCTCTGCACTAGTTCTGGTTTTGAGCTGGATTTCTTTTTCACTCCTCTCCCATCTGGAGTCTCAAAAACGGCAGGAAGCGGAAAACCTGGTGTCAACCGGGAGCCAGGATTGGGCGATATTTTTTGACCAATCCTTACAAAAACACATTCGAGCCCTCCGTGCGGCAACTGAGGAGCAGAAGGCTCAACTTGCCCACTCTCAAACCCAACTTCAGAGCCTGAGCCCAACTCCCGCTCAGGCTAACCCCGAGGAAAAAACCAAACCGGAGCAGCCCGCTTTAATGACGACCTCCGTCAGCGAACTGGACCCCGCCTTCCTGGATTTCTCTCTTTGGCGTTTAAACGCATCATTTAGCCCAGATGGAGAGAAGCTCAGCGTGCAGAAGATTTTCCAGGTCATCCCTCCCAAATGGAGCTCAAAGGAGCTCGATGCCCCTTCCTTGATTGCAGAAGTTGAAAAGGAGGAAACGGATTTGATCCTTCCTGTTTTTCAAGGAAAAGCCCTCTTTCAACTCTCTCCGGGGCGCTTAGGGCAAGGCCAATTTGCAACCCTTGCCTTCCCTCTGGCCTTAGGTGAAGTCCTCGATGTGATTGTGGCTCATGTGAATCTCCCGCTGCTTCAGGCCCAAATCCCCAAACCTGAGGGAATTCATGTGTTTTGGATCGACCGTGAGGGGCATCCTCTGTTTGGAACAAGCGAGCAGCCCTCGCCTTTGGATTTCCTCAAAGAGCGATCCAAAGGCATCGAGGGAATGGGGGATCCCTTCTTTTTTTCAACTGCTCCCGGTCTCTCTTTTTATGGAGCCATGAAAACGATTCAGCCCCCTCAGTCAGGAATGGTCTTAACGTGGATCACGGAGGAGGAGGCGCTACAAGGGCTTGAAGTCTGGAAAAGAGGCCTGTTTTATTTCTGCTCAGCTGTTTTCCTCCTCTTCTTAGGACTGCAGGTTCGAAAAGTGGGCGTCCGCCTGCTCTGGGATGAGTTGTCCGCTCGACTTCTGAGGCACCGATTGAAACCTAGGGATCAAAAAACCCCAGAGCACGCAATAAGAGAAGCACGAAGTGAAGTTGTGAGCGCTCCTCCTCAAAACCAGCCCCAAACCGAAGTCTCCAAACCTCTCCCAGCCATAGCCCCCCACCCCGCGCCGCCCCCCCCATCACGCACAGGCACTCTCGTTTTACTTTATGGAGCATTAAAACAACCTGAGCTCCTCATCCAAAATGAATCGGTTGAAATGGCAGCGGAAACACTTCAAGACTACTTCACATTAGCCAACCTCGTGATTCGAAAATTTGGTGGAACCTTTGAAAAAACCGAGGGGTCTGGTTTTCATGGGATTTGGGGCGTAGAAAAAGAAAGCCCAGAGGATGCTCAGCAAGCGTTACTCTGTGCCCTACAGTTTCGAATTGACCTCAGTGACTGGAATGAAATGAGAAAAGTCGAAGGTCAAAAGCCTATTTCCATTGCCATGGGCGTTCACATCCAAGAAGTCCTAGTCAGTCAGCTGGTGGTGGATTCCTCACCCTGCCTCACACTCCTCGGCGATCTGATCCCTTGTGCTCGGAGCTTAAAATACCTAGCCAGCTCTCTGGGAAGTGATCTTCTCATCTCAGAGGAGCTCTGGTTAAAACTTCCTGGAAAACTCATTGGACAACACCTGGGATCAGCCACTCTCACTCCACATTCAGGACTAGTGAATTACTTTGCTCTTCAAGGCTACTTCACGGAAGAAGGTCAAGAGGTGCTCATTCCTGAGATCTCCTCTGACCCGATTGAAGAGGTGAGCTTCATTCACTCTGCGCTGAAAGATCAAAAGCCTAAGCGATGGCTCATGAACAATGGATCCCAGATCCTCGGTCCTTGCACGCCTGAAGAAATCGCTTTAAAGTTATTTTCCCAAGAGCTCGACTTTGACTGTGAGTGCTGGGCAGAAGGCCTAGGAACGTCCTCCTCCATCGCTGAATCAGGAATGTTTGGTCATGCCTCAACTGAGAGTCCTGAGCAGGGGCTTTGGGTTTTCGATGGAAAAACCATTCATGGCCCGATGAACCTAGGATTTTTGAAAACGGCATTAATCCATGGTGCCATCTCCAGTGAGGTTCACCTGTGTGAGGGAAGTACGGTTTATGGATGGCATGCGTTGAAGCAGTGGAATCCTGAGCTCTTGGCCTCTGCTCCCCCTATCCCATCCGATTTAAGCCCTGAGCCCCGCTCTCCCGAGCTGGCTCAGGCGAATGAGTCCACCTCCCCAACCCCAGCACCAGAAGAGCACAACCCCATGGCAGGAATTGAAATGCAAGAGCCCTCTCGGATCCTAGGACCCCAGGACTTTGAAATGGAAGCAGAGGTCACCCTCCTTGAGCCATCCCTGCACCTCCCCGATCACCCTCAGACTGATGCTTCTTCTCCTCAGGAAAAGACCCTCATTCCCGCCCTAGAGACCATCCAATCCGAGCCCGACGAGCCAGATCAAGCGGCCTAGTCTTTTTTTCTTTTCCTTAGCCAAGAAAGCGATTAAAACAAAATCACTCATGACCTTGGCTCACACCAGACCTTCCTATCCCAGAGCGGCTCAAACCAAACGAAGGGTTCTAAAAACTCTTTCCGTCTTGGGTTTGATGTTTGCCATTTTAGGCGTCTTAGCTCAAGGGCCTGACTTTACGCTCAATTGGGATCGCACGATTCCAAGTCGCCTTCCTTTGGAAGCGTTAGAGAGGAATTTTGATTCCGTCACTCGTTGGCCGAATTGGTTTTTTTCTCTCGAAAAAGTCACGGTGGCGCAGGGAGTCCAGCCAGTGGATCCAGGTCGAATTGGAAAAGATTGTATCCTCAGGCTTCACATCCGTCCAAAACGGGCCTTCAGTCCTTCTTTTGAACTCAAGGCTCATGTCATCCAACACGTCCCCCATCAAAAGATGGCGTTACAAATCCTTGAGGACTCCTCGGGAAGGTTGACTCAGCTTTTTGAGCAAATCCAATGGGAAGTCGAACTCAAACAAAATGAACAGGGAAAAACCTTCGTCCAAGGAAAGGCCTCTGCACAGACCCGAAATTGGCGGGCTCGACTCTTTGGACGACTCATGGGCAAAGCACTCATGAATCAGATTTTCTACCCTGATTTAATTAAACTCTCAGAAATGAAACATCCCTTCTCAGTTCTTGAGGGTGTCCAGGTTCCAGGAGACTTTGGCACAGGCTCCTAAGGGATTTCGCTCTTTTCTTTCTTCTTCATCCTTGTAGGAAAATCAGATTATGGTCCTTATACTCAGACGCCTTGTTTTTTTTCAAATTCTCCTTCAAACGACTGTAACCCAGATCTTGCAGGCAGGGCAAACCTTGAGTCAATCTCAAGCGCATGACTCAAAGATCGGTCTAAAATCTTCGACTGATCGGCCTGAAAGAAAAATCCCTCTGATTGATGAGTTCCTGAAAAGCGGAGCCGATCGAGCCGTTGAAATCTTGCCTCGTCTGCGCCCAAAGAATGAGGAGTCCTATTTACCCGAGGCTCAAAACCCCTCTTTTCAGTGCTCTGAAGTGACCCTGGCTTTTCGATTTTACCAAACTGAGAAAATTCGAAGCGGCTCCCTCACCACCATCACGGAACTCAAAAGTGAACTTCTCCCTGATGAACTCAAAGAGCAGGCCCTTTGTTTTTTTAATCAGCTGGATTCCCCTGATCGAAATCGATCCATTGTGCTTAAAAAAGTGCCCATCTCTCAAAAAATCTGTGCCCAGTTTTACTCATTTGAAGGAAACGAAGCGATTGCACCGCTCACTCTAAAGCCACTGATGCCTAACCAATCCAACTCAAGAAACCACGGCTTCAATCAAATTCATGCTACCGCCCAAGGAACCGACACCCAAAGTGCCCTAGAACTTGGCTTAAAAGAGGTCTTAGATTAGGTCTCTGGAAAAGAAATCCAACCTGAATGGGGAAGGTTGAGAAACGCTCGAATTTTACTGGGATCAATTCTCTTGCTGTCCTGCTTTTTGACTGCAGGCAGTGAGAAACTGGAGTCCAACTTGCCTAAGTCTTTAAGCTCCTGGATGATCTGCAAATGGGTTTTTGGCTGACCATTGGAGAGATTGAAGCGTTGCGAGGCGATCTGGGGATTGGCAAAAAGTAGGCCCACCACACGAACCACATCCTCAACGTGGATGAGATTCAGATCAGATAAGCCCGCCTGAATCCAACCTTTTTGATACCACGTCAGGGGGTCCCGAGCAGGACCAAAAATCCCTGCCAGATGTAAAATACAAGCCCCTTTTTGCCTTAACTTCTCCTCAGCTCGAGTTCTGGGCTGATCCCAGTTGAGCTCAGACTCCTCGGTGATCCACTCATCCAAAACTGAAACTCGGTAGGCCGACGTGGTGCCCAGAATCAGGACCTGACACGACTTCAAATGAGTCTCAAAAAACTCGAGAGCCAAGGCCTCATCCAGGGGGTCAGCGGCTGCAGGAAAGGTCCAAAGAACGGAGGATCCAGGTGGCACTCTGAGGAGCTCAGCACTCCAGGTGGATCTCTTTCTTAAATCAAAATCATTGCGATGAGTCACGCGGGCTTCAGGGTATTTTTCCGCCACTCGACTACCCACGTATCCCCCACCTAGGATTAAAAGCGGCAACCTTTTGTTTTCACTCATCCAAACACCTCAAGCTTCTTCTTACCATTCTTCTTAGCAAACGGCTCTGGATTCACGCTTTTCTTAAGCCTTCCTTCCATTGCAGAAGGCTCTGGGTCGTTTCAAGGGACTTTCCGCTCAGATCGGCTCAAGATCTCAAGCGACCGCAGAGTGAAGCCTGAGGAGTATGCCCCCTCACCCTACCCTACCCTACCCTACCCTACCCTACCCTACTCCAAATGATGCCTAGCAACCGGGATACCAGGGGTCTTCTTGCTCTAAGCATGAATCCACACCACCTGACTTTAATGGACCGTGCGATTGGATCAACGAAAAATCACCTATTGAAACCAAAGGACAACCCCCGCCACGATGGATCTCTTGCTCCTCGTGACGATCAATCCCAAAAATGCTCAGTCAAATGGCCACGCGCCTTGAGAATCTCTTCTGCTTGAAAAATCTCATGATAGAATCCCATCTGCTCCCCCAGGCCTTCATCCGGATTAATTGGATTCATTTTTCTTCCTACAGCTTGGATATAAGTAGCATCTCTAAACTGGTATTCAATTAATTCATAAAACTTAAAATCCTTCATGTGCTTTAAATTTTTTAAGGCTGAAGAATCTTCAACAGGAGCATCACTATAGCTAGGAAACTGCCTTCGACTTAAAAAACGGACCAACTCCTCACTCCGACGCTCCCTATAAACGTCGTTACGCCAATCATCTGGCAACGAAGAAATTTTCTGCCGATCTTTTTTTTCCATTAATGGATCATCAATGGATTTTTTTCGAATAAATCCATCGCTAATCGAGACGTAATCCACTCCTCGATCTGAATCTTGATTCCTAAAAATTAAATAAAATTCATCTAAACAAATAAAAAACGATCGATCGAAGTCACTTGGAATTTCTTCAACTCCCCCTAAATCTGCAGGATTCTCTCGTAAAGCCCCAGCAGAAAAGACCAGTTCAACCGTGAGCTTTTTGATATTTTTGAATGCTTTTCCCAAATTTTCAGAATCCGTGCTCATATGGCGCACACCAAGACTGCGATTTGAATTAAAAATAACCTTGAGTTCCCGAAGGCGAGTCCAATTTTTTAAAACATCGAGGTACGTTCTTAGCTCCTCGTCTGAAAAAAATCGCTGAGCCGGAAGCTTTGAAAAGTCAAACTCAATGCGAGTATAATCCTTGGACTGTGGATCCATTATGAATTGTGCATAATCGCTCAATTGATCAAATTGAATTCGAATCGCGTTAGACAAATAGAGATGTTGATTAGGACTCAATTGAACAGACTGATCTTCTCTTTTTATTTTGAACCGAGTCTTAAAATAGTTACTTGAAGAAAGTGAGGGTACCTGATCCAAAGTATCATTTCGGGTCAATCGGATTTTTCTTGCGACAAGTGGATCAGACAAAAAATCATGGTACGCTTTTGAACACAGTCTCAGTCTTTTTAAGTCCTCTAAAGAAACGCCTTCAAAGATCTTTGCCTCAAGATCACCGCTGGAGTTACAAAAAAAAGGATCCAAGTCACTCGGGGAATCTGGATCATCGGTTGATATCTGCTCGTTCTCAATCACCGGCTGTTCACTAGGGAAAGCGAATGAGATTTTTTCATGAAAAAACATGAAACTACTCAATCCAAGACAAAAAAATACGGAAACACCCCGCTTCGAGTAAATCATTTCAACCTCAACATACAATGATAAAAATCTTCAAAAATCTGACCCTGAACTAACAAAAAAGATACATACATTCAAGTTATTATTTATTAACTATTAACTTTGTTTGATCACATATGATCTCGTCTAATTACATAGCTTAAATGTCTATTTACTAAACTATAACTAGCTAAATAGTAGCGGCCAATGCATAGCTACCCCTTGGATTCATCTTGTTCAGGCCAAAGGACTCCCACTAAATAATCTGACTCCTATGAGGTCTAATGACTGACTGGGAGATCCAATCTCCCATCGGGGTCACTTGATGAGCCACGGAGAGAGGTGGCTGAACTGACCCTTAACCTATTCTCGACTACAAAAAACAAGCAAACAAGGGCCTAGAACCCACTCGCTGTCAAAACCTTCCGTAAAAAATTGAAAATTGAAAATTGAAAATTGAAAACCCTTGACTCCGCATGAACCGCCGCGGTATCCCAGCCGCATTTAAGTGCTTAACTTAAAACTCCTCCCATCTCGAACCCAAGAGCTGGAAGCGTCGAGAAGGGAGGGATTCGTCTGTAATTTTTCAAGTTCTGGAGCAAACCCATGTCTCGATCCGATTTAATCCAAGCGATTCTCAACCTAAAAGGATCTAAAATTGTTACTCTTCATTCAGGAGAAGATCAATTCGTGTTCGATATCCACGACAATGGCGAGATCGGATACAGCGAAGATCATGCGGAGGCTTTTCATCACTTACTCTCCGATCAAATGGAAGAAGGGGGAGTCATCGTTCGACAATTTCTTCCGATGACTTATGAAGTTTTAGGAGCAAACCAGAAAAAAATGAGACACCCCTACAAGAACCTGTACGGCTTTTTCATTTCAGGAGAGAGCGTTTCTAGTCTTTCACCTGAGGAACTCGAAACTGCTTGCAATACTGACGCCAACACAGGGGACCCCCTCCCACCGGAAAAGGGCGTCTTCTACCGACAGATCACTTTTAACTCATCCATCAAATAAAACGATCGACTCGGGAAGCTTTTCCCCTCGTTTCTTCTTCTACTAAGGCCCAAGATCTACTTTTGATTTTTTTAAAATCTCCTCGGCCTGAAAAATCTCATGACTAAATTCTCTGGACTCATTCTCATGAGCTTGGACTTTCTTACTACCTGTGGCTTCAATATGACTAAACTCATCGAACTGGTATTCAATGACCTCACTAAATTCAACATTATTCATCCGCTTCATTTTCTTTAAGATCGGAGAATTCTCAATCGGAACATCGTCAAAACAACGAAAGGTGCGGTACTCAAAGAACTGACCTAGCTGGCCTTGCAAGCGAGAATTGTAAACATGCGTGCGCCAAGCATCAGGAAAGGCTTCAATCTTTTTCCTGACCAAATCCTGATCAAAGGGAGAATGACTGGATTTTTTTCGAGCAAATCCATCCACAATGTAGACTCGTTCTTCTTCCTGACCCAGATCGATATTTCTCAGGATAAAATAAAACTCATCTAAGCGAATAAAAAATAATCGATCAAAATCTTTCGATATTCGCTGGACTGAGTTCAGCTCGCTGCTCGAGTCATCAGCATTGACCGGAGTCCGTATCTCCACGGTAAGACTGTTAATTTTTTGAAATATTCGGGTCAAATTCTCAAGATCAGTCGTCAATTGATGAATAAAAAAACTTTGATTTGAATTGAAAATCACGCTGACTTCACGTAGCCGACTCCAGTTCCTTAAAACATTTGAGTTTTTTTTCAATTCTTCTTCTGAGAAAAACCGTCCCGCTGGTAGATCTGAGAAATCAAATTCAATGCATGAATAATCCCCCGATTGCGGATCACTCATCAATTCAATAAAGTCACTCAAATGATCAAATCGAATTCTCAGAGCATTGGATAAATACGAATTCTGATTGGGAAGCAACTGAACAGACCCATCGTCTTTTTCTATCTTTAACTTGATATTAAAGTAGTCTGTAGAAGAAATCAAAGGCACCTGATCGAAAGTATCCATTCGAGTAAGCCTGATCTTTCTTGCCACCGATGGCTCAGATAAAAAATGATTACTTAATCTTGAAGTGAGCTTCAAACTCCTGAGATCCTCTAAAGAGAGGGTTTCAAAAATCTTCGACTCAAGATCTCCATTGGAGCGACAGAAAAAAGAATCCCTTTGACTCTGCGCTTCCTGCGCTTGGTCGGTATCCTGAGGAGGTTCCATGAGTCCAGCCGATGCGGTCAATTCAAAAAAAAGGACAGCCCAAATCCAACTGAAATCAAAAAACAGGGACATGACTTGCTTGTAAAAAAACATACTCTCCTCACGAAAGAAGACTTAGAACTCTCTTCTAAGAAGTTCAATCGAAAAACCAATCGAGGATCGACCGAAGAGGTTTTTATCAAGTTTATTGATTTTATTCAATTGACTGCGACACAAAACGAGCCCACGAAACACGGTCTCAACAGAGCTTGATTTGCTACTTTGATGATCATGGGTGAAAGAGCAACCCAACACCAGGATTTCATCGTGAGCTCAGATCAAAGCACCTGTGCTTGACGTGAGCTCACGATTTCAGATGAACAGAATCAGACGGGATCAGATTTGGTTAAAAGCAACCCGTGCTCTAAAACCCATACTTCTGGATCAAGGCACGAGCCGCCTCAGGGGATGCCTTGGCTTCAAGTAGAGCATTCAACATCAGGGGGACAATCACGGTTGCATCCGATTCAATCACAAACATCGGAGTATCGCGAGTGAGCTTATCCCACGTGATTTTCTCATTTGGAGTAGCCCCCGAGTAAGATCCGTAAGAGGTGGTGGAATCAGAAATCTGACAGAAATAAGCCCAAGGCTTCACGGCCTGGCCCAGATCGTACTTAATCGAAGGCACCACGCAGATGGGAAAATCACCAGCAATCCCGCCTCCGATTTGAAAAAAGCCTACCCCTGAACCCACTGAAAGCTCCTGGTACTGACCATAAAACTCAGCCATGTACTCAATGCCGGACTTCACGATCGAGGCTTCACACTCTTGGGTTTTCACATAGGAGGCAAAAATATTGCCAAAAGTGGAGTCTTCATGTCCCGGAACCACCATAGGGAGATTGGCCCGAGCTGCTGCAAGTAACCAGCACTCCTCTGGGTTTCCTTCATAAAGCTCAGGCTCGACTTTCTGAATTAATTCATAAAAGTATTCATGCCAAAAATGACGCTTTTTGCCCGAAGACGCTTTCAACCACATGGGTACGATATACTTCTCCACCGCCCGAAAGGCTTCGTCCTCAGGAATACTCGTATCGGTCACCCGGCGCATCCGATTCTCGAGGATTCGGGTATCATCGTCTTTCGTTAAGTAGCGGTATTCGGGAAAATCCTTATAGCTGTGATGCGCGACAAGACGAAACAAGGATTCCTCTAAATTGGCACCCGTGACCGATAAACCGTGAATCAAACCCGCCCGAATCGCAGGGGCAAGACTAATCCCAAGCTGCGCGGAGGACATCGCCCCGGCCACAGCCCAGAACATTTTCCCCCCACCTTCGATGTGGCGCCAGTAGGATAGGGTTGCGTCTCGGGTCGCACGAGCGTTGAAATTCTTATAATTCTTTAAAACAAACTCTAAAACGGGCAAATTTTCTTTTAACACGGGAGAGTTCTTACCACGTAACACAGAGTAAGAAAATAAAAAGACGTTAAAAAAACCAAAACCTCAAGATCCTGCTGCTCTCTCATCGATAGGCCAAGGCGTTCATTTTTCCCGAGCGCCTGAGGACAAAAGCCTTGTAAAAGGATGGACATCAGCCCGATTCAGACCGCAGGATCCAAACCGGGCAATGAGCCTCTCGAACCACTTGCCTAGAAATGCTCCCAATGAGTGCTGAGGCCATGGGACCACTGTGAGCTGCCATGGCAATCAGATCGACCGGGTGCTCCTTGGCATAATCTAAAATCCGCCGAGATACGTTGCCGCCTGAGGGGGAAAAGACCACTTCCGCAGTGACCCCCATTTTTCTGGCCTGCGCATGCCACTGATCCGCTTGCCTTCGATTGACCTCCTCCACTTGAGTCATGTATTTGGGCAAATCCACCCAACCTCCTCCCAAAAGATAGGCTCCTGATTGAAGGAGGGGCTCAATTGGATGCGAGAGGACATGAAAGAGCGTAACTTTGGCATTGAACTTTTTTGCAAGTCCCAAGACTACTTGAAACATAGGATCTTTTTTATTTCCAAACTCAGTGGGAAATAAAATCGACTTCAACTGAGTGGGCTCAGAGTGAGGCCCCACCACCAGGACGGGAACTTGAGAGGCAAGAAGCGTGCTTTCGGCAAAACTGCCTAGAAAGAGCCTAGAAATTCCCTTTTTTGAATGGGTTCCAATGACAATCAGATCGGCTTGGGAGTTCTTGGCATACTGAACGAGGGTTTTGACCATGAATTTCAACGAAGGACGAGATTGCACTAAAACCCGAGGCGCTTTCAACCCGGGAAGTTGAATCCCAGAGAGCATTTGGAGGAGTGATTTTTCAGCCGCAGGCTTATACTGAGCAATCCAAGAAGGGGAAAACTCAAGAGCCAAATCTAATCCCTGGGGACTCAAAACATAAACGGGCTCCACTTCAAGCTTCTGTTTTTCCGAGATTTTTTGCAGGGTCTGAATCACGCGAGTTCGCAACCCATTGGTCTCTTCAAATAAATCAACTGCCCAGAGGATCTTCATTTTTCTTTGCCCTACCAATTTTCTACCCCCCTTAAGTAAAATAGATATCCCCATTTCAAACGAGATGCAAAGGTTCTTGACCCAAAAAAATGACTCTGTATGGAAAAAAAAGCGGGACCCCTCCCCCAAAAAGAAAGGTCCCGCTCTGCGATTTCAATCGATTATTGATCGACCAACTCACTTGAAGTGGGAGCCGGATTTAAGCCCCTGAAATTCTGGTGACACACCCCAGTTAACAAGGCTTGAGGGGTTCCAGGGATATCAATCCTGAGCACCGATCCCAGAGGGCCTGTGAATACGCCAGGATTCAAAGAGCGCATCGTGATGGAGGCAACCCCAGGAACCATTGAGCGAATCTCAGTAGTATTTGCTGTAGGTGAAGTGACGATTAAACCATCGGAGTAGACCACGGAGTTTCCACAGATCACCGTCAGATGATCCCCATCATCTGAAAGAGGAGTTCCATCCTCCTGCAAATATCCCCCAAAAGCCGTACAAACCAATGGTACTGCACCTTTCACCACAACAGCAGGGCCTTCAAAAGCACAATTGAATCGAACATCGGTCACAACGGCCTGCTTAATGCCAGGCCCAGAATCAGCAGCAAAACTTGCTGCCGAAGCAAACATTAGACTCAAAACACTGACTGCAAATATTTTTTTACTCATGGTTAACAGCCTCCTAGAAATCAGGTTCTCCAGGTTCTAGGTCAATTAGGTAGCAGAAACTCTGAGTATCGGTCAAACTTTTCTTGTGTTTAATTATTCATATTTTACTGACTCCCTCCATCAGAACTCCCATCCAATTTTCTATAAGAAGATTGAACCGCTGCATCACCTATCACTTTTTCTATCAGCCTACGAAAAACATCACTCATATCAAGCGCTGCCATGAGCACCTTTGCGTCAATCTGATTCACGCGTTCCTTAAGCTCTTCTGTGGCATCGGAGAGCCCCCCGAATCGGTCTGATGCAATCAGTAAGTCTTCAACAAAAGACTTCAACGCCTCGCGTGTTTGAGCTTCGGACTTTTGATCCATTTTGAGCTGGGCTTGAATTTGTCGCAGTTCTTCAAAATGAGAGAAACTAAGACCCTGGGTGTTTTGGATCCACTGATGGAGCCCCCAAGATTCATTCGGACTCAAAGATTCATCCGACTGCAAAGACTCATTGCAGCTCGACCAATCAGAGTTCCCAGACGCCTCGGACGAATCGACTAAGCCCAATGACTCAGGCGCTAAGTCGCCTTCCCCCGCGCCTAGGATAGAAGCGCTGTTACTCTTTAAAGGCACCTCTAATTTTGCTTTCAACTGGTCCAATTCAATGGGAAAGCTTAAAATCTCCGTAAAGAGCCTCCGCCTCAAATCGGCGTTAGGAAGCGTCATTCGATAACTCTCGTCAAAACGGCCCGGCCTCAAAAGCTGAGTCTTAGGAGCATCCTCCGGGTGACGACAAGTGGCAATCCAGATCACGCCCTGTGATCGTTCCATGGCATGATCGAGCAAGGCACAAAAAACCCCCGTCTCCATGGTTTGAATCATGCGATCGACATCGTCTAAAACCACCACTTGCTTGGATCGGCAAACGGCTTCTGCCAACGCTTTCTCAAGCAAATGGGAATTTAGGATTTCATGAGCAGGGATCATGAACATGGACCAACCTAATACTCTCGCCATGGCTTTACTCGCCGCTGTCTTTCCACTTCCTGGAGGCCCATAGAAGAAAATCCCATGCCGCCAAGGAAGCCTTAGGCTTCGGTAGAGAGCCTCATTGGCTTGAAAAGCCTGAGCTCTTGCCTTGAGCGGAGAGGAAAGTTCGGGATTAAGAACCAGCCTCTCGAAAGTTTCAAACTCATTCCAGGCAAAGGGTAAAATTCCATCTCGTGTCCAGCGACTCATTGTGGAGTGATTCATTCTCCTAGTCTAATCGAGATAAAAAAAATGAAAAACGGCTTTTATTTCTTCTCTTCCTGATTGCAGTTTTTTTTTATTTCATCTTAGATCAAAAGAAATCATGCCAAGCCTATCCGAATTAGATCCGAGGAAGTCCGAACGCATGGATCGACTCCTGATGCAAAGAATTCAAACCGGTGACTCAGACGCGTTTGAGCTGCTTTACCAAAAATTAAAGGATCGAATTACCCACTATGCCCTGAAGTACACCCAATCTCAGAGCACGGCCGAGGAGATCACCCAAGAGACCTTTATGAAGGTGTTTCAATTTAAGCACACCTATGACCCCCAGTACGAAGTCAACTCCTGGATTTGGACCATTGCAAAGCATGTGATCTTTGACCACTTTAAGAAAAATCGACTCCAAAAAATGGAACTCCTCGAGCTGAGCGAACTGCAGGAGGGCATCTTGCGCTCGATGAACTGCCCCAAAACGGCTGAAACCCTCTGCATCGAAGCCGTTGAGATCCAACAATTCCAGTTCCTGCTGAAACAGCTTCCAGAAAACCAGCGAAGGGCTCTTGAGTTTCGCTTAGGAGAGGATCTGAGCTATGATGAAATCTCCGAGTCGATGAACTTAAGCGTTTCAGCCGTGAAGTCATTAATTCACCGTGGACGCAGAAACCTCATGAACTCCCACAAACAGTCGGTCTACTGATCCGATTTCAGGTCGATCTGAAGAAGGTTCTGAGTAAAAAAAACCAGAGCCTCAAGATAAGAGCCGATGCCTTTGCCTGAGATCTGCTTGACACAAACGGGAGCAATGACGGAGATCCGCCTAAAGCTCTCATCTGCCGATTGCTTTGCCCTCTGTTTCAGGTCAGAAAGATGAACTTCAATGGTAGGACAGCCCACCGCTGCCACGGCATCCCGCAAAGCAATGGAATAATGCGTGTAGGCTGCAGGATTAAAAATCACCCCCTGCGCCCATTTTCGATGTCGATGCAGCAGCTCGATGAGCTCACTTTCAGAGTTGGACTGAAAAATCCTCAGAGTCGCCCCCTGCTGCTTTGCTGCTTGTCTGAGCTTTAAATTCAGCTCTTTTAAGGTCATCCGCCCATAGATCTCAGGCTCTCGCTCCCCAAGGAGGTTTAAATTCGGTCCATGGAGAACTAAGATTTGAGCCTTTTTAGCCTGGGCGGACTTCAGGCGCTGGACTTGAGATTTCATGTGGAACTCCGTTTGAACCGAGCCTTCTTAGGAAAAGGGGAGGAAGTGCTTTGAGCCATCAAAAGACGCCAAGCCTCATGAACCTCCCTTTTTTGCACCTGAGAATCCATCACACACTGCCCAATCCCTCGAAGGAGGACCCATTTGATTCTCTGAGCCTGAGTCTTCTTATCTCTCTGCATGAGATCCCAATAGGAGGAAAAAGGCACCGACTTGGGTAAAGCAGGAAGCGGCAGGCTCTGGAGAAACTCCAACCAGGGTTGAGCTTGAGCCTCATTCAGATGTCCTCGAAGAACAGAAAGATGAAGAGCCAAGCGCATCCCGTGTGCGACGGCCTCGCCGTGCCGAAACTTCTGATATCCCGTTTGGGCTTCCAGCGCATGAGCAAAGGTGTGACCAAAGTTCAACTGCGCTCGAAGGCCTTGGGTTTCTCGTTCGTCTTGAGTCACGACCCAGGCTTTCCACTTCAAACAGGCTTGGATCCACCCCATGAGTTTCCCCTGGGCCTGCTTCTCGCCTGCGCATCCTTTTAAAAATTGCTTTTTTTCCCAAGCCGTTCGGAGTTGAAGCGCAAGCGGCGGATCAAACACCAAAGCGACCTTCAGCATCTCGGCAAATCCTGAGAGCTGATCCCGTGAAAGGAGGCTCATGAGGAAAGCCCCATCGCACACCACCAGGGCGGGCTGGTGAATGGCACCGATGAGATTTTTACCCAAAGCATGATTCACGCCGGTTTTGCCCCCCAAAGCACTATCGACTTGAGCTAACAGCGTGGTTGGAACCCCAACCCAACGAATCCCTCTTAAGTAGGTGGCCGCTAAGAAGCCCAGTGTATCGCCAATGACTCCCCCACCTACGGCAATAAGAACCGAGGAGCGATCGACGTGATTACGGACCAACTGGGAGAACAAGGGCTCCAATTGATGAAAGTTTTTTAAGTCTTCGGTCACTGTGAGGGTTTTAAAAACCACAGGAATGCCACGGGCCTTCAAGGCTACATGAATTTCACTTGCTCTTTGCTTCACGCGTTTGTCGGAAACAAGAAATACCTGCGAGCTGTTTGTGGAGCGAATAAATCCCGCGATCCGCTCTAAGATACCCACACCGATCCAAACCTCATGGGAGTGCCCACTGGGGAAGGATACAGAAAATCGCTTCATAGAACTTTCATCTCCTTTCTCAGAACTTCCTGGGCAATCCACTCCACCACTTGCTTGGGGGTTTTTCCATCCGTTGGAAGAATCCAATCCGCAGCGCCATACGTGAGTTCGCGTTGCTCCAAAAGCTGTTTAAATGCCTCGAATCCGTTTTGTGCCCAAGGCCGAATCGGTGCCTGGGGCTGGGCCTGGATACGCTCCCAGAGAACCCCTGGCTGGGCTTTCAGATACACCAATCGACCGAGGGATTGAATACGCGCAAGGTTCCCAGGACGAACTAAGGATCCCCCACCGAGTGCAATAAAGACCGCCGATTGCTGATCCAAATCGCGTAAGACTTGGCTTTCGGATTGACGAAAAACCTCCTCCCCAAAGCGCTCAAACACCTGAGCAACTGGGATTCCCATGATCTGCTCAATCCGACGATCCGTATCCAACCAGGGAAGCTGAAAGTGGGTGCTGAGAAGCTGAGCCACTGTGGACTTTCCTGCTCCCATGAACCCGGTGAAAAACAGACGAAACGAAGGGCCACTCAACTGGGGTGCCTGTGTTTCCATTGCTCCACACGACTTTTGACTTCCGATAGAGAATCGCCTCCGAACTTTTCTAAGATGGACTGACTCAAGACCAAAGCCAGGAGGGACTCCCCAATAACGGAGGCTGCGGGCACGGCACACACATCGGAGCGCTCCACATGAGCTTTCTCTGGCTCTCCGGTGGTCAAATCCACTGACGCCAACGGCTTCATGAGTGTCGAAAGGGGTTTCATGGCGGCTCGAACCATTAAGACCTGACCTGTGGACATTCCGCCATCAATCCCTCCGGATCGATTGGTTTTTGAGCAGAGAACCGGAGCTCGGGGTGCACCGGAATGGGGATGGCCTCTGGACGACTCAGCGCCCCCTTGAAAAAACTCATCATGAACTTCAGAACCCATCCTCCGGGCCGCTTCAAAGCCTAAACCCACTTCAACGCCCTTGATGGCGTTTAAGCTCAGAAACGCGCGACCAATCTCAGCCTCAAGCCTTCGATCCCACTGCACGTAGCTCCCCAGACCCATCGGTAGTCCACTGGCTTGAACCTCAAATTCACCGCCCACGGTATCTCCCTGAAGTTGGGCTTGATCAATGAGCGCCATCATTTCTTTTTCAGCCTGCGGATTTAAGCACCGCACGGGCGAGGCATCGGCTTTTTGATTCAGGTCCGAAACGGAAATCCCTGACTCGGTTGAGTCAAAAGCAGAGCCTAAGCGCACCACACGGCTTCCCAGTTCAATCCCCAAGGCCTTCAAAAAATGACGAGCCACGGCGCCCAAAGCAACTCTCATGGCCGTTTCTCGAGCACTGGAGCGCTCCAACACGTTACGCAGATCGGAGTGGGCGTACTTGACGCCCCCAACCCAATCGGCGTGTCCGGGACGAGGGACATAGACGATGCGTTTTTTTTTAAGATCATGAGAGGGGGCCAAAGGGTCGAGTGGTTCAGCGTCGTTTTTGGAGTCCTGGGATCCCTCAGGCTCCACTTGCATGATGGACTTCCACGACTCCCAATCCAGATTCCACATGAGCAAGCAGATGGGGCTTCCCAGAGTCAAGCCATGACGCACGCCCGAGAGAATCTGCACCTCATCGGTCTCAATCTTTTGACGTGCCCCTCGACCGTATCCCAATTTTCTTCGCTTCAGCTCCTGATGAAGGTCGTGTGCGCTCAGGGGTAAGCCCGCAGGGAGACCTTCTAAGATTCCCACTAAGGCTTTTCCATGTGACTCACCGGCAGTTAAAAAACGAAGGGAACCCATACCATCTCTCATTTTGAGATCAAGGTCCGGATGCGGAGTGAGGACTCAACCTCTGAACCTTGAACTGTTTGGTTTTTTTGAGGAAGCCATGAGCTTCTGCAAATGAAGTTTTAAGCTGGCTTTAATTTTTTTTGGCTGAGCAATCCTCTGGCCCATCCAAATCTCCCAAGCCGCCATGGCTTGCCAAAGGAGCATATCCAATCCTCCGAGGGTCTTCAACCCTTCTTGGGCGGCAAGGGTCAAAAAGGGCGTCTTCTCGGGACGATAGATTAGATCCAAGGCAAGGGCTCCGGGGGATTTCCCCGAAAAAAGCGGTTGCTCAAAGGTTTGATCCGAAAACCCCTGCATCCCCACAGGGGTGGCGTTGACAAAGAGACTCACCCGAGGAACCCCTGCTCCTTTGGAGAGGGACGGGGACCAAGCAATCGCCTTCAACTCGGAGCCTGCCCAGAAGCGCGTCTTGGGAAATGAGGAGGACAGTTGATGAGCCGCCCGTTTAGCCCGAGTGATGCTTCGATTGATGAAGGCCACCTCCCGAGCTCCGTACTTTCCTAACACGGCACCCACGGCCAACGCCGCCCCCCCGGCTCCATAAATCACTGCCCGAGCCCCTGAGAACCGAAAACCCGCCTCTTGCAGACTTTTTTTGACCCCAAGTGCATCCGTATTGAATCCTATGAGCCGTCCTTTTTTCCAACTCACGCAATTGACTGCACCGATGGCTTGAGCTTCCGGGGAGAGCTCCTCAACCCAATTCATGACCTTCTCTTTGTGGGGAATGGTCACACTCCAGCCGACCCACATCTGAAACTGCTTTTGGAGAGCAAAAAAGGATCGAAGCTTTTCTGGGGGCACATCGAGCTTTTGATAATGCAAAGGCCGATGAAGTTGGACCGAAAGCCAGCGAAAAATCTCAGGCGACAAAGAGTGGCTGACGGGATGACCAATCAGCCCCGCAGATAAAGGCTCCATCCTGATTTCCTAAACTCCTTGGAGATTAAAATCCAAACATGAGACCCGCCCAGACATCCACATTTCTGGCATACTGAGAGGCACTTCCTGCACTTAGGTTTGCCAGTCCGTACTTATAAAACACATCAAACCGGAGTCGCAACAAGGGCAGTAACGGAAGCCTGATGCCGCCCCCAAACATGAGCCCGTAGTCATTATTTCGAACATAAGCGCCCCCTAAGGATGCTGCCTGAAGTTCAGTGGGAATAACCCCCGAGGCGCTGATTGAGCTTGAGATTCCGTAGTAAGGACCTGCGGCTAAGGATACAAAAGACACGGGCGTAAAGCGCAAAAGAAGGGGGATCTCCAGATAATTGTAGTTCACCGTGACAGCCGATGAGAGGGAGGTCGCCGAAAACGGGTGATTCACGAGAACTGCTCCCGTCTCCAAGGAGAAAAACGGAGCCAGATCAAACCCTAAAGTTGCCCCTCCCCCAAATCCGACTCCGCCGGCACTTGCCGCCAGCTGGGGAGTCACACTGTAATTTGATGAGCTGACCGCACCCAACACTGAGAAGTCCAAGGCATAAGAGGGAGCACTCACTCCCGTTAAGAACAGCGTGGGAATAAAAAAGGCAAAAAACTGAGACTTCAACTGAGACCAAGGGGTGGTGCGTTTCATTTTCCATGCTCCTTTTTTTATATTTAAGCGGATCAGAATTTAATTTTTTGCTTCTTCATTCTAAGATCGTCTTGAGATTCAAAGAGTAACCCATCTTCAGACGGAAAAAAACCGGAGAATCTCTTCTTTTCTTGCCGAGACGTCTTGAAGCCCCAAATCAATTAAAAGACGACAATAGGTCTGATCAAATGCCAAATAGCTCAGAAGATCCCAGCCCTTTAGATCCGAAGCGCCGATGCCTCTCATCAGGTAGCGGAGCGTGAGGGGAAATCGGTGGAACTGTTCTGAGGCCAGGGTTCCTAAATCCTGACTCGGGCGAATCATGAGAGTCGGAATCACTCTTAATGGATAGGGATGAACAGCTCGGGCTTGAGGACTTAATAAGGAGACGGTCTGATTGATTCTTTGAAGTCGCTCCAAATCCGCATCTAAATGATCCAACAGCGCCGCATTTAACATGGCCCCTGCAATATCGGCCAAACAGATCTGATGCATTTCTCGGGTTTGATTCTCCTCCCAGGTGAGCTGATCGGAGAGGGCGGAACGGATTCCAATGGCGACAATTCGATCCGCACCGAGACGAATGGCAGGACTAAGGGGAGTCAGAAGGCGAATTCCTCCATCTCCATAATAGGTATGACCGATGCGAACCGGAGCAAAGAGGACGGGAATGGAAGCGGAGGCCATGATGTGAGCTAAGGTGAGTTTCGTTCGCTGCCCCAGGCGCGAGCTTCTCACCCAGGGTAAAAGTCCCGCTGCGCCTTCAAAAAAGCTAATTCCTGTACCCGTTCGATAGTTCAAAACAGACACCGCCAGGGCTTTTAAAACTCCTTTTTCGATGAATTTCGTGATCTCGGAAAAACGAATCTGAGATTCCAGGAGGCGATAAAGTGGGGAGGCATCGAGTAAAAAGGTGGATCGACTATTACCCAGGACTCCCCCTAAAGAGAGATCCCTGAGCCACCGCACCCCAATTTTCCCCAAAGTCGTCCAATGAGTTTGAACGACCTGCTCGATGGTGAGCTTGCTCCAGAGCTCACAAAGCTCATGGGAGGCATCGCGCAGTTCAGTGGCATAGGATGCCAAGTAGGCTGAGTTAATCGCACCCGCGGATACTCCCGAGATGACTGAAAAAGACAGTTTTATTCCACGGGAGCTTAAGACTTGAGCCAGGCCTTTTAAGACCCCTGCCTGATAGGCCGCTCTTGCACCTCCACCGCTCAAAACAAGGCCGTAGTGAATCATGGATCGAGTTCCTTCCCACCTCTCCCTCTTGCAACTTCTCCTCTTCTCGGTCAGGGTAGTTCAAACGGAACGAAAGCACCGCTGTGCTTCTTCCTCCTGCCTTGTGTAGGAAACTTTTATCCACTGAAAGGAAGCCACTTCATATGTCCATTGGATCCATGCACCCCGGGAACTCTCGACTCACAAGAACTCTTGTTTTAGGCTTAGCTCTGCTAGGTCTTGCGCTCAAGCCTGGGGATCAAGCTCCTGAGTTCACAGCGCTCAACCAGAATGAAACCCCCGTGACCCTCTCCTCGTTTCGGGGAAGTCCAGTCATTCTTTTCTTCTACCCTAAGGATCAAACCCCCGGATGCACCCAAGAGGCTTGCCATTTTCGTGATGAATATTTGAAGTTTAAAAAGAAGGGCGCCGTTATTTTAGGCGTGTCCGTTCAAGACTCCAAGGAGCATCAAAAGTTTCGGGAAAAGCACCGACTGCCCTTTGACTTACTTGTAGACTCTCAAGGATCAGTTGCAGATCAGTTTGGTGTGGGGAGAATTCCCCTGCTGGGCCTTTTACAGCGAAAAACCGTTCTCATCAGTGCAGAAGGGAAAATCGTTCGTGTGTACGAGAGTGTGAATCCTGAAACACATGCTCAAGAGGTCCTGAAAGACCTTGAAAGCCTGAGTCCAAAAAAATAGCGTCACAAAAGAGAAAGCAGGGATCAACGGGGAAGCGGAAGACAATCCCTCTTCCCCGTTGATCCGGCTGATTCAGAGTCCCAGAATTTCAGACTTTCATGAAAAAACAAATTTCATGGGTCAATCCAACTTCAGCACCTCGAGCGAAAGACCAGTTAAAACCCACAGAGCCTGAAGCGACCTGCTAGATGACCATCTTCTGAGAGGCCTTCTGACCGGCTTGGCCTGCTTTCTGGCCCGCTTGTCCTGCCTTTTGACCAGCCTGCCCAGCCTTCTGGCCCGCTTGGCCTGCTTTCTGGCCGGCTAGACCTTTCTGAGTGGATTTCTGGGTTGAAATTCCACTTTTTTGGCCGGCTTGGCCTGCTTTCTGGCCTGGAAGACTCAGCTTCTGACCGGCTTGTCCTGCTTTCTGGCTCACTTTTTGAGTTGCTTTTTGGCCGGCCTGCCCAGCCTTTTGTCCTGCTTTTCCAACAGGAACTGAGGCACCAAACATTTCAGCGGCAAACGCAGGAACTGCTCCGCTCAAAGCCAATGCCACTGCTCCAGTAATCAATGAAGACGCAATAGAACGTTTCATTATCCGATCTCCTTCAAAAGGGTTATTGTGTGTTTGTCAAAACCCAATTTTGCAACCCCAATGCCAGTGGATTTTATTTTTTATATAGTTTTATTTAACTTATTCAGAACCCACTCCACTCAAGACCACCTCTGAAGAGGTACTCAGAGGCCAAACGAGGGACCTCCAAGGAACTCAAGCTTGGCTCGAAGCCCACTGCACAACCTCATCGTTCTTAAATCTCAAATAGACCAATGGGAGCTCACCCAGTCCCGGGTTTGCTTTTTTAATAGCTGAGCACTGCAAGGCTGTCTCTGGCGCTCATCGGATGGGCTCTCAGCGGAGAGGACCTGGATTCAAAAAATCCTGCCGGTCGATCGGCTGATTGAAGCAGAGGACCTGATCCTGCAGGATTGATGTCATTGACATGGACCGGAGGTGAGACATAAGCGAAAAAAACTCACTCAGATTCAGGGAGGGGAGATATGCAATGCGACTCAACCTTCCTTAAACAGGCCCTCTCTCGTGAGCTGCCCTTCGGGGTTTTCCATCCCGCATCTCAGGAGGAGGATTTAGGCTTCTTGCTCTTCAGGATTCCGTTACAGGGGCACTTCGTTTTTCAGGATTCTTAAAACATCTTGGGGTTCATAGGCCCAGTGGTCGGGATGGTAAGCCTGAAGCGTCTTTTTTTCTGCAATCCAGTCCCAAAGGGCTGCAACACTGGGGCTTCCTGCACCCTGAGCAGCCAGGACATCCACAGAGGAGTCCCCGATAAAAAGCACCTCCTGCGGCTGCAAATTCATTCGAGTGAGGGCAAGCTGAAGTCCTTCAGGGGAAGGCTTGGGAGCCGACACATGCTCATGGGCAATGATGGTGACAAATCGATCCAATAGGCCATGGTGACGAAGAATGATTTCTGTCGTCTCCCAGCCTCGCCCCGTAAAAATCGACAGGGGTACGTCCAGGGATCTTAACTGTTCCAGGAGCTCTCCGACGCCGGCATGAAGGGGAACACGAGATAAGTTTTGATCCAAATACTCTTTAGCCAACTGATAGGCTTGTGCGGCATGCTCAGACCCCACCAGCTTCTCAAAAATCTGCAGTTCTCCCAGGCCAAAGTGCGCCATGATTTGCTCGGGAGTTCTCTTGGGACTACCCAGCGTCTCAAATGCATGATTAAACGCATGAAACGTGGTGGCTAACGAATCGACTAGAGTCCCATCTAAATCAAACACAATGCCTTTGAGCTGAGTTTTGCGGTGCATGGGAGACGCGTAGCATGATCCTAAGCGGTTCTCCAGTGAATTAGACGCGCTTTGCACTGGGTGGCGCCTGCAAGACAAGTCAGTCTCAGACACCTGTTTGCTTGACTGACTCAAAGTGCGCCTTCAAAATCCCTTTTGCCTGATGCTGAGCCTGATTCGCGAGTTGATCCATGTTTTTTGTCGAAAAACTCTTCACCGCTCGGTTCAAGTCAAGTTGAGTCACCCAGTGCTGGGTGAACATCAGATGCCGATTGTAAGTGTAAGCGATCCCCTCGAGCTTTCCAAGGTTTGAGTACAAGGCAAGTTTTAGACTTCTTGTGACCAACATCAGGCCCCGGATACCTGAATATCACGTAAGAACTAAGGAATGAGGAGCGTCCCTCCGCAGTCCATCCCTGGCCTGCTCAAACACGGGTTCCTCTGCTGCATATCCGTCACCCTGCGGCCGCCGCATGACAACAAGTTCCTTCAGGACTTGGCTGCTGACGCCCTGCCTACCTGCACCGTCAAAACACCGTGCGTTTTGACTGGGCTGATTGGATCAACCCGCTCGACCCCTTCCAATTCATTCATTGCAAGCCCTGCGAGGTTCATCCCCCGTAAGTGGGCCATGAGGCCTCCTCCAAAGGCAATTTGACCGGATATCCTTCAACCAGCGGATGCAGGGACTAAGCCAAAATGCCCTAAAGCTCCCCGCCCAGCCATTTGCGAAAGTGGTCAATCAGGGGATTGGAAGCTGAGAGATCGAGGTCTCTTTTTTGATTCTCAAAAATGAAATCATGCCAGGGCTGAAGAATTCGAAGAGATTCGCTCAGATCGGATTGCGCCTGGGAGGGCTCGGTTTTTCGATGAGAACCGATGTAGATTTCAGTCTGATTCGAACTCACTGGCGCATAGATGACGGTGACCTCATAGAGATCCTTCAATGAATAAGACCAAAGGTTGGGAAAAATCAGGCCACTTCCAAAGGGAAAGTCCTGAAACTCAAGCCGAGAACGATCTTTTTGAAGGACAAAGTTGACTCGATCTTGCAATGGATCGGCCTTGGGCGCACCGATCTCACTGAACTCCCCTTGCAAAGCCGCTGGCTCGTAGGCCACGAACGTAGGTAGAAGAGCCAATTGAACTTCGAGGTTTTGCTGAAACCCCACTGCGGAGTGAATTTTGGCCCAAATCGTTTGATAACCCTCAAGATGATCCAAATTCACAGGGGTTGACTCATCCTGCTCTCCCCACTTCATCCAGATCAAACGATTACGCTCAATCACCTGAAACGTCTTAACTGGGGGAAGTATCCGGGAGGAGTCGCTCTCACTTTGAGGCTGAAGCTCCCCTTCTGCATTAAAACAAAGCGAGTGTGCTGAGCAACGAATGCAGGCGGGCTTTCCTGCATCAGCCACCCTTACAGACCCTTGACTCAGGCGCACCTGGGGTTGGTGAGGACACGAATCCTCCATCACAACGAGCCGACCCTCCTCAGCTCGCCAGAGAACGAGGTTGACATTAAAGCGCCTGAGAGCCACGGGCGTCTCCCCCACTTCACTTGATAAAGCAATGGCATACCAAGCCTGGGGTAAAGGTAGGGGTTCTTGGGACTCAGCTGACTGCTGGGTGGGCTCTTTTGAGGTGGACGGATGAACCGAGCCCTCACTTTTGGACTCATCGTCAGAATCACTCTCGTCCTCGGACTCCTCATCTGAGCTACTCTCATCCTGAGAACCCTGACTCAAGGAATTCCACCCCAAAAGAGTTCGCCAGAGAGTGTTCAATCCCTTCCATTTGCGCCGCAGCTTGAGAGGGTCTCTTTTTTTTCTCTGTCCTTGCCTCACTGGGACTAAATCTGAAGCAGGTTCAGAACCCAGATCATCAGGGAGTGCTTGAGCCATCAACGGAGACTCAACTGAGTTAAACAGTGAACTCGAAGACTCCTGCGCCCGGAGACTGATTCTCAAGCGGGACTGAAGCCCTAAGCCAACTCCAGGCGCCCGAAGGACACTCCTACTCACCCCCTGATGAAATGGTTCGGGCAAAACGGATGCCCCAAGTGGAGAGCGAGGGGAAGAAAAAAAATCTCCTCCCCGAGACAGGGCAGTCGGCTGGGGTGAGCGAGGAGAAACGCCTCGACCTCGCTCTAAAAAATAAATCTGAGAATAAGATGCTTGGGAATCTAAACTTGCAC
>JBMSSC010000011.1:0-36314 GCA_049424145.1 Bdellovibrionia bacterium
GGAGACGGGCTTGTTCGCAAAACTCGTTCTCCTCAGTCTTCTTCTGAGCTCAATTGTTTGCTGGTCCATCGTTTTTGCTAAGTGGAAAACCATCCGGTTAGCCCGTCTTCAGAATGAAAAATTTATCTCCATTTTTTGGAACAGTAAGAACGTAGAGGAGATCATGCATAAAAGTGAAAAGTTCTCCAAATCTCCGGTTGCCATGGTTTTTCAGGCGGGAGTCAAGGAGCTTCGTAGGTTCAATCAAACAGACAGCTCCATGAGTGGTGGATTTGAAAAGGTGGAGAACGTTCAGCGAGCTTTGTTGCGATCATCCAATGAGCAAGTCTCCCGCTTAGAGAACCAACTGGGATGGCTAGCCACCACGGCAAGTGCGGCTCCTTTTGTGGGTTTATTTGGTACCGTCTGGGGGATCATGAATGCATTTCACAGCATCGGTCAAACCGGAGCAGCCAACCTGGCTGTGGTGGCCCCGGGAATCGCTGAAGCCCTCATTACCACGGCAACAGGAATTGGAGCAGCAATTCCTGCTGTGATTGCCTACAATTTCTTCTCAGGGGAGATCAAAAAAATAGCCTTAGAGATTGAAAGTTTTGCTCAAGATTTTGTGAACATCATCCAGCGCACCTCGATTTCAACGAAGAAAGGAAATCAAGGATGAAAACCGGACCTAGCTCCTTCCATGCCCAACGCGGTCCCATTCGAGTGAACACTTCTCACCTGGCTGAAATCAATGTGACTCCTTTGGTGGATGTGATGCTCGTTCTTCTGATTGTCTTCATGGTTTCAGCCCCTCTGATGCAGCAAGGGGTTCACGTGAACCTCCCCAAAGCGGATGCAGGAAGCTTAAACGAGATGCCCGATCAGCTCATGATCAGCATTCAAAAATCCAAACAGATTCTCTTGGGTGACCAAGTGGTTGCCTCAGGATCCTTGCACACGAAGCTTGAAGCCATCGTTGCAGCCAAACCTCAAATTGAAGTGGTGATTCAAGCGGATCAAGCCGTCAGTTATGGGTTTGTGGCTCAAGTGATGGCCGAGGTTAAAAAATCAGGCATAAGCAAGGTGGGTCTAGCCACCGATGCAGGGGATCGAACGAGTCGACTTTAAAACTCAAGGAAGTTTTTCTTTCACCCTAGGAGTCACTTAGAACCCTTTAGAAAACCTCAAAGGACACTCACCCATGCACGCTCAAGAACACTGGCGCTCGAGTCTTCAGCAGTCAATTTTGTTTCATCTTTGGATCGCTGGGATCATCGCTTTTCAGTCCATCCTCTGGCCTTCATCGCCGAAACCCTATGTGCCCGTTCTTCGGGTGGACGTCGTTGCGCTGCCTGAGCAACTCAAATCGGAGGCCTTTCGTGAGAAGCAAAGCCAACTCAAAAAGGACATTTCAGAAATCTTAAAAAGCGCTGAGAAATCGGCCAAGGCTCGAACCGCTGAAATGAAACTTCAACAAAAGAAATCGTTTTCCTCAAAAGTTGAGGCCCGCAACCGACGAGCTTTGGATCGAATTAAGTCTTTAAGTCACATCGAAGAGGAGAACTCCGGGGCGGAAGCTGATCTTTCCACCTCGGAGCTGAAGACTCGACTTGCCCTGGGCAATCAACTCTCCCCCGGCACCTCTGAAGCCGCCGATGCAAAAGAGGCACAGGAAGCTAATTACCTAGACCTGGTTCGCGACCGACTCCGTGAAAACTGGATTCTTCCAGCCTGGCTTTCCAAACAAAATTGGCAGGCGCAAGTGCAAATTTGGTTGAATTCTCAAGGGGGCCTCAAGGATCTTCGTTTCTTAAAGTCCTCAGGGAATGTTCAATTTGATGAGGCCGTTAAAAAAGCGGTGCGGGATAGCCAGCCTTTTCCCGAGCCCCCTCAGGAATTCAAATCCACCCTGCTGACCGATGGCATTTTGATGGGCTTTCCATTATAGTAGCTGCGATGATCACACAGCTCATGTCTTTTTGGATTGGTGCGGGCTTTGTTGTTTCTGCCCTGGGGCCTTCATTGGGGTATTCAGCCGACTCCCCAACAAATTACATTTCAGTGGGCCAGGCTCAAACGAAGAAATCCGTCGTTGGTTTTCCGGCCATTCAGATGAACTCAGAGATCCCCTCCCAGTATGGAAAAACCCTTTCTGAAACCATTGAAAAAGACCTGATATTCATGGGGACGTTCAGCCTTTTAGATCGCGCTGCTTTTCACTCAGAACAAAAACAATCTGGTATTGAGCCAGGCACGTTTCAACTCTCCGAGTGGTCGAGCCAAGGAGCTGAATTCCTCATTCTCTCCCGCCTGAAAAAAGAAAACGCAGAAACCCTCTCGTTTGAAACTCACGTCTATGAGGTCGCCACTGCCAAAGAACTTCTCTCCCGAACCTACTGGACAACCCCGAAGCAAATGAAGGAAGCCGCTCACACCTTTGCAAATGACTTCGTTCAAAGTGTGACTCATTTACCGGGGATTTTCCTCACCAAGATTGCCATGTCTTGTGATCGGAGCGGAAAAAAGGAAATCTACGTGATGAACTTCGACGGATCTGAGGTGAGGCAAGTCACTCACCATCAATCCGTGTCGTTCGGACCGGCGTGGAACCCCGAGGGAAACAAGCTTGCTTACTCGGTGATCACGCGACACTCAGGGAATATTAAGAACATCGATCTTTTTGAGTTTGATCTTACGGAAAACTCAATTCGAATTTTATCGAGTAAAAAAGGGATCAACAGTGGTCCAGCCTACACTCCTGACGGAAAGAGCCTGGCCCTCACGCTCAGTTACACAGGAAACGCCGAGATTTATCTTCTCAATTTAGAATCCAAAGCTCTTACGCCCCTCACGCACTCCGGGGGTTTGGACGTGGATCCGGCCTGGAGTTCCGATGGGAAACACTTAGCCTTTGTTTCCTCTCGCAGTGGAAGGCCCATGATTTTTAGCGCCAAATCCGATGGTTCTCAGGTGCAGCGCCTCACCTTAGCTGGAAAGTACAATGCAACCCCAAGTTGGTCTCCTCAGAATCAGAAAATTGCCTTTGCAGGATGGATTGACAAAAAATTTGATATTTTTATGATGAACTCGGATGGAACCCACATGGAGCGACTCACAAAAGACCAGGGCAATAATGAAGACCCTTTTTTCAGCCCCGATGGGAACTTTATCGTGTTCAGCTCAAATCGAACTGGCCAGAAAAACATTTATGTGATGAATTTCGAAGGTACTTTTGTCAAGCGTTTAACGTATGGACTAGGGAACTGTGTTTCTCCTAAATGGTCTAATCCTCCCGCTTTGAGGACCATAAAAACAAACTAGAACTTTTTTTATTTTAAATCGAATGAAGAGCTCACTTTTATGATGCAACACACCCAGTTTTATTTAAAAGATATCGAAACCTTAAGCGAAGCGCTTAAACTAGAAAACTTAAAAGAAATCGATGGAAAACTCAGACGCAGCTACTTGGATCGTTTAGCGGTTCGAGTCCGACAACTGAGAAAATACTTGGTTCTCCGAGACTGGGAAAAACTCAGGGAGATCTCCATTCAACTCGCACTCAGTGGTGAGGCATTTGGGTTTGATGAAATCTCCCACCTGGCCCGCGAGGTGCGAAGAACCATTCCTAAAGGAAAAATTCCACGAGCGGCAACCCCGGGACGAGCCAAAGAGGCCACCGAAGCGCTCATGCTTGCAATTGACTCGATTCTCATGGAAAGCTTTTTTCTGAGAAAACTCCAGTAAAAAGGGAAGAAACTATGGCCCAAAAACGCGTGATGATCGTCAACGGGGTGAGAACCCCTTTTGTCCGAGCCCGAGGGGTTTTTCAGAAACTCCCTCCCTCTAGCTTAGGAGGCGTGGTCCTTCGCGAGACCATCGCCCGCTCCTGCATTGACCCAGAATCGGTGGATGAAGTGTATTTTGGGATCGTCAGCCCTCCGTCCGAGGGGACTAACGTTTCTCGAGAAGCGCTATTTGACTCAGGACTTCCCCCAAGCATTGCCTGCACCACTATCAACCGTTACTGTGCCTCAGCCGGTGAAGCGGCAGCAGGGATTGCAGCCAAGATCGCCTCAGGGCAAATTGATGTGGGGCTTGCAGGAGGAGTGGAGTCCATTAGCTCCATTCGTGCAATTTTTAGCCAACAAGCCACGGATTTTTTTCAAGACTTTACCCGCCTGAAGACCCCGCTTGAAAAACTCTCTCACCTGTCTCGTTTTAGGCCCGAGTTGCTCATGCCTCATGCACCCGGAATTAAGGAACCCACAACGGGACTCACCATGGGGCAATCGGCCGATCTCATGGCTCGTGAGTTTCAAATCACACGCGAAGAACAGGATCGGTTTGCTTTAGACAGTCACTTAAAAGCCCACAATGCATGGGAGCGTGGGTTTTATAAAACCCATGTTGTCCCCGTGGCCACCCCTCAGGGTGTGGTCATTGAGCGCGATACGGATATTCGCCCCGATAGTTCCCTTGAGAAAATGGGGCAACTGAGACCCTCTTTCTACAAAGACGGAACCATCACGGCAGCCAATGCAAGTCCTCTGACGGACGGTGCAGCCGCAGTTCTTCTGATGAGTGAAGCAAAGGTGAAGGAAACCAAGGCTCAACCTTTGGGTGTGATTCGCGCTGTGGCCAATGCTGCGGTGGATATTAAAAAAGAACCCCTGCTCATTGGACCTGCTTTTGCAATTCCCAAGGCTTTAAAAATGGCGGGTATCCAATGGTCGGACTTAGACCTCGTTGAAATGCACGAAGCGTTTGCAGCCCAAGCCCTCTCGACGATTCGTGCCATTGAGTCCAAATCCTGGGCCAAAGAAAAGCTGGGCTTAGATCATGCTATTGGACAGGTGGATCCGGCTTGCTTCAATGTCAATGGAGGGAGCATCCCCATTGGTCATCCCTTTGGTGCCACCGGTGCTCGACTCATCATTCAGCTCCTGCTTGAGCTCCGAGCACGAAAGAAAAACCTAGGCTTAATCTCCATTTGTGCCGCCGGGGGATTGGGCTTTGTGATGATTGTAGAAGCCATTTAAACGATAAAAAACAGCCCCCTGAGCCTCGTCCACCCTCTTTTTTTCTGAGAGTCTGGAGAGGTTCAGTGGGCTGTTTAAGAAGGGGTGAGAAGAAAACGCCTAGACTCCTAGGCTCACTTCTTTGAGTTACTTTGAGCCGGTTGCGCTTCGGCTTTTGAAGCATTCAGGTTGCCAGAGGTCATCGCAGAAGGGACGACCGGAGGCTTTGCTCCTTTAGCACTCATCGGTGCACTGGCTCCCGCTGCAGAGGGTGCAGGGGATGGTTGTGCCGCAGCAGAAGCCATCACTCCAATGCCTGCTTTTTTCAGTACTGCTTCACGAATGCTGAGTAAATGCTCGGGGTGCTCTTTGAGGTAGGCTTTTGCGTTTTCTCGTCCTTGACCAATTCGTTCGTCTTTATAAGTGTACCAGGTTCCACTCTTATCAATAACGTTCATGCTGGTAGCTAAATCCAGTAGATCGCCTTCTTTTGAAATCCCTTCGCCATAAATAATGTCAAACTCGACTTCTTTAAACGGAGGAGCCATCTTGTTTTTCACCACTTTGACGCGAGTCCGATTCCCAATGACGCTCTCACCTTCTTTAATGGCTGAAATACGACGAATATCCAAACGCACAGAGGAGTAGAACTTCAATGCATTTCCCCCGGTGGTGGTTTCTGGGTTTCCAAACATGACCCCAATTTTCATACGAATCTGGTTAATAAAAATCACCAAAGTCTTACTTCGATTGATGGTTCCAGTGAGTTTTCTTAACGCCTGACTCATTAAACGGGCTTGAAGACCCATATGAGAGTCTCCCATTTCCCCTTCGATCTCAGCCCGAGGCACTAAGGCTGCCACGGAGTCAATGACCAATAAATCCACGCCCCCTGATCTCACTAACATATCGGCAATTTCAAGGGCTTGCTCACCTGTGTCAGGCTGAGAGATCAAAAGATCATCTGTTTTCACTCCGAGTTTTCTTGCATAATTCACATCTAATGCATGCTCTGCATCAATGAAAGCAGCCGTGCCGCCTTGCTTCTGAGCCTCTGCAATCGAGTGAAGCGTCAGTGTAGTCTTCCCTGAGGCTTCAGGTCCGTAAATCTCAATGATTCGACCTCGAGGATAGCCCCCAATGCCCAAGGCCATATCTAAACTTAAAGATCCCGTTGGTACAGCAGCCACGTCTTGGGAAACCAGCGTTTCCTCGGCCCCTAAACGCATAATGGAGCCTTTGCCAAACTGTTTTTCAATCGCTTGGACCGCTAGGTCAATGGCTTTGGTTCTTTGAGCGTGGGCAGAGGGATCTTGGCTCATCTTCTTATCATTCATTGATTTGTCATTCATAGTTTTCTCATTTACTCCTCGGTTTGATTTTTGAACCGAACTCTCTCTTATGATCTCAGCAATTCTACTTCATGGTCACAGCAATGGCCGTACCGCAATCCCTAACCTGAAAGAACCTCAGTCATTTCTTCTGACTTCTTCTTTGGGCTTTCAATTTCCGATTCACTCCAATCACAATCCATCCTTAAAACCATATCTTTGTATGGCTGTCTAGAGAATCCGCCCCCATTGCAGCAACAAAATCACACCTAAAGTCTGAAGAGCTGCCACCAGATCATCGGCAACCACACCCACGCCCCCCATCCAAGCAGACGAATGGTTCTTGGACCACTGATCGATTTGTCGGACGGGAGGGAGCTTAAAGCCATCAAAAAAACGAAACAAGAAGAACGCCACCACCCAAGCCATGCTGGGCTGGGGTTGAAGGCTTAGGGTTGAAATCCCAAAGCCAACGACTTCATCGATGACGATGTTTTGGTTGTCTCCGGTGTTCATGAGTTGATCAAATCGAGTAGCACACCAGACCCCAAACCCACTGAGCAAAACCCAAAATCCTAAAGAAAAACCGAGACTCCAAGAATTCACCCAGTAAGCCAAAGGAACAGCGGCTAAAGTCCCCATCGTCCCCGGCATCTTGGGAAAAAGACCTGCGCCAAAGACGGTTGCCCCGAGAAAAACAACCCAAGACGTAGGACCGGAAACCTGGTTCCAATCCATCTTGCGACGCACCGAATCTTTTCTCATCTCCAAAAGCAACCTCCTGTTTTTTCAGCTATTTTTCCATTATTTTTTAAGGTGCTCCAGACCAAATTAAGCTAAACTCGACGCTACCATGAATCCACTGCCTGGGGCTACGCTTCGAAAAAAATACAACTTTAGAACAGACATCCTCGATATCATCATTGGAGGCAAATCCACAATTGATTCGCCCCATCCGTTTCAAATTTTTAACTTAAATGAAACTCATTTATTTATAAAAAGTTATGGCTATGATCTGGACAACCCGATTGAAAATGCCGAACTTTTTGGAAACTTTCATGAGGCTGTGAGCTTTATTCGGAAGCACTTTCTGAAGCCTGAGAACCCAAATGGACTCAAGCTGGAGATCCCCAGGAAGATCTTAGAGCTCACCAACATTAAAGACCTTTTCTCCATGATTGGCAATATTTCTGCCCCTGCACAACCTGAGGGAATGGCACGAACCCTTCAAAACTGGACCTGCAGCATCCTGAAAGTCATGCACACCATTGCCCACATTGACAAGGATTTGCGATCTTCTTATTTTGCAGAAATTCAAAAACAAATCTTCGATCGCTTCTACAAGTCCATTCACCGGGATTCCGAAGGGAAACTCTTTTTTGGGGAAACCGAAAAAGACCCTCTTCGCGTCGATCTTGTGGCATTTGAGACGAAGCCAAAAAAATCAAGAGAGTCCATTACATTAAAACTCCTACACAAGCCTGAGAATGTGGCGGAGGATATTTTTGATCGGGTTGGAGTTCGATTCATCACTCACACCCGACTGGATGCCCTCCGCGTGATCAAGTACCTGAAAGAAAAAATGATCATTATGGCGCCCAATATTAAGCCCAGTCGCTCTCGCAACACTCTCGTTCCAATTGATGCGTTTAAATCCGAACTTGAAACCCTACTTCCTGAACTAGAAACTGGCGCCTTAAGCGAAAAAAAATTCATCGAAAAACTCGAACGAATTCCCTTCTCCTCAGCAAACGCCGACAACCCTCACTCCAGCGAACACTACAAAGCCATTCAGTTCACCTGCCGGCAGCTCATCAAGTTAAGCAACCCTCTTTACGCCGATCTGCGGGATTTAAAAGCACTCGTCAAAAATCGCTCCGTCGACGACGATATTCTTAAAACCATCGAGAAGATTGACTTAAAGTACACTCAGCGGGAAATTCGCTTCTTTTATCCGTTTGAGGTTCAAGTGATGGATCAAAAGAGCGCAGAGGAAAATGAAAAAGGACGAAGTGCTCACAGCGAGTATAAACGCTCACAGGTCTTAACCGCCATGAAGCGCGTGATGGGAGCATTGGTGGATGAGGCTCGATAGTGATATCGCACTGGTCGGAACCGGTGTTGCGCCTCTGATTGCGGCCCATCATCTGTTCATCCAGGGGAAATCCGTTCTTTTGCTGAATCCGGATTTGGATTTCTTTCTTGAGGACTCAGAACTCCCGCTTGACCCCATGCTCTTGAAACTTCCTGACCCTAGGCGCCTGGAGCGAAGTCACCCTGAGCGATGCATCCAGCTGTTACGCCCAGACTTTCCCGGAGCCATTGAGCTGTGGTCGGCCGATGCAGAAACCAAAGAGGGCAAGAAAACAGGATTTCATGACCCGGATGCTCCCCACGTGCGAAAACGGGGGAGACTATGGGTTGCCTCTTCGTCGGAAAAAACCCAAGGCTGGAGCTGGGAAGGACTAGAGGAGCTTTATGTGAAGGCCTCAGACGAAGGCTTAGACCCTCAGATCAGCCCCACGTTTTTGCGACGCTTCCCCGGCCTAGGCTCAACCCCAAACGAGTCTCGCACTCTGTATCTTCCCAAAGTCTGTGACGTTGACGTCTCTCGATATCGTAACGGTCTGCTGGAATTTGTCCGTGAACGCCTCAGTAGCCAACGCGTGCTTTGTGATGTCCATCAGATTGAAAGAATCCCCGACGGCATTCGCTTTTATCTCGATGGCTCTCCCCACACGGCTAAGCTCAACGAGGGAATGCTCGTCTTTTGGACTCCTCGCTTAAGCAATTGGATTCTCGCTCAATGCAAACAGCTTGAGCGGAAGCCACCTCTGCCAAACGGTGTGCAGCGATGGGAGCAATGGTTCATCAACTCGCGCGATCCCCTCGATCCGTCTATAGTCGGCATGTTTGCTGACATGGCTGTTTGGGCCGAGTTTGAAGGCTCTCCCCCTCCGCTCAGTCTTGCAACCCAGAAGGATCCCAATCCCAAACTTCTTACGCTGAGCGTTTTAAGAAACGCAGGAACACAGCGAGACTCTTGGGTATCCTCCGAGTCATTTGCGGCCCTCTCCCAGTTGTGCCGAGGCTTCTTGCGGTGGGATCGATTTTCAGTTCGAAGCTTGAAGGTCCGGGAACTTTTAGATTGGTCAAACCCAGCGCCTTGGCTCTTGTCGCCAAACGATCCTCCCATTTGGATCGTTCCTCAAAGCGATGGACCGTTGACCGACGTGGTGGAAGCGGCACGAGCAGCCTGTGAACTCAAATGGTCCCCCTCACACGCTCAGGGCATCGGGAGGTAAATTGAGGTGAGCTTTTCAGTTCGAGATGGAAAATTTGACGTGGTCATTGCGGCAGGGCCGCGAGTTGAAAATTGGCCTTCCATTGGAGTTCGAGCGATCTCCTCGATTTGTGCCGAAATGGGCTTGAGCGTGGGTCAGTTTGGTGGAGAGTCCATGAGCGTACGAGGGGTGATCCCCTTGGAAACAGGCGGACTGGTGATCCTTGAGGACTCTCAAAAACGAATCCACCGGATTCAAGCCCGAAGCGTGGTTCGAGTGGCGCAAGACTCCGAACTGTGTGATCCGTTTTCAGGCTGGACATCCGCAGGCTTGATTCCCATCTCCACGGCCGAGCGCCTGCTCTCAGAAGGCATGAAGTCCTCCACTTCAGCTGATGCGGTAAGCTGGACGCATCCCATGACTGTCATCCTGGGCAGCGGCAATCGAGCCTTTCGTCTGGGATGTAGGCTTCTGGAATCAGGAACTCCCGAGGTGATTTGCATTGAAACGCGCTCGGATTGGCATGCCAAACGATTTTCAGGCTGGGAAGTGGAAAAGCGACACTTTGAACAATGTGGAGGAAAACTCATCGAGGCCACTCCCATTCAACTGCTCGCCAAAGCTCCCTTGCTGTGGCAACTGAGGGTTCAAGACCGCCATGGAATTCGAGTTCTGGATGTAGGACGTGTGATTTCGGTTGGGCCATTTTCAGAGCACCCCGGAATTCGCGAGTACCCTCCGGGTTCTTTCTTATTTGAACTGGAACAAACAGCACTCAACAGTCGAGCTGAGCACATGGAGGGCTGGATCACGGAGGAGGAAAGGGGCCAGTGGCTTGCCGCTCGAATCGTCAAGGCTTTGGTCTCCGATCTTGGACCGAAACGTGAGTTACTCGAGCGCATCTACCGCAGAGCCAAAGGACGAGTCAAAAAGCTCAATACTCATCGTGCACAGCCGTTCACCCCCTCTTATTCTGGCAAATGGCTTGCACCGCATGACCTGAAATCTCTTAAAGCCTTCAGCGGAGTGCCTAAAACGGCTCAAAAAATTAAGCCCATCGCCTCCATCGAATGTTTTGAAGAAATTGGCTGCAATCTCTGCCAAAGCGCCTGTCCGACCTCTGCGATTCAAATTGGAAAACTACCGCGACCCACGACCACTCCCATTCTCAATGAAAACGCCTGCACGGGCTGTGGACTCTGCCTACCTGCGTGCCCCTCGGCCTCCATCGCCTTAGTTCGGGAAGACGAAGCCAAGTCAACGGTTCCTTTGACCTTAACCTGGAGAGGAGTCAAGCCCTGGAAAGTGGGAGAATTTGCGACCCTCGTCAATCGTCGGGGAGAACACTTAGGCTCAGCCCGAGTCACCCAAGTCCTTGAATCGCCTGATCCCAACACCCAGATGGTTCAAGTGGAAACGCCGAGTCACTTAGTCTGGGAGGCACGCGGATTGAAACGAAAGTCGCTGGATGAATCACCGGAAGATGCATCGTTTGCAGCCCAACACCTCATCTCAACTCACTCGGAAAAAGTCGAGATCACACTGAACCAAGAAAAAAGATGGGTACGAGACCGAATCCCCATTTCCCTGGCCCTGTTTGAACTCGGTCAAAGCCGCCCCTCGGATCTGCTGTTTTGTAAAGATGGAAGCTGTGGCTTATGTACCCTCTCGGTGGACGGAAATAAAAAGCTCGCCTGCCAAACGAAAACGCATCAAGGCATGATGATCCGTTTGGACTCTCCGCTTAAGCCCCCTGCGCTAGACCCTCTGTGTGCTTGTTTAAACCTCTCTGCAGAGGAAATTTTAGCTCGAGTGAAAAAAGGCAACCTCAAGTCACCTGAAGCGGTCATCTCCGTAACACAAGCCGCTCAGGGAAAGTGCCATGGACAAATTTGCATGGGAGCATTAAGACGCCTCTTAGAAGCCCAGGATCTCCCCATTAAACAGTGGATCGATTGGCGGTTTCCTTGGTCCGACTGGGTGATGCCGAATAGTTAATTTCATTTAAGAATTTTTCAATTCTCAAATTCACCAACTCCGGAAGATCCATCTGAGGACAATGACTCCCATGATGAATCACCTCAAGCTTACTATTGGGAATTAATTGCTGCATGAGCTGTTGTTGCTCCACTGGAATCACTCGATCATGCTCCCCGGCGAGAATGAGCGTGGGCACATGAATGGTATGAAGCCAGGCATTGGCATCCACCGTGTCGTAGTTTTCAATTAAATGAAGGAGGATCGCAGGGTCCGTATCGGCCACTTGGTCAACATACAGCTCAATATCCTCCTTGGGCGTCAAATGGGGATTAAAACCTCCTAGAGCAACCAGAGAACGAGCCAAGGGATTGCCCTTGGTTGACCTCCAGAGCAGCCTAAGCAACTCTGGGGAGTGATCATAAAACTTCCTAAGCACCGTAAAGGCGGCTTGAAGGGAGTTGTGACGAAATAAAGTCTCCAAGGGCCTTCTTGCCGTGCCATTAGCCAGAATCAGGCCTGCCACACGATGCGGCTGTTGACGATAAAACTCAAGCGCAACATTAACGCCCATGCTATGACCTAAAACCACCGCGTCTGAAACATTCAGTTCATCCAGAACACTGCCTAGATCCCGGGCAATGTTTTCCAGCGACAGGCTTTTTAAGTTCTGCGGAACCTCGGAGTTTTGATGACCTCGATAATCATACCAAATTGCCTGATAGTTTTTTTGAAAATGCTCAATCTGATAGGTCCAATGCAGGCTCGAGCAAATTAACCCGTAACAAAAAACAAGCGGTTTTCCGCTACCCTCTAAACTATAAAATAACCGGGTGCCATCAAAGCTTTTAATAAAACCATGCCTCACCGGGGGGCGATCCCCGAGACTCTGCTCCCGAGTGGACCTACTTTTCTTCCTAGCCCCAGCAGGCCTGGGCTTCGCTGGAAAAGCCGATGTCTTTGAGTTTTGCATGTTTGAAAGCCCCTACCTCTGAAGACTCTACCCTTAACCCCTCTGGGTTTCAAGGCGAGTTGGACCAAAATCGAGCAAACTAGGTTCAGTCCCTCTTCTTTTTCAGCAAAGGTCTTCTTTTAACTTGCAGCCGACCCACTTGAATCAGGTTTTTGGATTCGGAGCATGTTCTCGCAAACTGCGACAAATGCCGATTGAGTGCCAGGATCAGCTAATCGGTAAGCATCATAAAGCTTGCGAATGAAAACATAATCTTTATTGGCTACCAATAAAGTGGGCGGATGACTGGGATCGCCCCCCTCCGACATGGAGTCAGATTTTCTACCCAATCGCTCACTGAGCTTAATGGCATATTCTTTTTCTAAAAGTGACTGGATTTCTGCATCTGAGGCCGAGAGCGCCTTAGCAATGAAAGGAACCTGAACAGCAGGAAGAGGTGTGACTCCTCGCTCAATATTGGAAATAAACTGGGTTGTTACCGGAGGCTCTAAAAGCTGACCTAGAGCCTTCTGAGAGAGATTCAAAGCCTCTCTATTTTTTCTAATAAAATCCCCTACTAATCTAACACGATTTAGCTTTCCACTCATAATATATAAATATTAACGCATAGCATTAAATTTGTCAACTATGGTTCTTTAAGTAATAATTCCAATCGTTCTATGGACTTAATAAAAGTGAAAATCCAGACCCAAAAAAAACAAGGACCAACGCCATTTTCAGATGCCCTAATCCAGCTAAAAAACCTAAAAAATCACCCAAACTGTCTAATTTAAAAATAAATAAAAAATTATCTATTCCTATTTTTATTAACTAAAATGTTAAGATTAACGAACACTAAACCAATAGGCGAATAAAAATCATGTGGATCGTTCGAGCCCCCTCGGGGCAATCCGATCGGGGTATTAGAAAAAAAAACCAAAACCAGCGGATAAAGTCTACTCTCAGACGAACACCTAGGATGCATCTTTTGGTCTTAGTTTTCATCTACCCTTGCACTTCTCTGTTAGCTGGCACGAGTGGTGACTGGTATGCGCTCACATCAATCAAGCCACAGCAGCCCCAAATCGGATTTAAAGTCTTTAAAAATGAAAACTTAGACGCAGCCCACATCGAAGCAGAAGTCGAGCGCAAAGCCAACCGACTGATCAACCAACGGTATGAGCAATTGCAAGCTCGATATGGTCGCCTTTTTCCTAACTCATGGAAGGTCAATCCGTTCGTCCAGTTCTATGCTGAGTCCGAATTATCCCCTGAGCAAAAAACAGAAGTCCAAAGACAAAAAAAAATACATCACCTCGAGGAAAAACCCTTGATCTTGATGGAAAACCTACTCCCTCAAGACCATCCCACTTTTTCTTTTAAATCTATTGCTCTTGAGAAACAAATCGACTCATTAAAAAATTTCATTACCGAGGGGTTTACAGACCCAAAAGACCACGTAAAAATTCTAGACCTATTTTTTAAAAAACTCTATGAGATCACGCTTCTATCAATTTTAACTGGGGTCACCATTGACGACAGTGATTTTTTTATTATTAGGCCAAAAGCCCACGTTACCGACCCAAAAAACTATATCAATCAGCTGAAGATCAAGATTGCTGACCTAGGCGAAGCCACTGACATCCTCCAGCCCATCCAAGGAAACCCTCTTTTTGAATCTCAAATGAATTTTTGCCATGCAAACGAAGCTAAGCTGATGTCAACTTTTTTTCTAGCTGACATTCAGCAAGTGATCCAAGTCTTAGAAGCAAACAACGGGGAATACTACGTCAACAAAATGAAGCCGTTGACGAATCTGATCACCACTATTTTAAACGAAACCCACTCATCCTATGATGAAAAAACCAGCTCTTTCTACAGAACAGCCATTGAAGGCGAGCTTCGCAAATTTAAAGTCCCAGTTCAAAAAGAAATTCAAGAGATCATGCGAATATTCAGTTTAAAAAACTGCGAGCAGAAAAACCGTCGACCGAACGTGAATATAAAAATCACTCAACATTACTGTGAAGGCGTCATCCAGGCATATTAATCAGGAACCCCAAAAAACCGCTTCATGAATGATCGTAAAAGCTCTCCAGAAGTTTAACTCCGGACCCCACGAAAACTTCTCAAGATCGAAACCGAAGACCCAGAGCCTGAGAGAAAAATTCTTCTTCTACGCTTGAAAAGCGCTCAAAATCCATGAGACTACCCACCTGGACTCCCAATTTTTTCTTAAGACGAATCATGTTCTGACCCTAGTATTCAAAATGCTCTCTCCCCGGTGCCATATATCGAAATGAAATCGTCTGAATACCGCTATCGGTCATGGCTTGAAGGACATTTTGGCTTTCTGAAACTGCATCGTCAACAAAGAGAACAAACCGCGGGATCTTTTGCGAGGGATGCGCCTGTGGTGAGCTGAGTAATGCTTTGAAGACTGCCCCCTTATTCACCAGACTCCCAAATAGAATTCCATTCTCATACTTTACCTCTCCTGCCTCAGCAAAAAACAGGGAGTGATTTTTAAATCCCATGGGCCGATGAAATTCTGGATCTGTAAAAAACTGATAGGAAGCCTCGCTCAATTCTTGAGCCGTTCTAGGTCCAGGAACTCTTGCCGTAATAGCAATCACAGTACACCCTCTTGAAGCCAACTCTTTTAGAACCCATGGCGTCTTCTACTCGACTGGCACTCTGGTCTTAAAATCATGCGATGAGGGTTCAATGAGGGTTCCATCAATATCAAATCCACACACCGAATCCGAAAGATCCGCGGGGATCATCTCGAGTAAATCACTCATTGCAAAAAGCTCAATCGGAGTCATTCGCCTGAGCCTCTCTGATCCTGGGATTTTTTTTCCGACTTCTTCGGAAGCTCGTGGGTCGACGGACCAAGAAAAATCACGCTTCATCGCGTAAGACTCCGAACTCAAAACAACGATCCAAGCTAATAATAAAACTAAGACTCGATTCAAAACTTACTCCTTTTTCCTACAATTAATAATAACCAGTAATCTTTGATGAACAATGCAGTCTAATATTTTTAAATCACACAATTTACACGCAGTAGAAGACAGCAATTCAATCGACTCTCTCAAACTAAAAAGCTCATTGACAATTTCACATCAGCCTATTTAGACGTAAGTGCTGATAAATTCTTTTAAACAAATCGGGGCTGATGAAACTTAAACAATTCTTAAAAATATAAAATAAAGAATCAGGTTTATCCGCCATTTTTTAACGTTAAAAACTCAAGTCTTAAAATTCATCCATCTTTTACAGGACTAGACGAAATAATTCAATTTATTTTTTAATTTTTGTTAATATATTTTTATCACCTCAACTAGAGTATCTCTTTAATCGCTCAGCGAGCATGCACCCCTCCGATTTTTGAATCACCCAGCGACTTCCCATGAGATTGTGGACTTAGCCTGGCTCGATTGAGACTTGCGAGGTGTTTCTTTAAATGGAGATCGGGTCAATCCTCAGATTTCATGGATCTCTTGAGTTTAAGATTCCTGACGACAAGACTCCTGCCAACAGAGTGGAATTGAATGATTCCAGTTGATGATTGCCTGATTTCAATGTTTTGTCTATCGATGCTATCAAGAGATCCTGAGAGGCGGGCTATTCCGATGGACAACTCGGTCCATCCGACAAATCAAAATCGTCTAACTGACTCAGGATGAGCAGAGGTGAGTCTAGGAGTTGCGCCCAGTTTGCATCAATTTGATTACACGATAGGTTGATTCGCTGAATTGTCTTCCTTGGAAGCAATCCCTGAAGAAGAACTCTTGCTCCCAGCGCACCCAAGCGATTTTGACTCAGATCGAGCTCTTTGAGTGAAGGCAATCGAATGACCAGTAATGAGAGCACCCGAGCAATTTGAGAGTCCCAGCGGTTCTGCCCCAATTTCAGAGTTTCCAGATGGAGAAGCCCAGTTAAGGCGCCCAGTAAAGCCCGAATCTGCACCTCCTGAAGCCCCATCCGCTGAAGACTCAAGCTTTTTAACTGCCTCACCTGAGCAAGCCCCTGGGCAAGCGCCTGAGTGGACTGAACTGATAGCGAAAGACCACTCAGACTGAGCTCACGAAGGCCCGACAGCAAGGGTAAGCTTTGGGCCAGGGCAATTAAATCTTCCTGCCCCAGGGCGAGATCCTCAAGCTCAAGCCTTTGAAGGCGTTTAAGGCTCGGAAGAACGTCTTGTAAAAACTCTCTGGGAATGAATTGCAGGGGATTTCTGGAAAGATTCAGAGACTCTAGACTTGGATGATGAGCTAACCCGAGACCAAGGGCTCGAAGGCCTGCCTCAGTCATTGAAGTCCCTGCGAGGTTCAATGACTTAAGCTGCCTAAGCTCGGGCAGGATCCGGGAAAACTCCTGAAGCTCATTCGGCTCAAGAGGAGCAGAGGAAAGATCCAATTCTTGAAGATCCTCAAAGTCTCTCAATCCATCAAAACTCAAGGGTACGTGCCCGGATTCAAATGAGACGCCCGATGGGCTTCGATCCTGAGGCAGCTCAATCCTCAACGCACGAAAATCAAGTGCCTGAGGATGATGGAGAAAGGCACTCCACTCGGCTGAATTCTGGATCCTCAAATGCAGCTTCGAACAAATGTAACTCTGAGTTCCCTGAGAGAGAAACTGGTCAAACGTCCATCGGGGAAGCGTGAGCGGACAGGGAAGTTGAGCTTGGCGAAATCGACGCAGAACAGATGGCCGACTGAGCACATGACGAAACTCTTGAGACACCTCTCTGAGGACTAAAAATCGGTCATAGGAAAGTCGCTCGACGACCTCAATGAGAAGGTCGACAGGAAGGTCGACGAGCGACCTGGCATAATCACCAGAGACTTCTCCAATCACAGCAGGGGACTGAGACTCAACCGCGTGGGCCTGCGTCTGAGCTAGGACCAGAAAAAAAACAAAACTCATTGAACCAACTGGAATCCCTAAGAGGATTGGCACTTTCCCCAGATACCGATTGAACCACGACGAGAGCGTAATTTTTTTTTGCCTCCTCGACACGCTTGCCCCCTATAATATAAATTTCTAAATACAATCAATAAAAAATCGTCCTTTCACTGGGGATCGCCTCCAAGTCTCAGGATTAGGATCCGTCTTTCCTTGCAAACGAATCTCCTTCTCCACGGCCTCCCTCCAAAGACGCCACTTCTTTGGGCTTAACTTCGCAAGCCCCTGAGGTCTGAGCGGGACCTCATGCGCAACCCCACCCGAGCGCTCTGTAGCAACCTCTTTGCCTCCAAAATGAAGCGGGGGATCATAGGCCTTCTCCCTCACTCCAAAGCTTCCCTCTAAAGTAACAGCCCCCAGCAAGTAATCATCCAACCGAGCTCCCGGACTCACATCTGCCGCAATGATCTTCACTTTATGGCAAATCTCCTGGGGTTTTTTTGCCGCAAATACGGAGTCATCCACAGCAAAACTCACCTCGCGCCACTCATCCTCAAAATTGGAGTGACTTTCATCTGAGCCCAGCACTCCAACAATCTTTCCATTAATCGACACATAGCGAGGCTCAAGGTAAGCAAACACGTCTTTCACCCGAAGTGTGATTCGACCCGAGGCGGGGCGTGGGGCCTCAGTCCGCAGCGGATCACTCAAGGAATCCAAACTCAGGATCTCCGACTCCTTTAAGGAATCCATCTGTCGAGCAAGCACCTTCTTCAGGTTGTCCAAATAGAGAAAGCCTGCAGACAAATATCGATCCGAACTGTAGAAAAACGTCTGGCTCCCGGGAAGTCTCTCCAGTTGCCATTGAATTTCATATTCCCCTAACAAAGAGGGACCATGACATCCGAAGAAACTCACAAACCTCAATGCTGGCGTAGCAGCAGAGAGGATATTGAGGGGCAATGGATGCCCATCCGCCGCAATCAACATTGCACCCTGAGTCTTCTCAGAAAAAAAGGTGTGGGCAATAAAGACCAAACCCACTGTATTGGGATTCTTCAAGACATCCACCAAATCCGATCCCTTGGCCCAACTCACCCACTGAAACTCAAGGGAAGGCACCGTTTTTCTTAAATCAGAAACGAGATTCTGAGTGACCTCCGCATAATGCTCAACTAGAGAGTGTTGTAAGTAACCAAAAGCAATCACCACTTGAGGATGGGTGACACTCCAGTTTTTCTGTTCGCTCTCAAAGCTCAACTGTTTTAACTTCCCCCCCAAGGCAAAGGAGCTCGGGGAGAACACGAAGGAAAGAACAAACCAAGCTAGGACAAACGCGGTTTTCACTCGACTTGAACACCAAATCCCAAGATCAGCATGATGCGGGCCTGAGAGAGCGAAAGCTGCGTTCGCTCAGCAAAAGCTTGTACCTGCTCTCGTGTCAGCTTCTCCTGATGAAAGGTTTCAAGAAATCCCTTTGCACTGAGGAATCCATATTTTTCAGCAAGCGCATTAATCTGAGGATCATGAATAAAATCTTCCTCCCCAAAAATGGCTCGTTTATTGAGTCGCACCGATTGAGATCGAATATCCGCCTTCAAATCCTGAGCTACCTCTTGAATTCGATTGAGGTGATCATTGTAATCCTCAATCTGCTCATCACCGACTTGAAGAAGTTTTTTTAAAAACTCACTTCCCCTGGGTAACTCATTCATCACTTCCTGATGCAATGGATTTTTCTCATCTAAAATCGTGCCTGCCCAAAACAAAGTATCCCCTGTGTGAGCAAAGTGATAGCACCGATAATGGTAGCCACTGAGTGCCATGGAAATCCCCACACTTGAGGTCACGATCCCAGGAATCCAAAGCGGCCAGAAGAAAATCCCTCCTACGCAACCTGTCTGAGAGACAATAAGAAAAAGAGCGAAGAGAAGAGAAACTATTTTTTTTCTGAATGTCATAGAAATTCCCCCTAATTCAACGAGTTATCGAAAAACATTGGATTTGTCAAAAATTTAGTAGAAAAAAGCCAATCCGCCGCTCTCATGAAAGGGAAACTTCATTTCTCTCTGGTCAAGGGTGTGAAAAAACCAATTCAATCGATATGAATACGCGCCTCAGATTTTTCTTATCCAATGCGCCATCAAAATCCTCTGCTCATGGGCAAGAGCTCAAGCGTCTACAATTCCCTGTGAGTAGACTCCTGTGCTTAAAGCCACCGCAGACGATCTTAATTCAACCGAGGCTCATCAAAGGTTCCCAAATTGTAGATACTCAAAGTAGAATCAGAGGAATTAAAGACTGCAAGCTTGAGTTTCACTCGATCCTTGAGCTTTTTAATTCTTCGACTCAATCGCCTGAGACGGTGCTCACTGGATTGACCCATCTCCGTTAAAACACTCTGATTATAGGGTCCAGAAAGCTGACGCCAGTGCATTCCATGAATTTCTCGAGTCCCCAACTCAGCTGAAGCCGAATTTGAAAACTTCACTTCAGCAATCATCAGATCTCCTTGAAGCTCTTGACTCACAGGATTTCTCCTGACAGAATTAAACACGGCATCAAAGGAATGAGGACCGATCTTAGAGTCTTCATATCGATAGCTCGGTTTATATTTTTCCATGTAAAGCTTAAAAAGCATCTCCCCCAGCTCACCTTTTTCTTGATTGCTCAACCTGCGAGGAACCTCATTTCTCAAGTAACCAATTCTGGCATAATCAGGACCCAGATGATGGAGGTCAGGGAACCGAGCCAATAACGAGGTCTGAGTGGCTCTTTGAAATGCCTCGCTAAACTCGTCAAAGCTGATTTCAATTCGACTCTCTAAAAATGGCTCAAAATTGGGTCGCCGTTGAGTTGGTGTTTGCACCCTCCCCACCGATCGAACCTGAATCAGGCCCTGGTTGATTTGAGTCTCAAATGGATAATTCAGCCGATTCAACCCACCCTGAGCATAGACCAGCTCAAACGTTCCCTTTCTCACACTAAAGGGAGTTTGAATGAACACCCGTTCTCCATGAATTTGAAGTTTTGAATTCACTTGAATTGCATCTTGAATGACCACTGTGCCCCTTGAATCAATGGAGTCAATCGTTAAATCTTCAATATCGGCTCGGATCCGACTCAATCCGTCAAGCACCCAGATTGTATTGGGCCTAAAAAATGTAATGTTCACATGACTAAAAGATAGCCCGGGTTGGATCCTGTCTTTTTCAACCACAATCTGAGCAATGTCTTCTGGATGACCTGATGAGGATTGAATGTGAATGGTTCGGGTGCTGTTAAAGAGGTTTTTAGTGAGCTCCAAATGAAATACCCCGGTCCAGGTTGTCTCCTGCCCCCCTAAAATCGAAAGCGACATCTCCCCTGATGAACACTGAAGGAAGGAGTGACGCTTGACTCCATCTGGAATAATCCGACATGGCTCAACTTGAGCTGCAAAGACTCGGAGAGAAAAGAATAAATAGCAAATCAAGGAAAGCAAAAGCCGATTCCAAAAAGACTTCATAAAACGAATACCCAACTCCAGGCACACTGGATTAAAAATAAATATATTAACTTTTTGTTGTTTAATTAACATAAGTCAAAAAAATTAGCAAAGCCTTCACGTACAGAGCGGTTAAGGCCACCTGATTTTGACTCCAATCTAGGGAGTGAAAGAAATGAAGGCTTGAATCATGAGGTCATCAGACGATGAAACTGTTTTTTACCGTCTCGGATCAAGTAGTTGCGAAACGAGGCGTGTTGAGGCAGGGTCAAATGCAAATCCTCATTTAATAGGGTCATTGCATCATCTCGAGCTTGAAGAAGAATCTCTCGATCCCGAACCAGGTCTGCGATCTTAAATGGCAAACTCCCCGATTGCCTCGTCCCGAGAAACTCTCCCGGGCCCCTGATCTTCAAATCCGCCTCAGCAATAAAAAAGCCATCCTGAGACTGCTCGAGAACTTGCAACCGCTCAAAACTTGTGCCTTCTCGACTTTTTGAAGCCGACAGGAAGCAAACGGAAGCATGGCTCCCTCGACCCACTCTACCGCGAAGCTGATGGAGTTGCGAGAGACCGAAACGCTCGGAATGCTCAATGAACATGACCGTTGCATTGGGGACATCAACTCCAACCTCAACGACAGTCGTTGAAACTAGAATTTGAGTCTCCGCATCCTTAAAGCGACTCATCACTTCTTCTTTTTGCTCGGAGCTTAACTGTCCATGAAGGAGTCCAATCCGAAACTCAGGAAAGACCTCCTGAGCAAGAATCTGTGCCTCCTGAACCGCCGATTTCAACTGAGTGAAGCCCTCGGCCTCACTTTCATTAACTAACGGATAAATGAAAAAAGCCTGCCTCCCTTTTTTAAGCTCCGATCGAATCCATTCATAGGCTTGGAGTTTTTCGGCCCGCTCTCGAATCACATGGGTCTTCACCGGAGACCTCCCCGGAGGCAACTGTTGAATGGAGGAAACAGCCAAATCCCCAAATGCCGTCAAAGCTAAGGTTCTTGGAATGGGAGTTGCACTGAGAAGAAGCAAATGAGGAAGGATGGACTTCTGAGTTTTGGGATCCCACTTTTCTCCCTTTTTTCTTAAAACACTGCGCTGCTCGACCCCAAAGCGATGCTGCTCATCAATCATCACTAATGCGAGATTTGAAAACACCACCGGATCTTCAAGCAGAGCATGGGTTCCGATCACCACAATCGGCTCCTTTTGATCCAAACGATGCTGAAGAGCCACTCGTTCCGCCTGAGGGGTTCGCCCCGTTAAGAGAGCCACATTGAGTTTTCCGGAAAACAACTTCACCGCATTTTTAAAGTGCTGTTCCGCTAAAATCTCAGTCGGCGCCATCAGCGTAGCCTGATAGCCATGCTCAAGCACATAAGCAGCACTCAGTAAACAGACCACTGTTTTACCAGATCCTACATCGCCTTGCACCAGACGATTCATTGGGCAGCCTTGCATGAAATCTTCCATGATGTCCTGAAGCACGCGATTTTGGTCCTGCGTCAGCTCAAAGCTCAGTCCTTCCCTAAGAATGGCTAACTGATCGAGAGCTTTTTTTGATCTCAGAGGTACGCCTGGGTTTCGTTCAGCATCGATCCTCCGCCTGAGCATGAGGTACTCAAACTTAAGAAACTCTTCATAGATCAATCGTTGGTGAGCAGGGGTTCTAAACTCCTGCAGAAGCTCAAGTCCATACTCCCTGGCCTCCGGCGGAAAATGCAGGGATCGGATGGCTTGAGAGATTTTAGGAAAACCGTACTTCTTCAGAAGATCATCCGGCAGATCGTCTTCTAACCCATCGCAGTATTTTTGAGAGGCTTCCCAAAGAACATTCCTCAGGGTCTTAGTAGAAATTCCATCGAGCTCCACATAAATTGGTACTGTTCTTCCGACATGAGCACTATCCATCTCACCTGAGGTAGGAGCAGAGAGGGAAGGCTTCACATCCCAAGTGATCTCAGGGTGAATCATCTCCAGGGTGTGATTAAACTTTTTAATCTTGCCGGTCACCGTTAATCGCGTGCCTGGAACCAATCGTTTATCCAAGCCGCGAGGAGCATGAAACCACTTGAGCGCAATGGGGCCCGAATCGTCTTGGCAATGGACTTCAAGAATGGATCCCCCTGTTTTTCGGATAGGAATGAATTTTTGCCTTAAAACGGTCACCGTGAGGGTTGATTTTTCGCCTTCTTTCAGCTGCCCAACGGTGAGAATTTTGGAGCGATCCTCATAAGCGCGAGGGAAAAAATAAAGCAAGTCCCTGACCTGCTCAATACCTCGCTGACCAAAAACAAAGCCTAAACGAGGCCCTACTCCTTTCACAAACTGAATTGGAGTGGCTCCCCCGGATGAGAAGGATGGAGAGGATTTACTCGTATCGAACTTGGACAATTTCGTAATGGATTTGGCCTTTGGGAGCCATGACAACCACTTCCTCTCCTGCTGCTTTGCCAATTAAGGCCCGAGCAATGGGAGAAGTGATTCCAATCTTCCCATTCTTAATATCCGCTTCATCCACTCCTACGATTTGATAAGTGACTTTTTTACCCGCCTCGGGATCTTCTAAAATCACCGTGGCACCGAAGACGACTTTGTCGGTTTTGATCGCGGCAGGATCAATGACTTGGGACCTCGCTAGTTTTCCATTGATATCTTGAATTCGACCTTCAATGAAGCCTTGACGCTCCTTAGCTGCACTGTAGTCTGCGTTCTCCGAAAGATCTCCATGACCTCGAGCAACTTCAATGGCCTTGACAATAGCGGGACGCTCAACGCTCATTAAATGCTTCAGCTCCTCTTCTAGAAGGCGCTTACCAACGACAGTCATGGGTACTTTTTCATCCGACATAGGCCATAGAGCTAACACAATCGGCCACAAAATCAAGACTCATACCTGAGGCGGATTCTGCCCATGAAATGGGAGGAATCCTAAGGTCTTTGGATCCTCCTTATTTTTTTTTAAAGAGCGCTTCAGCAGCTTTTCTCAATGCTTCTTTGGAGTCTTCCGCACCTGAGGCTCCCCCGGGTCTCAGGGGTGAGGGCTTAAAGTACTCACAAAAATTGGATCTCTCTTTCTCCACCACTCGCTCCGCTTGAGTTTCGCGGCAATCGTTGTGGGCGCCAGGTTCATAGTAAACGCACCCTTTGCACACTTTGGTGTCTCGTCCACATCGCGAGCATCGATCGGCTCTTCCATAATCCAGACGAGTTAAAGGGCTCCCACAACTCCAACACACGCCTGCGGCTTGAATCTCCATGTTCTCATCCCTCCTCAGTGGCCATTGACAGTGGCAAAATGTCAATTAACCCTTTTCTTTCCTCTCGAATGCCCTCAACCATCATGCGAGCAGCCGAAATCACCGTGGTGTAGGGAATTCGTCGCTCCAACGCAGCGCGCCGAATAGTAAAACTATCGGCAATCGCCGCCTGATCCGAGACCGTGTTAATAATCAGAGAAAAACGCCCCGCTTGAATCGCCTCAACACAGTGAGGAGAGCCCTCATGGACCTTGTTCACCGGCTCCACCTCAAGACCATGGCTTTGGAGAAACTGAGCCGTCCCGCGCGTGGCCCAGAGTTTAAAACCCAATTCGCCTAAGCCTTGAGCAATCCACAGCACTTCAGCCTTATCCTCATTTCGAATCGATAAAAAAGCCTCACCACCGCTGGGTAGCTGCATACCGGCTGCAGCCAGGGCTTTGGCATAAGCTCCAGCAAAGGAGTGAGCTCTCCCCATCACCTCACCCGTTGACTTCATCTCAGGCCCCAATAAAACATCCACCCCGGGAAACTTCCCAAAGGGGAAAACGGGTGCTTTGACGTTAAACGTTTGAAGCTTCAAGTCAAAATCCTCCGTTACGCCCAGGTCTCGAAGTGATTTTCCCATTAAAACTTGTGAAGCCAATTGAGCCAGCGGCCTGCCCACGGCTTTACTCACAAAAGGAATGGTGCGTGAAGCTCTGGGATTGACTTCCAGCAGGTAGATGCGATCGCCTTGAATGGCGAACTGAACATTCATGAGTCCAACCACCTGAAGCCGTTTTGCAAGCTCGCGGGTGTAAGTCCGAATCCGATCACAAATCTTAATGGACAGAGTTGCCGTGGGAAGACTGCAAGCACTATCGCCTGAGTGAATCCCCGCTTCTTCGATGTGTTCCATGAGTCCGCCAATGAAGGTTTCGCGTCCATCGGAGATGGCATCCACATCGACTTCAGTGGCACGATCCAAGAATCGGTCGATTAAGATGGGATGCTCAAAATCCTCAACCCTTGAATCAGCAATCCACTGCTCCAGCATGTGGGGGTGATGAATGATCTTCATTCCACTCCCCCCCAGAACATAGGAGGGCCGAATCAAAAGAGGAAAACCCAGTTGATGGGCCTTCTCCCTGACTTGTTGAGCCGATTGAGCCGTAGTCGCCTCTGGCTGCTCCAGTCCGAGCGGTTTCAAATCCCTCATCAGCACCTCACACTTAGCGCGATCCTCTGAAAGATCAATACTAGCGGGAGAGGTGCCCAGAATTCTTAATCCCGCTTTTTCCAAATCATGAGCAATCTTCAGGGGTGTCTGACCTCCAAATTGAACAATCACACCGATGGGATTTTCAACTCGCGCAATATTGAGCACATGCTCAGCCGTCACGGGCTCAAAGTACAGCTTATCGGAAATATCAAAGTCGGTGGAAACCGTCTCAGGATTAGAATTGACCATAATGGTTTCTATTCCCATCTCACGCAGAGCCAAAGAGGCATGCACACAACAGTAATCAAACTCAATGCCTTGACCAATTCGATTGGGTCCGCCGCCTAGGATCATCACCTTGGGTTTCTGACTGACTTTGGACTCATCGGTTCCTCGATAGGTGCTGTACAGATACGGGGTCTTGGCCTCAAACTCAGCCGCACAGGTGTCCACTGCATGAAAAGAAGCCACCACCTGGGCTTCGGTACGATCCCGCCGAATCTGCTGCTCACTGAGCCCAACCTGCTCGGCAATCGCTCGATCACTCCAACCTAAAGCCTTCAGTTGCCGCAACTGATGATGAGGCAGGGGCCAAGCATGGGATTTCAAAAGCGCTTCTGCCTCCATCAGCTTTTTAATCCGTGACAGAAACCAGGGATCAATCCAGGAGCGACGGGCCACCTCCTCAATGGAAGCTCCTTTTCTTAAGGCATCTGCAATGGCCCAAAGACGAAGGGGCTGCGGCTTTTCAATTAAATCCCAACGAATCTCAGGTTGAGCTGGAAAGGCTGCCAGGTGAGGCATCCCCATCTCAAGTCCCGCCACGGCCTTCCCCAGGGACTCTTCAAAGGTTCTACCTATGGCCATCACCTCTCCTACGGACTTCATCTGAGTTCCTAGGAGAGGCTCCGTGGGCTTAAACTTATTGAAATCAAACCTGGGAAGCTTAGTCACGACATAATCTAAACTGGGCTCAAAACTACACGGCGTTGATCCGGTGATGTCGTTGGTGAGCTCATCGAGGGTATATCCCACAGCGAGTTTTGCTGCCACACGAGCAATGGGAAAACCTGTGGCTTTTGAGGCCAAGGCACTGGAACGAGATACCCGCGGATTCATCTCAATGACGAGCACTCGATCACTCTTAGGGTCTAAAGCAAACTGAATATTGGATCCCCCCGTTTCCACTCCAATGGCGCGAATAATCCGAATGGCTTGGTCTCGAAGGGTTTGAAACTCCCGATCGGTCAGCGTTTGCGCAGGAGCAACGGTAATGCTATCGCCCGTGTGAGTGCCCATGGGATCAAAATTTTCAATGGAGCAAACAATAATGACGTTATCTTTTTTATCCCGAACGACCTCAAGCTCAAACTCTTTCCATCCAATTAAACTCTCTTCGATCAAAACGTCACGTGTGGGAGAGAGAAATAAAGCTCGCTCCACTTTTTGCAAATACTCCTCTGGGGTGACTGCGAGCCCACCCCCTTCACCGCCCAGGGTAAAGGAGGGTCTCAGCACCAAGGGTAAGCCAAACGCTTCTAAAATCTCCTCAGCATCCCTTCTGGAGCGTGCCACTTGACTGCGAGCACTTTTAACTCCAATGGAGTCCATGGTTGCTTTAAACGTCTGTCGATCCTCAGCTCGATGAATGGATTCAGGGTGAGCTCCCAGAATTTCAACACCATACTTTTTTAAAACCCCCATCCGATGCAACTGCATCGTGAGGTTTAAAGCGGTCTGCCCCCCCATTGTCGGCAGTAGAGCATCCGGCCTTTGTTCTGCAATAATTCTTTCTAAAAACTCGGGCAACAGTGGCTCTAAGTAAACTCGATCCGAAAGCCCAGGATCCGTCATGATCGTTGCTGGGTTGGAGTTACATAAGATGACTTCATAGCCCTCTTCTTTGAGGGCCTTGAGGGCCTGGGTTCCCGAGTAATCAAACTCACAGGCCTGTCCAATAACAATGGGTCCACTTCCAATTAATAAAATCTTTCTCAGATCATGACGCCTTGGCATGGGCTCACCTTAGTCTTGGGAGAGCCCGTGAATCCAGCTAAAAATCAAAGTGAGTGCTAAACTGAAGCTCAATGGGTCGCTCGGGATAGACTGCGTTATATGCATCCACAGCACGACTGAGATGCACCTCATTGGCTTTCATCCAACTGAAGCCTAAAATTAAGGACCCCACAGAGATCCCACCGCCAGCCAAGGCCAGATATCCTCCTGGACGAAGTGAGCCGTCAGGCTGAGTCAAGGGACGATCCATGAGTAAGCCCGTAATGACTGCCAAAAGACCGAGGCTCCCTAAATAAGAGGTGAGCTTGATTTTCTCCAACTGATCTCGATAAAGTTGAATCTCTGAGGCAGCAGAAGGGACGCTCTTGAGAATCTCCAAAAGCTCTTGAGCATCCATTCCCATTTGCGAATCGGCCTCAAGCTTTTTCCCCTGAAACGTAAAATATCTCTCGCAATGGGGAACCGAAGGACTACTTTTCTGAGTTAAGTCTGACGGAGCCAACGGAACTTTTGGAATTTTTTCCTCTTCTTTTTGCAGGTCAAACCCAAGGCTTCTCCCCTTCTCAGCTGAAAAGCTGATATGAGAGAGAAAAAAAAGCGGAATGAAAAACCATGAAACCAGACGAACGCGCATGTTCTGAAGAAGATACCACGAAACCTCATCATTCACCGTTGAAATTCACTTTGAAACCCTTCCTCCAAGCATTGGAACAGAAGTACCACCGTGAGGAGTACCTCCACTCTGATCCACTCGAATTGGTTCACCGCTACGAAGACCCCTGGGATCAGGAGGCGGTGGGTTTACTCGCAGCCCTTTTGGCGTATGGAAAAGTCGGACAAATCCGCAAGTCGATCCAAAACACGCTGGATCGGATTCACGCCATGTCCGATAGCCCCAAGGCTTGGGTTCACCGCTTTCAGGATCCAAGGTTTGTGAAAAAAGCCTATTTGCAGTTTGAGGGATTCACTCATCGCTTCAATACCGGGGAAGACATCGTTCAATTGTTCCATCTTTTAAGTAAAAGCTGGAGTCGTTACGGATCATTAGGGGGGCATTTTTGTAGCAGACTTGAGGATCACTCGAGCATTGAAAAGCCCCTCTCGGAGTTGATCCGAGATTGGAGACAGCAGATCCCTTCTACGTCTCGAAGTTTTAACTACCTACTGACTTCACCTGAGGAGGGCAGCTGCTGTAAGCGTTGGTGCCTATTTCTTCGGTGGATGGGAAGAAAAGACGGCTTAGACCCAGGGCTTTGGACGGAGCACTCGCTCATGAGTCGGACATTTCCCACCCCCAGGCGCTTATCCTCAGATCAGCTGGTGATGCCTCTCGATACTCACACGGGTCGGATCAGCCAGTACTTAGGACTGACCTTACGCAAATCTTTAAACTGGCGTGCCGCACTGGAGGTGACAGAATCGCTAAAAAAAGTGGATGAACGGGATCCAACCCGATATGATTTTGCCCTCTCCCGTCTTGGCATCTTAGAACTCTGTCAGAAATCCTATCGGAAGGAGATATGTCAATCATGTCAATTACTGCCCGTTTGCCGATTTGCTCAACAAAGAGCCTAAGCCTTCTGTTTGCCCTTTATGGAGCTCTTACCCTCACTTCGATGGCCTGGATGAACGTGGGAGCGGGAATCTTGTTTTTAGCGATCGTTTTCACGCGCACCGAAAGCCAACCTCAAGAATCTCTACCGCAGGCGAGCTCGGAGCGTCATTTGAGGACCTATTTTCTCAGCTCGATGGCTCTTGCCCTAAGCTGCGCGGTGAGTTTGCTTGCGGCTGATTGGTTCCCCCTTTCCTGGGCTGGAAAATCCGTGAGCGTTCATTTTTTCAAGGATCTAGCTAAGACCTGGTACTTATTTTGGCCTTGCGTTTTGGTGATTGGACTTAAGCGCCTTCAAACGGCGGAGCAAAGGCAGGTTTTAAAAACTTGGCTTTTGGTTTTTTTTCTCCTCTCGGGATTAGGAGTGTTCCAATACTTCTGGGGCTGGCCTCGACCTCAAAATATCCCCTCAGAGCCTGGCCGGTTTCATGCGACCCTATTTTTAGGCCACCATCTGTCTGTGGCCAGTATCTTGATCTTTCCATTTTTTGTGGCCCTCGACACTCTGCTCTGGCGATTCAGAGGCATTCTCACTCCCCTTCCGCAGCTTCCCACCTTCATCGGCATCCTGCTTGGGCTCTCGACACTTTTTTTAACCTACTCACGAACCCTTTGGTTGGCCTTACCCTTAGGGATAGGTCTTTGGATCCTGCTGAGCCTGCCTCAAAGGAAAAAACCCCTCAGTATTTTTCTTCTAATCGCCTTCGGTGTCAGTCTCACGCAGATTCCTTCGGTCCAAAATCGCTTGAAAACGAGCATCGGAATAGGCCCAAGGCAGGAACTCTGGAGTGCCAACCTAGAGTTTTTTAACCAACGTCCTTGGACCGGCGTGGGCTTTAGAAAAAACGAAGAGCTCTCAGGCTACTACTTGGTTGAAAAATTTAAATCTAGCGACGTTTTTGCGGGTCACGCGCACAACAATGCCCTGGAGGTTTTGGCAGGAACGGGTTTAATCGGACTGATGAGTTGGCTGCTCTGGTGCGGAGTTGTCATTGCGATCCTGCTCCGAAAACGAAAAATCACATCTGATCCATTTCCCATGAGTCGCGCTCTGCTTTGTGCTTGGGTAGTTTTTCACCTCAATGGGCTCACCCAAGTGAATTTTTGGGAGGGAAAAGTCGAACATCAATTGGCTTGGGTGATTGCTTGGAGTTTACTCTAGGGGGATGAATTCTCTGCTGAACGAGCGGAAGCTATTCTGCTGGATCTTTTGGGAGTCCACCCTGAGAGGTCATCAAACCCAACATCAGACAGCAGCAGACACCGAAGCAAGGTTCAGACACCTTCTATCTCGACCCTGAACCAGCGAGTTTTACGACGTATTTGATAATGAACTCAAGCGATTCGTATGATATTTCCAGCCGTAAGAGGAATTTTGATGAAACACATTCTGATCACGGGCGGTGCAGGCTTTATTGGCTCTCACTTGTGCGATCGGTTTTTAGAGCGCGGATATGCCGTAACCGCCCTCGACAATCTGATCACGGGCAGAAAGGAAAATCTCAAAGACGCGTTCACTCACCCGCACTTTCAATTTTTAGAACGCGATGTATGTGACCCCCTGTGGGATCAAGATATCCCCCAAATCAATCCCTATGGTCTTCATGGAGTGCTCCATTTTGCTTGTCCAGCAAGTCCTGTGGATTTTGATCAAATCCCGTTTGAAATTCTAGCGGTCGACTCAATCGGAACCATGCACACGGTGAAGCTCGCATTAAGCCATCAAGCGCGATACTTGCTAGCCTCCACTTCAGAGATTTATGGAGACCCCGAGGTTCACCCTCAACCGGAGACTTACTGGGGAAACGTCAACACACTCGGCCCCCGCGCCTGCTATGATGAAACCAAGCGATTTGCGGAGGCTTACGTCAGCACCGCTGAACGTCTCAAGGGACTCAATAGCGCGATTGTCCGAATTTTCAACACCTACGGGCCGCGCATGCGAGTGGATGACGGACGAATTGTCCCTGAGCTCTGCAGGCGAGCGCTTCAGGGAATTCCTCTGAGCGTCCATGGGGAGGGAAAGCAAACTCGAAGCTTCTGTTACGTATCCGATCTTGTGGAGGGACTCCTCCGACTTTTTGAGAGTCCAACGCATGAAGTGGTGAACCTCGGCAATCCGGATGAGAAGACGGTACTTGAGTTTGCCCAACTGATCCAAAAGATCACCGAGAAATCGGGACCCATTGAGTTTTTACCCGCTCGCCAAGATGACCCAAGGCGACGCTGCCCCGACATTTCTCGTGCCCGATCTCTTCTCCAATGGGAGCCTCAAGTGGGGCTCAAAGCGGGCTTGCAACTGAGCCTTGAGTCATTTCAAAAGCAACTCCTATTTCAGAAGTCCAACCGATGATTCGAACAGCTATCATTCACGATTGGCTCACGGGAATGCGAGGTGGGGAGTCCGTCTTAGAGGCGATCTTAGATCTCTTTCCCCAGGCCGATTTATTTACCTTGGTTTATGACCCCAAAAAAGTATCTGCCAAAATCCAATCTTTTCCCATCCAAACGAGCTGGCTTCAGAGGGTACCTGGAGCCCTCCAACGGTATCGCCATTTTTTACCTCTCATGCCGCGTGCCATCGAGAGCTTTGATCTGACTTCTTATGATTTCATCCTCTCCTCGTCTCATTGTGTGGCCAAGGGGGTGCGAAAGGCAAAAGAAGCCCTCCACGTCAGTTACGTTCATGCGCCCATGCGCTACATCTGGGATCGGTTTGACGATTATTTTGCTCCGGGAAAAGCCTCCTGGCCGGTAAGGACCGCGGCACAGCTCGTGCGTCAGCCCCTGCAAAACTGGGACTATGCTGCATCACAGAGTCCTCGCGTGGACCACCTCATTGCCAACAGTGGATTCATTGCTGAACAAATCGAGCAAGCCTACGGGAGGAGCTCCCAGGTGATTTATCCATTTGCGCGGCTGGAGCGCTTTCTTCAATCTCAACGGATCTGGGGAGACTCCTACCTCATGGTCACCGCATTTGCTCCCTACAAGAGAGTGGATCTTGCCATTGATGCGTTTAACCAACTGAAGCTTCCCCTTCAAATTGTGGGCTCAGGACAGGATGAAAAGCGACTCAAGAGTCGTGCGGGCCCCACGATTGAATTCTTAGGCTCCGTGGATGATGGCCGAGTGACTGAGCTCTATCGTTCGTGTCGAGCATTGATTTTCCCCGGGGTAGAGGACTTTGGAATCACGCCGCTTGAGGCCATGGCCTCTGGGGCTCCTGTGATTGCCTATGGGCACGGAGGGGTGAAGGAGACTGTGACTGCAGAGACCGGCATTTTTTTCCCCTCCCCGTCTATTGAATCTCTGATCGAGGCAGTGGAGAAGCTTGAGAAAAACTCACGACGTTTTGATCCCGAGGCTTGTCGAAAGAGGGCTTCTTTATTTTCCGAAGCTCGATTCAAAGAGGAACTCACTTCATTTCTTACTCAAAAGCTAGGAAAAAATCTCTCGCTTTAAAATATGCTTTGATTTTTAAATTTTATTAATTTAAGTTTGAAGTATGGGAAAGCGACAAACTTTTGAACGAGAAAATCTAGAAGATGAACTGATGTCTCAAGACTCCGTGGCAGTGATCGCCTTTGGCGCGTCGGTTTTTGCAGTTCTTGCTGCGATCGCTTCGATGCTCTCCAATTTTCACTCAAGTGAGGCGATGCTGGATCAGATTCAAGCCAGCAATCAATGGGCCTACTACCAAGCCAAAGGGATCAAAGGCAGCATCTTGGTCAATAAAGTGGATCTACTCACGCAGATGGGAAAACTTGCCACAAGCGCGGACATGGATAAGATTGCAGAATATAAAAAAGAGCAGGATCAAATCTCAGAAAAGGCTCGCGAGAAAGAAACCAGCTCTCTCACCCACATCCGCAAACACACGATCTTCTCTCGTTCAACCACCTTGTTTCAAGTGGCCATTGGCATGGCTGCCATTGCTGGAATCTCCCGACGAAGCCGATTCTGGAAGGTGAGTCTCGTGCTGAGTCTACTGGGGATACTTTTTTTAGCTCAAGGATTAATGAGCGTTCAGAGTTTTTCTCTGCCTTGATCTGAATTCAAAGAGATCATGTGAGACAAAGCAGTTTGGCGCTCAACCAGCTCAGAGAGACTCAGGCGAGCGAGCCTCCGAAAACTGAAGTCTTCCACTGTGAAGCTTGCCATCACACAGCCGGCTAAAACGGCACGCCTTAAGAGCTGATTCCAATGCTGAGGATTGAGTCGAGCCATCTCGCGATGAGCTCCTGCTTCAGCCAAATACCCCATGAAGGCTCCGGCAAAGCTATCTCCCGCACCGGTTGGATCAATCACGCTTCCCACGGGAAATGCAGGGGCAATGAAGATTCCCGAAGAAGTAAAGAGCATGGCTCCATACTCCCCTCGTTTGATGATCACCACGGAAGGACCCATTTTCTGAATGCTTTCGGCAGCTTTCAAAATATTCTTCTGCTCAGAGAGTAAGTAAGCTTCTCCTTCATTTAAAGAGAGAATATCGACACGCTTTAACGTCTTCTTCAGCTCATCGAGCTTCCCGGCAATCCAGAAGTTCATGCTATCCATGGCCACAAGGCGCGAGGACTCCACTTGATCTAAAACGCTCTGCTGTAAAACTGGATCGATGTTAGCCAGGAACACATACTGAGCTTTTTTATGTCTGCCGCTGAGGCTTGGATTAAAGTGCTCAAACACATTTAAAGCTGTGGAGAGCGTTTTTGCTTCATTCATGTTTTGGTCGTAGGAACCCACCCAGTGAAAAGTTTTTCCCTGAACCACTTGAATTCCTGAGACATCAATTTTTCGGTCCAAAAGCCAATGCAGGTGATCTTTTGGAAAGTCCTCACCCACCACACCCACGACTTCCACGGGGCAGTAAAATGAGGCTGCAATGGAGAAGTAGTTGCCTGAACCGCCTAAAACGAGGTCGGCTTTACCGGACGGAGTTTGAATGGTGTCAAAAGCAAGAGAACCCACGGTTAAAATCGATAGAGAATTCTGATCCATGGGGCGAAGTAAATCCTGAGTTACGCCCCATGTCAAGTCAGTAAACTCAGAGCGGAAAGGGCGAAGGGCCTCTAATAAATGATTTCTCTTGAGTCAAAAACCGGCTGACGCGACGGCTTTGGCTTGAGCACCTGCTGTGTTTTCATTTGCTCATCCATCCGCAGAAGAACATCATCCATCGCTTTCCAGCCCATCCCGATACGAATCCAGTTCTCAGGAGTCCCAGAGTTGCTCGAAGATTTTCCGTGATAGATGAACGTTGAGAAGTCAGCCTCGTCCTGGGCAGTCAAAAACACCGCCACCCAGTCGCCTTGTGTGGTCATCCAAAAACTCCCCAGTTGATCCAAAGTGACGGGTAACCCTCGAATGATCTTTTGGTAACGCTTAGGATCCGTAAGTCGACTCCAGGATCGACTCTTCATCGCGGCATCCATGATCCGAACTGAAGGGGGAAACGCCTTTTCCCATTGTCCAAGGGCCTCTTGCTTTGAAAACTGATGGGCCCAGAAGCCTATAAAAGCTGAGAAAAAGAGCAAACCTAGCGCTTGCGCGTGGCTTCGAATTGAACTCCATTTTGCCTGAGCACCCTTGAATAGTGAGAATACTCGTTTTGGAGCGCTGAATGAAGCGCGAAGCAAGAAAAAGCAATGACTCCAATCCATAAAATGGCCTCAATAAAAATCTGACCTCGATTGGCTGCGAGCGCTTCCCCAATGCGCTTGCCATAACCCGGTTGCTTGAGAATTGACAATGATTGGACCTCCTTCTGTCTTCTGCCCCAAATCCCGAGCTCCCCCCCCTTTCTCCACCGTAGCCTGAGCACGCCTAGGTGAATGAGTCATCTTGAGCTCAAACGCCTGGGGCATGGCACCGCTCCACTTCAAGGCTTGGAGACCAATCAGATCAGCCGGCGGACGATGAAAATTCAGATCAGGCAGTGGCCAAGCTCGGTCAAGGATACTTCCGCAGCTCAGGGGCAAACTCCAGCGAAGCTTCCTCAACGACCAGGCTCCTAAAATAACCTCCTGTCGAACAACTTCTGCTTGAAGTGCCACCTGTAAAGGGGGGATCAACTCTGGATTGGCCTGCGCAAGCACAAGAGCTTTCCTAATCCAACCAATCTCGCGATTCGCACTCTCGAGCGTATTTAATGAATCCCTTAAGCTCTGAGCCGCCTGTCCCACGCATCGATCCATTCGAAACTGAGTCTCCACTAAAAACCGCCAATGCCTGAGAAAACCCAACGTGCCCAACCCTCCTAAAGTCAACAGCATGAACACTGCCAAAAGAGGAAAATGCAATGCCCCCCTTGAGTTGCTCAAATGAATATAAACGGGGTAAACGTTGAACCTCACTGACACCGGGTTCCTCTCACCATTGCGCATGCTCCAGATCCATCATCTGAACAGAAATCCTCCAATGACCACAGCTTTGAACCCCGAAGACGCCCTCTTCCTGCGGGATGACTCGAAAAGAGTCGCCTGCAGAGCGCGGAGCCGAGGAGAAAAAAGTGCGCCCAGCACCTTGTTGCTGCCTGGCTAAGTGGGTGTTTTCAAAAGCCAGATAAGCGCACCGCGCCCGCCGGGCATGTTCAAACATCAGGTAAAAAACAAGGCTCAATATCCCAAACAAGATCCCCACCACCCCTGCGAACTCCAGGAGGGCCTGCCCACGCATCGTAGTTGGAGATGGACCGAAAACCCATCCTAAGTCACTTTTCCTTCTCTCTCTCATCTTCGACCCCAAAGCCCAATGCGCCTTCAGGTGGCTCACCCCTGACCTCCGAGCGTTTTGGTGCGTTCATCAGGGCGCCAAACCCCAGAATCAGAAGCTCAGTCAAATGCAATCTGTTCGTGGATTCTCTTTTGAGCGGTTTCAAGCTTCGCTCTCAAACGACTCCCCACGGTCTTTACGGCTGCAACAGAGACTAATGAAATTAAAACCAGCAGCGTGATGTATTCGGTGAGACCCTGACCTCTTTGATCTTTTGTCATAGCCTTAAACAACAACGGTGCACCCATGATGATTGACTTCCTTTCCTCTATGTTTGAATGTTGGACCAACTTTTCAATCTGCATTTTGCAGCCAAATGAGATCAGGCGAAGTCTACAGACTCAAAATAACTGGACTCCTCACCTGATTCAGCCTTGCCGTTTCATGCATGATCGGACTTACACAGTAATGAAATTTTTAGGCCACTTTTTTCAGGAAAAACTCGGCAAACTTTGCCTCATCTTCGGACAAAAAGTCTGAATCTTGGATCGC
>JBMSSC010000012.1:0-35386 GCA_049424145.1 Bdellovibrionia bacterium
AAAGTCTGATGGATCGGCTGGCTTTGGTTTTTTTCTACCTAGTTGAGTGTGAGACGGTCAGACGAGTGGAGGGCTTTAAGGCAGATTTTTACGATCAGGATTTACCCCGTTTAAATTCGATCATCTCAAGTTGTGCCAGCCAGGCTCAAGCGCATGGGAGATCTGTCGGGGAGAAGGTCGGTCATGATTCCTTAGACAAGGCGAAGGGACGCAGTGCCGGTATTCGTGCAGGAGAGCAGTTTGGTCGAGAGTGTTATGCTCGAGACGCGCTTCAATTCATCAAGGATGTGGTGAGAACCAAGATCGATGGAAAGTTTGAACCGTAGTCCATGGCAGGTTCGGGTGAAAGAATTGGGGATTCCCAGGTGTGGCGTGAGATGAAAACAAAGAAAAGACTCAATGATCTGATTTTTTGGAATCCCAAGGTTCCGCTTTGGGCCGTGACTCCCGTTTTAGCTGTACAACTGGTGCTGGCTCTTCTTCAGCCGGCAGCTTTTTTGGGTTGTGGGGGGGGAGGTGGAGGCGGCGCAGGGGGGGCGGCTTCAGTGACACCCCCTGCGTGCGTGGGAAATGGGGTCTACTATGCAAGTGCGGATGGAGCTATAAAAAAGACAATTGAACAGTGTTGTCAATCCGACAGTTTGAATTTTTATCACCAGCCCAAAGAATTCTACTCAAGTGTGGATCAGTGTATTCTTTGTGGGCAAAGAGATTGCCCGCAAAGAATTGGCGATGATCCTGCGCATGAAGGCATCCAAGAGGGCTGGAAAACAGCGGGAGTCTTAAGAAATTTGGTCAGCGGGCCTGCGCAGTCTGCACCCCTGATTCCGGCTGGGGATGCTTCGGCGAATGCATGGCAGTTTTCGGCCACCGGAGCTGCTGAGGCGGGAGAGGTGTCTCAACCTGGCGCGTCTGGAGGTGCTGTTCAAAAACAGGGTTCTGATCGGATGACGCCAGTGACTCCAGCTTTGAATTTTTCTAGGCCAGGGATAGGGGGAGGGCTGCGATCGGGCCCCTCTGGTTCCAACTCTTCTTCAGGGGGCCAAGGACTCGAGTCCGCTGGTCCGATGGACTCGATAGCCTTAGGATCGCAGACCCCAGTTAAGTCTTTAGCCGATTCAGAGTCGGGGATGGCTTACTCTCAGGCGGCTTCCCGAGGCGACAAAAAAGGGTCGTCAGTCTCTGGAAGGGGAAGTTTAGGGCAGGGGGCGGGTCGATCGCTCAGTGTTGCTTTCAGCGGCGAAAAAACGCAGGAGTTCGGCCAAAGATCCGACAACGAGCCTCCGATTCTGTTGGAGGATCCGGAAGATTACTTCACGCGCATTGATTTGGGGACGAGTCTGTTTCAAGTCATTCACGCTCGTTATGAGGCAAAAGCGTCGGGCTGGATCCTTCAGCCCTCCCCAAAGGAAGAAGACAAAAAAAGCCCAAAGAGATCGTCCTGAGACTCGGCTTGAAGAAGGGCGTCTCGGGTCGCGTCACGGAGACGATGGGATGCAAGAGACTTCCGTTTTGCTCTTAGCGGTAGAGATGGGGAATGGGCAAGTAAATGCTCCATAGATCCAAAGCTGCTGCGGCTAGGTAAAGAATCAGGCTGAAGTTGATCCAGAGAAAGAAATGAAGCCAGCGTCCGTCTCTTGGGTTCTTCCAAAAGCGGTAGAGTTCAATCAAGATCTTCACGCTCATCAAAGAGGATGCAACGCCATAGATCAGTCCCAGTTGTAGAAACAAAGGAGCAATGAGGGTGAGTCCCACATAGGCCAAGCACCACAGAGTGATTTGAAACAAAGTGACCCCTTCGCCGTGGCTGACGGGTAGAGTCGGGAAGCCTCCTTTTTCGTAGTCCTGAGTGTAGCGCAGGGCTAAGACCCAGAAGTGGGGCATTTGCCAAAAAAAGAGGATGAAAAATAAGTAAATCCCACCCGGAGTGAAAACTTCGCCTGAGGCGGCGGTGTATCCCATGAGAATGGGTAAGGCCCCTGGGATGGCTCCTGGTACTGCGGCATAGGCCCAAGTTTTCTTCCACCACAGGGTGTAAAGGCCATTATAAAGAAGAAGGGCAAGAAGGCCTAGGGCGAATAAAGAAAAACTGAGCTGAGCTAAGATCCCAAGTCCCAGTAGGGTAGTGATCAGAACAAAGGCCAAGACGGATTGAGGAGTGAGTTGACCCGAGGGCAAGGGTCGTTTTGCTGTTCTGGGCATCTTTCCGTCGATGTCTTTTTCTTGCAGTTGATTGAGGGCTGAGGATCCAGAGGAAAGAAACAGGATGCCCACCAAGGTGGCCCAAAGCCTGCCCCAAGAAAATGCCAGTTCAGAGGGGTGTCCAATTAAGTAGCCTGAGAACACACTGAGGAGAACTAAGGTGACAATGCCGGATTTTGAAAGCTCAAGGAAGGTTTTCAGGGAGTGTTTGAGTGTCATGAGCGGGTTATGCCCTCTGAGACTGAGGGTTGAAGATCGGAGCCTGGCTCAGATTGACCCCGCCTGAGCGTAGGGCGACGAAAAATAGGAGTCCCCAGAGAGCCCAACCCACAGCGGAGTGGAGGGTTCTGGAGTCCGGGTGAAGTCCACTTAAGACCGTTCCAATGCCCAAGAAGATTTGCGCAACGCTTAATCCAAACGCTCGACGTGTGACTCCGGCAAGAAGAGGAGCCTTTCGTGCCGAGAGAAGCGCCAGATGGAAGAAGAGCCCTAAAAGTAACACCCCCCACCACCGATGAGTCCACGCAAGAGCCGAGTATAAAGTCCACGGACGAGGCAAGAAAGTCTCAGAACAAAGAGGAAAGTTGGGACAGCTCAGCCCTGCGTTCCAGGTTCTCATCGCACAGGCCATGGTGAATTGCAGAATCAAGCTCAAAAGGCCCGCACGAGCCAGTCGAGCCATTTTTCCGGGAACTTCTGGAATGAGGAGCGGCGAAAACTGGATTCGACACGCCATGGCAATGCTGGCGCTGAAAATCAAAAGAGAACCGAGTTCAAGAGTCAACGCCGTAGCGAAGTCAAACGAGAGATCTCTCCATCCGGGAATCGACCTCACTCCCAAAACCCTCATTCCATAAATGAAAAGGACCCAAATCCAAGCGATGACGTGCATGAGCGCTCTCTTAGCATTTTCTCCCCCAGGCTTCGAGCTTATTCTTGACTTGAATCGGCTGCAAATCTATAACGAGAACTCCATGAGACGGTTTTATTCGCAGCTGCAGTTCCCATTTCGAGCCTTTTTTTGTCTTTTTTTCACGGGGTTTGTCCTGAATCTCGGTGTTATAAGCAAGTACTGCTATGCGTCATCTATCCCGCCGGAGCTAAAAGAAGTGGGAATCACGGAACGATTAGGAGAGACGGTTTCCATTTCGGAGCTCTCTTTTAAAGACGAAGCCGGAAAAGACGTTAAGCTCTCCCAATACTTTCAACAGGGGCATCCTGTTTTACTGAACCTCGTTTATTATGAGTGTCCTAATCTTTGTAATTTTGTCCTCAACGGGTTAGTTAAATCGTTGAAGACCTTAGATTGGACCCCTGGGGTGAATTTTGAAATCGTTACCGTCAGTATTGATCCGAAAGAAGCGCCGTCATTAGCTGAGAAAAAGAAGGCCGCTTATATGAAAGAGTACGGCCGTACTGAGGCAGCCCCAGGCTGGCATTTTCTGACCGGCGAAGAACCGAATATTAAAAAATTAGCCGAGCAAGTGGGCTTTGGGTACAAGTATGACACCCGTGAGAAGCAGTATGCTCATAGTGCTGGGATTTTTGCTCTCACTCCCACTGGGAAGATTTCCCGTATTTTATATGGCATTGAGTTTAAGAGCACTGAGCTTAAGTTAGCCTTGCTGGAGGCGTCCAATGGGCAAGTGGGCACGGTGATTGATCGGTTCTTGCTGTTTTGTTATCGCTATGATCCGAACAGCAGGAAGTACTCCCTTTACCTCACTCAAGTGATGCAAGCCGCCTGTGCGGTCACGGTCATCATCTTCGGTGCGTACTTAACACTATTTTGGCGTAGACAAAGAAAAGGAGCCTAGAGTCCAATGTTCAACGAGGCCTTTGCAGCATCTACTGTCCCTCTTCAGGGAACAGATATCGCAGTGAAATGGGATAGTCTTTACAATTTTTTAGTGGGTCTGAGCATCTTCTTTTTCATCCTAGTCATCGGCGGGATGCTGGTGTTCATTTACAAGTATCGGCATAAGCCCGGTGTGAAGACCCAGTACATGACCGATAGTCACCTTTTAGAGGGGCTTTGGGTTGGGGTTCCCACAGCGTTATTGATGGGAATTTTCGTTTGGGGTTATTCCGTTTATCACTCCATGAAGAGTGCGCCTTCCGATGCATACGAGATTCGTGTTTTGGGAAAACAATGGCTTTGGACCTTTCAGTACGATGATGGTCGAACGACCGTGAACGAAGTTTACGTTCCGGTGAACCGTCCTGTGAAGCTTGTCATGACTTCTGAAGATGTGCTTCATGGGTTTTTCGTCCCCAATTTTAGGATCAAACAAGACGTGGTGCCAGGGATGTATAGCAGCATTTGGTTCACTGCCACTGTGCCGGGCAAGCATCAGGTCTTTTGTACGGAGTACTGCGGAACCTCTCATTCTGGGATGCTGGCTAAAGTCATCGCTCTGAGTGAGGATCAATGGGAAGCCTGGGTCAATCATAAGAAGATTGGGGATGTTCCCGAAGCAGGCATGGATGTTGCGGCCACGGATTCGACTTCAGGAACCTCAGGCTCAGCGATGCAGAAGCCTACTTTGAGTTTAGTTGAGCAGGGTCGCGTTGTTTATGAGACCAAAGGCTGCGTGGCCTGTCACTCCACCGATGGAACCAATCACATTGGTCCAACGCACAAAGGTCTTTATGGAAGCAAAGTGGAGCTGGCCAACGGTAAAACAGTGGTTGCCGATGAGAATTACATTCGAGACCACATTGAGAACCCTGCGTCGAACACGGTGAAGGGGTACAATCCTGTGATGCCAACGTTTAAGGGTTTAATCACAGAAGCAGAGATGAATGCCTTAATTGCGTATATCAAGAGCTTAAAATAGGTCACGAGACCCGTGGGGCATGAAGGAGAATCAAAGAGTATGGCAAATCATCAGGTTGGGGTAGCCACTGGCGATCATCATTATCTAAATCACTCAAAGGGCTTAAAATCCTGGTTAACCACATTGGATCACAAGCGGATCGGCGTGATGTACTTATTCACGGTTCTGGGTTTCTTTTTAGTGGGTGGCCTTTTTGCTCTGGGTATTCGTCTTGAGCTGATGAAGCTGGGACGAGAAATTTTAGATGCCAATCAATACAATCGCTTCTTTACTTATCACGGAGCGATCATGGTGTTTTTGGTCATTATTCCGGCCATTCCAGCGGCTTTAGGTAACTTTGTCCTGCCTATTTTGGTGGGAGCCAAAGACGTGGCGTTTCCTAGGCTGAACTTGGCTTCCTATTACATTTATTGTGCAGGAGCGATTTTCGCGGTGGCAGCCTTGTTCTTAAGGGGTGCCGATACGGGGTGGACGTTTTACACTCCCTATTCCATTCGCTCTAACACCACAGTGATTTTGGTTCTCTTTGGAGCTTTTATTGCGGGGTTTTCCTCGATTTTGACCGGCTTAAATTTCATCGTGACGGTCCACAAGCTCAGGGCTCCTGGGCTCTCGTGGGATCGGCTCCCGTTGTTTTGTTGGGCCCTGTATGCCACCAGCATCATTCAGGTGTTGGCAACTCCTGTTTTGGCAATCACGTTGATTCTGTTGTGCATGGAGCGACTCCTTCATATTGGGATTTTTGACCCAAGCCTAGGTGGCGATCCGGTGTTGTTTCAACACTTCTTTTGGTTCTACTCGCATCCGGCCGTGTACATTATGATTCTGCCTGCCATGGGTGTGATCTCCGAAGTGATTCCTGTGTTTTCCCGAAAACCCATCTTTGGATATAAAGCCATTGCCTACTCCTCCTTTGGGATTGCGCTCATTGCATTTATTGTTTGGGGACACCACATGTTTGTGAGCGGTCAGTCGGAGCTGGCTAACTTTGTGTTTTCTCTGCTCACCATGTTCGTGGCCGTTCCCACGGGGGTGAAAGTATTCAGCTGGGTTTGGACTCTCTACCGAGGATCCATCCACACGAATGCTCCGATGCTCTATGCGTTTGGTTTCTTAGAGTTGTTCACCATTGGCGGACTGACGGGCGTCTTTCTTGCGACCTTAGCCATTGATGTCCACATGACCAACACCTACTTTGTGGTAGCCCACTTTCATTATGTGATGGTGGGAGGGACCTTAATGGGCTTACTTGCGGGGATTCATTACTGGTTCCCCAAGATGACAGGAAGGATGTATCCTGAAAAACCAGCTCAGTGGGCCTTTTGGTTGATCACCCTGGGATTTAACCTCACGTTCTTCCCTCAGTTTATTTTAGGGATTCAAGGGATGCCCAGAAGGTACTGGTCGTATTTGCCTGAGTTCACCTTCTTGAATCGGCTTTCTTCTGTGGGCTCATGGTTCCTGCTCTTGGGGTTTAGCTATGCGGCTTATTATCTGATTCAAGCCATGAGATCAGGAAAGAAAGCATCCGCTAATCCTTGGGGCGCTTTAACGCTCGAGTGGCAGACCTCATCTCCTCCTCCGCATGAGAATTTCTTGGAAACTCCGGTGGTGAAGAATTGGCCCTATGAGTATTTGCCTGAGAATACAATCATTCCTGCGAATCAAGCTTGAAGGAGATAAAGTTCATGTCATCTGCCAATACAACAGTCGAACACCACCACGCACATCACTTCAATAGTGCGGAAGAAGAGTTTGAGGCCGCTAAGCAAGGCATGTGGATCTTCATGGTCACGGAAGTGCTGATGTTCGGTGGGCTTTTTGTGGCCTACGGGATTTTCAGAGGGCTTTATCCGACCATGTTTCATGAGGCCCACGAGATGCTCAATTGGAAGATGGGAGCGCTCAATACGGTCGTGCTCATTACCAGTAGCTTAACCATGGCGCTGGCCGTGAGCTCCACTCAAAAGGGGGAAAACGCCAAGGCGTTTCGCTACCTTTTGGTGACGTTTCTTTTTGCCTGCTGCTTTCTTGTGGTGAAGTACTTTGAGTACTCCCATAAGTTTCATGACGGACTTCTGCCGGGTGGGTTTTTTGCCAACCACGAGTTGAAGGATCCGAAAGCTCCTCTTTTCTTCTCGCTTTATTTCATGATGACGGGCCTTCACGGGATTCACGTCTTAATTGGAATGGGTGTGATTGCGTGGTTGATGATTCGCCTCAAGCGAGGGGAGTTTTCTCCAGCCTTTTATACTCCTGTGGAGTTAGTAGGGTTTTACTGGCACTTTGTTGATTTAGTCTGGATTTATCTATTTCCTCTTCTCTACTTGGTAGGATAACTATGGGAACAAACAAGAATAAGAGTCATCATCATATTTTACCCACAAGCACCGCTGTGACCATCGGAGGGATCCTTTTGGTCATGACGGTTGTGACCGTTGCTATTGCTCGGGTGGATTTGGGTCGTTTGAATTTCACGATCGCCATGGCTGTGGCGACGGTGAAAGCCTTGCTCGTTTGCCTGTATTTCATGGGCTTAAAGTACGATCACCGAGAGAACGCCATGATTTTTGCCACTTCGTTTTTGTTCCTGGCAATTTTCATCGGCTTGACCTCAACCGACATGTTTTTTCGAGGCGACATTTACACGAAAGGTCCTGTGGCGTTTGTGGCCAAGGACTCAGGCTCAAAAGTGGCTAAACCTTGGATTTCCACTCCTGAGCTGGTAGCGCGCGGCAAGGAGCTCTTTGCTCAGCAGTGCGTCGCCTGTCACGGAGCTGAGGGAAGAGGTAATGGTCCAGCAGCTGCTGCCTTAAATCCTCCGCCTAGGAATTTTCACGAAGCAACAGGTTGGAAGAACGGACGAAAGCCCACAATGGTTTTTAAAACCTTAAAGGAAGGGCTTGCTCCTTCAGCTATGGCGTCTTACGCCAGTTTGCCTGCTGAAGATCGTTGGGCGCTGAGTCACTACGTCTTAAGCATGGGCCCAGCAGCCGAAACCGATACGGCGGGTGATTTTGCTAAAATCGGCGTGGATCCCACTCAAAATGCGGTAGCAGAGAAGGTCCAGGCCACCGTGCCGGTCTCCTTTGCGATGAAGAGAATCGCGTCCTACCATCCCAGTCGCTCAGGGATCGCTCACCTTTACTCAGAGTCGTCAGGTGAGTCATCGGAGATCTCTCCGTCAGGTCAATCGGCGCACGCCTTAGGCGCAGCCTTGTACCGCGCCCAATGTGTTTCGTGCCATGGTGTGCGAGGCGAGGGCGCAATTAAGGTGAAGACCTTAGGCGCTAATCCCGTTGCCTATGTCACGACGCGTCCGTTCCAAGCCTATACGGAAGCCATGAAGTCCGAGTCTGCCTTCACTCAGGCAGTGATCAAGGGTCTCCCAGGAGAGCTGATGCCAGGGCTCGGGCAGTTGGGAGCCGCTGAGGCGCGCGATCTGTACCAATACGTTCAGTCGCTCAAATAAATGGACTGAAGAGGAATTCTGCAATTCGATGATCCAATGATGGGATCATGAGAAGAAGAAATGAAGAGGAGTCTTTCTCCATGATGAGGAAGACTCCTCTGCTCGTTTTGGGATTCAGGTTTTTAAAATAGGACCTTTCAAGTGACCTGAATCGGTAGCTTCTGAACTACTGGCTGCTCGATGAGATGAGCCTGAGTGGATTCAAAGGGGTTGGTTTCTTTGATGGGGTCTAGGAGCCAAAAAAAGAGAGAATCCTACTGCAGTATCTCTAGGCACTCTTTGAAGTCTGAAACTCCGTAAGCCAGAGAGATGAACTGATCTGTGGTTGAGTTTTGGCAAGCGAGGGCTCGTTTGTGCTACCTTGAGAAAACTCTCCACTTAATTTTAAAAACCGGGAGTCCAGTTTCTCAGCGAGTACAGCAGCGGTACCGAGCCGTATTAGTCTGGATATCCATCCCAAGGTTCCAGCACCCGGTTCCTGAACTTGCTCGGGTAGCTGTATTATTATATTGCCCATAAGGGTCTGCCACCCACTCTTCTGCTCCCGATCGAACAAAAGTTCCCCCGAGCTTGTCGCACGCAAAGGTCCATTCTGCATAATTACAGAGCCAGTACCCTGCATTAAAGCAACCTCGTATTGCGTTGTAATGATTCGCAGCCGTTCTCGCAGTTGTATCGATACAGTATTTTGATCGTCCAGTTCCCACAAATACCATACCTGTAGGACAAGAGCTTAAATCGTTGGATATTGTTTGCCAAGCCGTTGAATTATAGTACTTATAAACATTGTTAGTTGAGTCATAGTACAGCTCTCCCCCCACACCGCCGACTGTTGGGCCTCGAAATATTGCCGAACCCGAGACATCTAATTTCAAAGCTGGAGCCTGGGTCCCAATTCCAATTCGATCATTTGAGGCCACGAACTGGTCCGTGCCAATCATCAAGCCATTGCTTGGAAGGAATAAGCTTCCACTCATCGTATCACCTGATTTTAAGAGATTCAAAGAGGCACTTCCTGTAACATTGCCTGTGAGATTTCCTGTGAGGTTTCCTGTGACATCTCCCGCAAGATTTCCTGTGACGTTGCCGACCACATTTCCAGATAAGGTTGCTGTGATGGTTCCTGCGCTCAAGTTTCCAGTGGAATCTCGTCTGACTAGCGTATCAGGTGTATTAGACGACGTTGCAGCAGATACGATCGCAGTGGCTCCAGCAATTGCAGAACTACTTACTCCCCCCACTGAGTTGACCATGGCTGATGCCGTATCTGGACCTAAAGCAGAGACATCTCCCGATAGCCCGCTGATGTAATTTCCCAAAGATTGCTTTCCTGCTAGCCCAGTATCTACGTACTGCTTGCTAGCAGCATTTAAACCAGAGGTTGGGTTTTCTGCTAGGGTCAAAGGACCCGTCATCGTATCGCCTGATTTTAAGAGATTCAAAGAGGCACTTCCTGTCACGTTTCCGGTGAGATTTCCTGTGACGTTGCCGACTACATTTCCAGTTAAATTTGCTGTGATGGCTCCAGCGCTGAAGTTTCCAGAGGCATCTCTTTTTACCAGAGTGCTGGGAGTGTTAGACGCGGTTGCAGCGGATACGATCCCAGTGGCCCCAGCAATTGCGGAACTACTCACTCCCCCTACTGAGTTGACCGTGGCTGATGCCGTATCAGGACCTAAAGCAGAGACATCTCCCGATAAGCCGCTGATGTAATTTCCCAAAGATTGCTTTCCTGCTAGCCCAGTATCCACGTACTGCTTGTTCACAGCTTGTAGGGGTTCTGTCGGAGAAGTGGGCGTAAGTAACAAGTCTCCAGTCATGGAACCACCGGCAAGATTTAATGGGATGTAGCCTAGGGCGGATTGTTTATTGGAGAAACTCACATAATCGGCATTGGATAAAAGTCCTGCAGTGACGGATGCGCTTTGATTTGCCAGAGGAATATTAAGCGTATGAGTGGATCCTGAGGAGTTCCAATTGGGAGAGTTTCCAGAGATCCCATTGGCGAGGGACTGAGTATTTGTGGTTAAACCGTTGATGGATTGAACTCCTGCTCCAGAAATTCCAAGAGTCTGAATTGCATTTCCATTCCAGTATTTAATTGTGTTTGAGTCTACGTTGTACCAAGTCGTTCCTTCATCGGATGTAGATAAGCTCGCTGAAAGGGTTACTTCCTGTGCGTCTGAGTATTGTCCTAAACCGAAGGTGGAGTTCCCTGAGAGGATCAAAGATCCACTCATCGTATCACCGACGCGATTGACGGGAACAAAGCCTAAGCTCGCCTGTTTGGTCAGTAGCCCTAAGTCGACATAGCCTTTGGTTGCAGCTCCAAGAGGAGCTTGAGGATCCCCAGAGAGGACCAACAACCCGCTCATGGTGTCGCCCGATTTAAGAACGTTCATGGATGCGCTTCCAGTCACATTTCCTGTGAGGTTGCCTACGACGTTTCCACTCAATTGCGCGGTGATGGTGGCGGCACTGAAATTTCCTGCAGGGTCTCGCTTGACCAGAGTATCTGCCGTACTGCTCGAGGTAGCACCTGCAACACTGGTAGCTGCAGACGCGATTTGCCCGCTGGCGACGCCCCCGACTGAGTTTACGGCTGCTGAAACGGAGCCAGGCCCCGAGGCCGTCACATCCCCTGAAAGCGCAGTCAGGAAACTTCCCGAATCTTGCTTGCCTGCTAACGCAGTCAGAACAAACTGTCGAGTAGCTGCTCCTAGGCTCTCTGTGGGATCTGCATTTAAGATTAACGACCCTGTGATCGTATCACCGCTTTTTCTCAGAGGAGTGTAAGTTAAGGCTTCCGTCACATCCGAGCCCAGTAAACTAATGGATCCTGTTCGGGAATTAAATGAATTCACAGCACCGATACCGCCTAGGCTCGCAGTAATCTGCGTATCGACATAATTTTTTGTCGCAGCTTGGGTTGCTTGCGAAGGATTCCCAGGTAACGTGAGGTGGCCCGAAGCATCAAAATAAGACAGAGTGTTACCCGAGGAGTCTTGAAGCTTGAGCAAGGGAGCAACTTGAGACGTGCTTCCTTGGATGACTTGCCCTGTGACCGAAGGAGACGAGGCGATCACCTCCAGTTGAGCTTCTGGAGAGAGACTGCCAAGACCCAGTTTTCCTAGAGCGGAAAGAACCATCTTTGTCACTGAGGGCTGATCGGAGGACCCGGAGCTGCCGCCTTGAGCGGTTTGAAATTCAATCTGACTACCGGCATTTCCCGTTGCTGTGCCTGAGGAGAGGATCAGATTGCCTCCCGATTGATTGGTGGATCCGCTGGAGGCGCCACCTGCAGATAAGGCCAGCGAACTGCCTGAAGATCCTATCGTCGGATTTCTTTGAACTTCAATGGATCGATTCACCGATCCCCCGAAGCTGATGGCAGATGTCGGAAGCGAGGTCCCCACCCCAAGGCTTCCCACGGTAAAAGCAGTGGATCCTGAATTCAGATCAATGGAGGATCCTCGTTTGATGTAAAGGGAGTCATGATGGTGAAGGGCAGAGGCATCTTCGAAGCTCGTGAGCACTGAAAGTGTGCTGAGTGAGACGTTGCCTTGACCTGTTGCTCCTGAAGCGGAGCGGAGGAATTCCTGAGGTTCAAATCCCTGTAGGCTTTGAGCGACTAAGGCTGACGGTTGAGAGCCGATCACAAGGTCAGGCACCAAAGTGGAGGGAATACCTGTTGAATCGGGAGTCACAGTGACTCGAAGCTTTCTTGAATCCCCGCTGCTCGGCGTGTAGCCCGAGGGGCACGTGGGTCGGGCAGCATGAGCCAGAGAGGATTGATTTGAAAATACATTTTTCATACTCAATCCGGGATCGTTGGTCGTTCTTCGTCCCGGGTTTGTGGTGGACCCCACTCGAACGGCGAATACACCAGCGGTATTGACCAAATCAACATTGCTTTGGACTTCTTCGTAAAGCAGACAAGTTCCACTGGGATCATAGATGGAAAACTTAAAATTCACTATGTCCATTACAGGTGCAGTTCCTGCAGCATTAAATAACTTTCCTTGATAGGTAAAAGAAGGTGAAATCTCTGCTGAGAGAGCAGAGTGGGCTAAAAACAGGCTGATCGTGACTGTGCCTTCTAGAGCAAAGACGAGAGAACTGAGCTTTTTAGCCCCTCCTCTTTTTTCCTTTCGACAGATCAGTTTCCATGTTTTCACAACATACACCTTTTTCCGGAAAGCACGCCAAAAGGACTTGCTCTCCAATTTTTTAACGGAACATTCGGCCTTAAATATTAAATTTAAATGGAATTCTTAGAGCCATTTTCTAATTTTATAGTATCAGACTTAAAAGATCAACTAAAGAGCCCCTCTCCTGGAGAAGAGCATGGATGAGCGTTGTAAGTAGCGATTAATATGAGGAAATGATTGAGGTCTTGACGGGAGTGTTATCTTTCACTGGGGGCCGAGTTGTGTGCACTCGCCCCTTGAAATGAGTTGAGTCTTCAAGGGGCGAGTTGAGAGGGGTAGGCCAAGGCTTGGAGAGCCGTCTTAGTGTGGATTTAATTCTGAAGGTCGTTGTTTCGATTCGCGATGGCGGTAGTTTAAGATGCCTTCAAAAATCTGTTTACATTCTCCAAGCGAGAAGGGTTTGGCAAGAAAAGGTGGACTGACGGTGTTTCGCCCCAAGGAGGAAAAAAACTGATCCACCGGCATCCCTGAGGTGATGATGACGGGAGTCCCTGGATAGAGCTTCTGGCAAGTGTGCCAGAAATCAAGTCCGGTGGACTCTCCTTCTAAAAAGATATCAGCAATGATGAGGTCATAGCCGCAAGAGGGTTTCTCGGAGACTTCAGGGCAGAGGCCTGCTTGCGAGGTCACGGTGGGATGAGTTTTTCTGAGATGATCAATGGCTTCATCCACGCTGCAAGCCACGCTTAAGCCCACCTGGGGCCCAATGGATTCTAAGACGCGTCGAAAGACGGGGATTAAGTCGCGATCGTCTTCTAAGATAAAGACGTTTAATGGGGGCTGTTGGATGGATGGGGATCGAGTACTCGGGTTGGGGTTGGACTGAGTTTGAGCCATAGGTTCCTCCTGAGGGTTTGAAGAAAAGGACGGAAGAGCAAGTTTGAGGCCAATTCGTGGTTAAAAATGGAAAAATTTTAATTCTCTGGGGAGCCTCCGAGACTCAGCAGGAAAAGGGTGAGGACCGAGGACTCCTGCCCTTAAATCGTCTTGGCTTGAGTGGTTTGAGTGCTTTTGGTCCATATTTGCCTCGGTGCGTGGCAAGTTCGGACCGCTTAGGGGAGCAAAGACGAGGGAGGGAACCTTTTCGGACGTCAGACCATGGGTCCAAAAACAAGACTGACTCTTTTTTTTCTCTCGCTCTGTCTCTCTGCGATTTGCCCTCACCGTGAGGATGTCCCTGTGCTTTAGGTCAGTGAAACTGAATCTTGAGAATCGCAAATTGGGGGTCTTTTACTGGAGAAACGCTTCTCGCCCACTTCGTCTAAAAAAAGTTTCATCTGGTGAGCCACCTGTTCAACGGCGAGCAGGTCCTTCTTTTGAGCCGCAAACTCCAAGGCGCCCCCCAGTCTTCCTAAGGCCTCAAATCCGTAGCTTTTGGCGTTTCCCTTCAATCGATGACCGATGGTTTCTATCCGTTGAAACTCCTGGGTCTCGATGAATTGTTTGAGATCTTTTAGTTCCTCGTGTCGGTTGATTAAATACTGAGGGACCAACTCGGCGAGTTCGTCTTGAATTCTCTGAAGCACGAGAGAGGAGCTTGAGGGTTGAGGCTCGGAGAGTGGGGGCTGGATCGGTTGAGGGGAATGGACAGAGGATTCTACGGGGCTTGATTCGCAGCTTGAAGCCAGCTCCAGGGGCTGGGTGACCTGAAGGATGGTTTTTCTCAGTCCTGAGGGACTGATCGGTTTGACCAGGTAGGCTGCGAATTGAGCATGAATGAACTGCTCGGATTGGTACTCATGATCATGTGCGGAGACGGCCACAATCGGTGTGGAGGGCAAGTTCTCCTGGGACTCCCAGGCACGAATTAAGCGGGAGGCAGTGTACCCATCCATCTCAGGCATTTGCAGATCCATAAGTACAAGGTCAAATCGGACCTCTTGAAAGAGGTCCACCGCGGCTTTACCGTTATCGGCATACTCGAGCTTGTAAGGGGTAGCCCCTAGGTAAGCTTTCATGAGGAATTGGTTGTCCTTCGAGTCGTCGACAATGAGAATTTTAAGCCTCCGCTCGTCTTGAGGGATCTCCTGGGTTTGAGCCTTGGCCTTCTCCATCTCCTTGCTCGAGTCAAACGTCATTCCTAAGCAGGCCTGTCGAATGGAATCAATCAGAGGGATGGGTTTGACCGGTTTAAAAAGAAAATTCTTAATGCCGTACTCAGCCAGTTTCTCAATGTCCTCGGCTGAGGCCGTGGTTTTAATCAAAAACACAAAATGACTGAGCTCCAGTTTTTCCCGGCGGTAGCGAGAGAAGAGTGTGTTTAAGGTGTTCCTGGCGTATTCAAAATCGATAATGACCGCTTCCTTTTTAAGCCCCATCATGTCTTTGTCAGAGAAAAAAGGAGGAAGCTCCTCTTCCTTCTCTAGTCGAACGCAGTGCCCTCCAGTTTTTTGGATCGTGCTCTGAATCAGATCAAAGATTTGATCATTAGGCTCAATGATCACCGCCTCATAGGGGCCAAACCTCTCGGTGCTTAAAATCTCATTGAGGTGAGAAAAGCTCTGCTTATCCTGAGGCCCATGAGCCCTCTCAAAAGGAATTGTGAAGAAAAACTTACTACCCACATTTTTCTGGGTCTCCACTCCCAGGGTTCCACTCATGGCCTTGACCAGTTCCTTGGAAATGCTGAGTCCCAATCCACTGCCCCCAAAGCGCCTGCGCACCGTTGAATCCTCCTGCACGAAGGGGTTGAAGATTTTCTCCGTCTTTCCCTTTTCAATCCCAATTCCTGTGTCAATGATGGCAAATTCAATCACACACTGGGGATCCTTTTTGACTAAACTCACCTGAAGAGTGACGGCCCCTCGTTGGGTGAACTTCACGGCGTTTCCTAAAAGATTCAAGAGCACTTGCTGGATCCGCACGGGATCTCCCACCAGGTGGAAGGGCACATCGGTGCCTAGGTTTAAGATCAGCTCAATTCCATTAGCATGAGCTCCAAAAACAGCCAGATCAATGGAGCGCTCCAAAAGCTCGTAAAGGTGAAAGGGAACCTTTTCAATGGTCGTGCTGCCTGCGGCTAGGCTGGAGAAGTCCAGAAGGTTGTTGAGCATGTCCAGCAGACTGCGACTCGATTTTTTTAAAATGGAGAGGTACTTTTTCTGCTGAGGCGTGAGCGGAGTCTCCACGAGAAGGTGTGTCATCCCTAAAATGGAGTTCATGGGGTTTCGGATCTCGTGCCCCATGTGCCCTAAAAAATCCGAGTGCGTTTGCAGAGCAAAGTAAAGGCGCTCCACCGCAGGACGAAACACATAGAGCCCCTCCAGGATAAGAAGGATTAATGTGGCTAACAGCAAAATGAGTTCGGTGTTCTTAAACGACGCAATCTGTTGCTTCAATCGCTTCTCGTAGTAATCCAAAAGCTCCTGAAGAGATTTTTGATACGTTCGTTCTGACTGGATCAGCTCACTGGCCAGAACCTCAAGCGGACTATCGGCTTCTGAAACCGGTTGTAGGGGGTTGGAGTGCATGAGGGAGAGAATTCGTCGACACTCAGTCAGGAGGGTGGCCAGTGATAAGAGCGTATTTTGCTGAACGGGAATGAACTCAGGGGGCGTTTCAAATTCTAAGACTTTCGTATCCCCGACCCAGAGCATCCCATCAATTTTACTCATCTGCTCACACAGGGGCTCCATCAGAGCAACCTGGCGAGTGACTTCATTTTTTTTCGAGGCTCGCTGAAGGTCGATGCCGATTTTTCGGAGGCTTTCACTGTTGTAAATTTGCTGCTGTAAGAACGCAATTCGCCGTTGGTCCTGCATTTGTTTAGCGAGCGAGATCTGAATTAACACCTGGCCCAGGACGGCTAAAACCCCTACCGCACTCAGGGCTGAAACGTAACGGATGGTGAGGTTACGGGGGAGGATTCGATCCAAACCCTGACGAATGAAGGAGTCCAGGAGACGAAGTTTTCTTTTCAATGGGGTCAGGGGATTAAAGAATACCATACGGAGAGACATCTAACGTGTTAAATTCAGAAAATGAAGCAAGATCTCCATACCCCGATCCATCGTTCCTTTCGAATGACTCGAGCCGACTTTTTCCTCACCCTGGTCCCTGCGCTCTTTTGGTTTCTTACCATTGAGGCGCGCCCCCTCTGGATCACTCCTCGATGCGCGAGTCAGCCTGAACTTTGCCAAAAACAGAGGATCCCACCGGTGGATCAATTCTCTTTTGGTTTTGAGAACATGAGCGCCGATGAGCTTTCAACGCTCAGTCAGAATCTGTCAGGAGCCTTGGCCCTGAGTTTGCCTAATCTCTGGACCCTCTCTCAATGGGCAATGGCTCGCCTCACTCCGTACGCAGCTTTCATTCAAATTGCTCAGAACCTGGTTTTAATCGTTCAAACCACGGCTTGGAACGGGTTGCTCACGGAGCTCTCCCATGCGCTCAGTCAAAGGCCTAGGCCTTTTGTTTACCTTCATCCCGAGGAACGAGGGAAGGATCCCTCTCATTATGTCTCGTTCTACTCTGGGCACACGAGTTTTACGGTGGCCATGGGTGTGGCCACGGTCTTAATTTTTCTCATTCGAGGAGCTCCCTATTTTCTCGTGGTGGGCTCTTTGGTTGGAATGGAATGTTTAGGTATTTCAACCGCTTACTTGAGGATCTTAGCTGGACGACACTTTTTCTCCGACGTCCTTTTTGGTGCCATGGCGGGCGTTCTTGTCGCAGCAACCGTCATTGGGCTCCACCGAGCTCAGAGGAAGGCGCTCCTTTCCCCTCACCCCGAATGAGAGGCAAGCTCCATTCCGGTTGCCAGCGCTGAAATTCGTGCAATCGATCCGTAGGCGAGCTCTAAGATTGGCTCCTCTCGGAGTGTTTCATCAGTCAAATCAGTCTCGGGCGTTCTTAAATCAGACATGCAGAGTTTTTTAAACACCATGCCCTGGGAGTTGAGATTCTCCGTATCCCCTTTTTCTGTGTTGGTTCTTAAAAACCCTCCGATCAGCTCACAGCCCAGGAGGTAGATCACAGGCTCGGCCGCTAATCGATCCACCAGGGTGGCCGTGGGCACTCCTTCTTGAACAATCACACTTTGAATCGGGAGTTTGTTCTTTCCTGTGCTCATTTTCGTTTTCAAGCGTCGATTCATGGTTAGAACCTCCTCAGGGGAACGAGCCACCATGACGCCCATTCCATAGGTGCCTGAGTTGTTTTTGATAAAAACAAATGGGTCCCGATCAATTTTTCGAGCTTGAAATTCTTTTTTAATCCTCTGGAGCATTTGATCGACAACGGAGGCCGTAGTCTCTAGCCCTTGCTCCTCGGAGAAGTTAACAGGGGTGACCTCTTGCGTATCGATTTGAATCATCCATGGGTCAATGTCAATGATCTGGGCAAACTCCCGAGCCAAACGATTGTAGTGAATGAAGTGTTCACTTTTTTTCCGAGAATGCCAACCCAACTGATGACTGGGAATGATGGGCTGGATCACTTGGTCCAATGGCGTGGGATAGCCACTGGAGAAGTCGTTATTGAGCAAAATCAACTCGGGCACGAACTGACCCAAAGAGGCCACGCCCCCGTGAATTTCAATGGTGGTGGCTCGAAGCCTTTTGCCCGTGGCTGAGACGAGTTCAACGACACCGGCCATGGAGGATCCCTCAGGTTCTGGAGTCGGTCCGTACCACCCGATTTGGCACTCAAACCCTGCGTTTTCAATCATCTGATGGAGGTAAAACAAGTTTTCAATGTAGAAGCTGTTTTTGGTATGCGCCTCAGGCAAGATCAGAATACGGGATGCCGTTGGGATCTTCAGCTTCAGGCAAATAGCCTCAATTTGAGCGCGAAGCGTCATCGGAGCCACTCGGAGGTCCTCAGGGCAAATGTTATTAAAGCCTGCAGGATACAAGTTACTATCAACGGGAACGATTTTTGCCCCTGAATCTCGTAAATCAATGGAACAATAAAACGGGGGAGGAAACTGCTTGGCGTATTGCATGTGCCAATCCCAGAGGGCGCGGCGGTGGGTTTGAATCCTTTGAGCTAAGAGGTGAGCAAGTTTTGAGGTCATTCGGCTTTCCGATGGGGGGTTTTTAGAGGTTGAAGTGCTTTGAGCTGCTGAAGCTGCGATGATAATTGCGTAAACGCAGGGAGGGACTTAGAGTCGGCCAAAGGTTTAAACGGCAAAAGAAGATCCAGGGCTTCTTGGGTTTGAGCTTCAAACGTTTTTAATAAGTAATCTGCAAGCTCGATTTGGTATCGTTTTCGCTCCTGACGCTGCAATCTCTCCGTGGGCGGGAGCTGCGGAGGAGGGGGGGTTAAACAGGCCTTCAGGTAGTCATGGAAGCTCTGGTGAATGAGCTGGCTTGCACGAGAAGCCTCAGTTGGGACTTCAAGCCTGAGAACTTCATTCCAATCCAATAGGGCTTCTTTGAGGCAAACCCCGCGCCGATCCATTAGGTTTTTGGCCTGAGCCTCGTTCATGGGGTGCTTCATTTGGAATTGGGCGCAGGAGTGAAGTTTGATTTGAAGCTTAAGGCGAGCCAGGGTTCCTTTTTTATCGGATGGAGAGGATTCGGAGACCTTTCTCTGGGCTCCTTGGAGGACGGATTCAGCCCGCTCCACGGATCCAAGCCCGAGGAGAGCAGAGGCCTTAATCAGGAGCCTTTGCAGCTGAATCTCAGTGAGGCTCAGAGGGAGGGTGAAATGACTTTGAGCCAAGACCTTTTCGTTTGACTCAATTTCGAGGCATAAGGTGAGGACTTCAGAAAATCGCTTGAGCTGAAGGAGGCATTCTCCCATTTCGAGCTGAGCCATCACTTGAGCGGGGTTGGGTCTTTGAGCCTGCACAAAGTGCTGAAGCATGGGCAGGGCTTCGGTAGGCTGGTTCAGTCTCAGGTAGGTCTTTCCAAGTAAAAAATGCGCTTCAAGAAAGCCTGGATGGCCTGGGTATCGGGCGACGAATCGCTTTAAAGCCAGGCTGGCCTCTGGGTAGTGGGCTTTTTCAAACTCCACTTGGGCGTCGTTCCAAAGGATCTGCGCCTCACTGGCAGAGGTGGGACCTAAGGAGGTGGGGACGGCTGCAAATCCTGAAGTTTGGAGTGCAAAACCTGAAAGGCTAATGAGGGTGAGGCTGAAGAGCCGTCGCAACATAAAGCAAGTCCTCCACTGAGTGCACATCGCGAGCTAATTCTGTTACTTTCGCACAAATTGGAATTCCCGTCTTCTGCAAATTTTCCGTCACGATCTGCTCGCGCCCTCGAATGTCTTGCATGATCTCAAAGGCACCTTGATAGGGTTTTATTTGGCTGGGCTCCAACGGCTCGGCTGAAGGGTCCAGGTGCTCCAGCGTGCGATTCAAAATGATTCCATCAAAGCTAAACTGATGCTCTTGCACGCTTTGGATGAAGTGCTTGGCCTCCTCAATTGCGTCCATGGTCGGAGTGGTCACCATGAGAAAACCCACCTCGGAAGATTGCAGCAGAGTGGTGATTTTCTTGAGGCTGGCTGAGAAGTTCACCTGCACTTCAAAAAGAGACGCGGCGAAGTCAAACAGATGAGTCATAAAGCCTGCGCCCGTGAGTTTCTCTAAGATGCTCAGGGCTTTTTTAATCCCTGAGGAGAGAAGCTGGTTGGCCGGTAAGACCAGAAGTCGAACGAGCTTTTCATCAAAAAAGCGAGCCAGAAGCTGCGGTGCGTTTAAGAATGCAAGCGTGTTTCGGCTGGGAGGGGTATCGAGGACAATAAAATCATACTGTCCCGATCGGTAGAGTGACAGGAGACGTTCTAATGCCATGTATTCGTTTGTGCCTGAGAATTCCTTAGCAAAGATCTGAAAAATTGGATTTTCGATGACCTTTTGGGTCACAGCAGGATGAGGCGAGAGCTCATGAACAAAGTTCTCAAACGTTCGTCGCGTATCCGGCATGATGGCCGAGAGGCTTCCCTCGGTGTTCCAATTCGGATTCGGGCGAAAGAGGTTTTGTGCCTGCGCATGCTGGAGACTCTCACGCAACTGAGACGTGATGTCTTTGGGGTGATCATCCAATGAGTCAAGTCCCAGGGAGTTGGCCAGGCGCTTGGCCGGATCGATGGTGATCACAGCCACTTTTTTTCCCATTAAGGCCGCTCGAATGGCAATGGCTGCACTCAGCGTGGTTTTTCCCACTCCACCCATGCCGCAGGTGATTAACACTTTTCTTTTTTTTAAAATCGAATCCAGATCCATTTGCTCACCAGGTGTGGGGTTCATTGAGTTTAATGCCCTTGGGTTTTGAGTTGTTCGGCCAACTGGTTGACCAGGGCCTGAGAACTGGAGTTGGCCTCCTTTTGTCCTAAGGCCACCCAATTCAATCGCCCAAATTCAATTCCTAAGTCTCGCCAAATCCTCAGATTATAACTTTCTAGAAGAGTTCGTTTTTTGGCATACTCCCGAGCCGAATGCGCCAGAGGGGTGGGCCAGTCTTTGGGAGTCTCCCTGATATTTAGGCTTGAGTCTTGGACCTCAGGAAAGAGTCGGTTGACAAAAAAGTAGGCCGGGTTCTGAGGAAAGAGTTTAACTAGGTAGTCATTGAGGTCCAAGGCTTCTCGAAGAGGCATCTCCTCAGGCAAGGATAGGATCAAGTGAGTGGTCTGCTCGGAGTCTTGAAGCGTGGTGAGCATGGACTGAGCATCCCGATTGAGCGGTCCACCATGAAAGAGCTTGATGAAGTTCTCCGTGCTTTGAAACATGGCTAGCCCATAGCCCGTGGATTGCATGTCAACGACGACGTGATCGAAGTGAGACCGCTCGAACCAAACTTTACCCAGTAAAACGAGTTCATGAATGCCAGGTGCGGCTTGAGATAGATAGCGCATTAATTTATTTTGAAGAAAAATGCGAGTTAACGCTGGGATTCCGATTTTCATGGAAGCGTATTCTTCAAAGGCTTCAGTAAAATCACAGTTCAGCTCCCAAAGATGGGAGGTTTTTTGAATGATCTCCCCTTTGGGTTTGACGGGGTCTTCAAATGTACACCATAGAGTTCGATGGCCCTGCTCGGCGAGACGCAGGGCGATGGCTTGAGAGACGGCCGACTTTCCGACTCCCCCTTTGCCATGAACAAAGATGAGGTTTCGTTTGAGGGCCTGAGGGATAGCTTCAGAAAAAGAGGGCATCAGTGCTCCGCAAGGGGTCCAAGTTTGAATCCAAGCGATTTCTTTAGCACCTTGAAAAAAGTTTTACAAGAAAGCGTCAATCGGCTTAGACTGAAGGGAAAAACGGATCAAGGTGGCAAGCATGCTGAATCGTTTCAGGTTGTTCTTTGGAGTCGTATCCATTTGCGTGGTTTCTGGTTGTGGACCCACAGCCTTTATTAAAGGGGAGTATGATGACCCCACTCGAGTGGAGCTTTTGGATGATCAGTTTAATGAAGCCGATCTGCAGCAAATGGCTGAAACGGTCGTAAAGGCCATGGTCTCCTGCCCTTATGTCCTAGGAGCGAAAAAGCCCCCCGTGGTTCAAGTAGAGAAGGTGGCCAATCGGACTCAAGAGCACATTGATACCCTCTCTTTGACGGATAAGGTCAGAACGGCTTTAATTAAGTCAGGCAAAGTCCGTTTCATCAATAAAGAGGAACGAGAAACGATTTCTGAGGAGTATGACTACCATGCCTCAGGTCAAGTCTCAGCAACGACGGCAAAAAAACGAGGGTCTCAAGTGGGAGCTGACTACATTTTAAGCGGCTCGCTTTCCACCAACGTTCAGCAAGTGGGTAACGACAAGTTAATTTACTATAAGCTGACCATGAATCTCACTCATCTGGAGACCTCAACGATTGATTGCACCGAAGAAAAAGAAATTAGAAAAAAATATAGGAAACGAAGCCTCGGACTTTAAGTGAGAATGAGGAGGTCATGGACTCCGCAAAGGGCTCTGGCTTATGGGATTCTGTCATGAGGGGGAGAGTCTTTTTTTTCCTAGGCCGGAACTGGTTTGTTTTGATTCTTGGCCTGCAGAGCCTAGGCTGTGTGTCGGCTCGCATGTCTGACACTCAATCGGATGAATTGTTTTATCAAGGAAGGTATCAGGCCGCGGCCGAGCGCCTCAGACAAGGGGCTCAGGAGCAAGGGGAGTCAGGGCGAGATTTACTTTTGTACTTGCTGGATCAAGGGCTTGCGCTTCATGCAGCAGGTCAATGGGAAGAGAGCAACCGTGTTTTTCTCCAGGCCGATCAGATGGCTGAGATCAAAGACTACACGAGTCTTACGACCGAGGGGGCAACACTGCTCACGGGCGATAACTTGGGGGACTACAAAGGGGAGGATTTTGAAAAAGTCCTCATCAACACCTATCTTGCGATGAATTATGCTTTGATGGGAGACTTGGAGAACGCTTTGGTGGAAGCCAGGCGGGTCAATCATAAGCTCTCGCTCATGGTGAGTGAAGGTCATCGACACTATCAGCAAAGTGCCTTTGCTCGCTACCTCTCGGCCGTTCTCTACGAGGCAGAGCAGAATTTTAACGATGCCTTCATTGATTATCAAAACACTCAGAAGTTAAATCCGAGCATCCCAGGATTGGGATTGGATCTTTGGCGATGTGCTTGGCAGCTCCACAGGCGTGATGAGATGGTGCGCTTAGATCGAGAGTTTCACCTCAGTGCCCAAGATCATCTCCTGGCCAAGAAACTGGGTCCTCGCTCCGGTTTTGGAGAGCTCGTCATCTTATTTGAAAATGGTCTGTCTCCCATCAAACGCCCCAACCCCTCCTTTTCTCAGCTCCCCAAGTTTTACCCGCGCCCCAATCCCGTTGAATTTGCCCAGGTCAAAGTCAATGGCGTCTGGGTCGGCAATACCCATTTGATTGAGGACATTGAGGAAAAAGCTATTGAAAATCTCGATGAAAAGTACGGGGCCCTCATTGCCAAGAAAATGGCGGGTCTCGTCGCTAAGGAGTTGGTTTCTTATGAGGTGGGTCAGCAAACCAATAGTCCTCTTTTAAGATCGCTCCTTCGCCTATTTTTTTACCTGAGCGATCAAGCTGATCTGCGCTCCTGGAACTTGCTGCCAAAGGAGTTGCATGTGCTTCGCATCGCAGTGGAGCCCGGCACTTATACCGTAAGGCTTACGCCTCAGGGGAGTTTCCTTCGAGCTCAACCCGGGCCTGCTGAAAAAGTGGTCCAAGTGCAGGCGGGAAAGAAAGTGTTTCTCAATTGGCGCTGGATGCCTTGCGAATCAGCTTCACGCTGTGAATGGGGATTTGGTCCCGGATAAAGAGTTTTTCAAACAACGTGACCTCAGGGATTTCAAGCCGCTCAGGGGAGGGGTGTCCTTGGTGGAGGTTACGGGTGAGTTCCTGGATCTGCCAATGGGATTGAGCCCCTTCGATGGCCTCGAGCATCCAGTCAAAGTACGCGGCATGATCGGTTTTGATGTGAAAAATCCCGCCCTTCTTAACCACCGGAGCAATCCGATTGAGTTGTTCCGCGGTGATGAAGCGATTTTTCCAATGGGCCTTTTTGGGCCAAGGATCGGGGAAAAACAGATAGAGCCGATCGATCTCCTCGGGCTGAAACATAAAGGGCAGTCGTTCGGCATGGGATCTGAACCAAAGGAGGTTTTGAATGCCTCTTTTTTTCGTCTTCTCTGCTGCTCGAAAGATGGGCTTAAATTTCCAGTCAATCCCAATGTAAGCTGCGTTGGGGTTGGCTTTAGCCCACTCTAAAGTGACATGACCTGCGTTGCAGCCGATTTCCACGTGAAGCTCCCTGGGGTGATGGGAAGAATCAGCGTGGTCCTTGACGGCCGTCGCGGTGTTTTGCGTGTCAGGGAAGAAGGCTCGCCAGTTTCCTGCGTGCTCCTCCGTGTCATGATCGCAAAACACCCATCCTTTTTGCTCTTGAATCTTAGCCCAATAGGGGTTTTTCCCTCGAGGGTACTGATACTCAGGATGGTCAATGGGGTACTTCAAATTCAAGCTCATCAGGTCACTACTTTAGTTTACGATTTTCGTCTCAGATTCCGATCTCCTCTTTTTTCGCCCCGGTGGGGGCGATTGAGTCGATCAGGTCATCCTTACAGGATGGGGCAATCAGAGGATTCCGATTTGGTTTGAAACCTACGTCAAACGCCGTTTCAAGACAAGGCCAAATTCAGTCGAAAGGAGACACAAAACACGGTGGATTCAAATTTCTTCCGACTGACCGGATCTTCTGGTCCTAGGATCTGAGGACTCTCAGGTCTTGAGGTCCTTCTGTCCTCGGGGGGTGAGCCTGAAACGAAGCGCTCCCCCGAACTCATCCTCACTTCAAAAAGCCTCAGGCATTATCCTAAGAGCTTTAATGCAAGCTGTGGCACTGAATTGGCCTGTGCGAGAACGGACGTATTGGCTTGAGCCAAGATGTTGCGTTTCACCAGCTCGCTTGAGGCTTCAGCAAAGTCCGTGTCTCGAATGCGGCTGTTTGCAGCTTCCAGGTTTTCTTTGCTCACGGAGAGGTTATTGATCGTGGATTGCAGGCGGTTTTGAAGCGCACCTAAATTCGCACGGTTGCTGTTTAAGTGCTCAATAGCACTGTCCAGCATATCAATGTTTTGCTGAGAGTTCATCTTGGTCTCAGTGGACAATCCATCGATTCCTAAAATCGATGAGGAGAGACCCAGGCCTGGGGCATCATAAAGGAAGCGATCCAGTAGGGGATTGTTCTGAGTTCCCACTTGGAATTCCAGAGGAGGGCTTTTGCCATCCAAAAGCTTCATCCCGTTGAACTCGGTGGTGGAAATAATACGATCGATTTCAGACTTTAATTGGGTCACTTCTTTGTTGATGAAGCCGCGCTCGGTGTCTCCAATGGTATCAGAAGCACCTTGGATGGAGAGCTCTCTGAGACGAACCAAGATGTTGCTCACTTCATTCATGGCGCCTTCAGCCACTTGCAGAAGGCTGACCCCATCGTTTGCGTTTCGGGAAGCTTGACGAATGCTGCGGATCTGAGACTTCAACTTCTCGCTGATGGCTAAGCCTGCAGCATCATCCGCGGAACGATTGATTCTGGATCCCGAGGATAATTGCTCAAAAACTGCCTTCTGGGAATCCAAGTTGGTTACCATATTTCTGTGAGCGGTCATCGACTGAATATTGGAATTAATGCGCAAACCCATACTATCCTCCTAGTAAAGTTCTAAGTTATTCCTTCCTTAAAAGTTACTCTTCCTCAGAGAGAGTAGGTTGCTATCCATGCTTCAACCACAGTAATAGGATCGGTGAAATATTTGCCGGCTTTAGGAAAATTTGAACTATTTCAAGATCTTATACCTTACTAAATTAGTCTATTGTTCAATGGCGTGAACTGCTTTTTTTAAGAGAGTCTCAAAACGTGCCCAACGAGAGCCGCCAAGTCGTTTGGTACCTTGGCCCGGGTTGACGGCCTTTCCGTGAAGGGATTCCCTGAAGTGGCTTTCGCCGCTTTGAGCGATTCACGTCCGAATCGGAGAATGTTTCTTGCTGCGTTGATGTAACGATCGCGATGAGTGTGGCATTGTCTAAAAATCTATTCTCTTACGCCAAGGCCACCGAGGCCACTCGCGTCGGTCTTCATCTGACAGACCGAGCAAGTGTCGGTGGAGAAATTCTCGATCGCGGATAAGATTTTTTGATTTTTCTGTGTTGCTTTAAATCTGAGCAAAGCAAAAAAACCTAAATCGGATAAACAATCCTGAGTATCGCTTGTAGCCCAGGCAACACGTCGCATCCACCAATAGCCTGATCTGCTTTAAGGCAACTCAGAAGTCTCTCTTGAATTTAAGTCTGATTCCGAGGTTTAAGGGATTAACACTAGGGTCAATGAACTCAAATTTTTTGACTCCTTTAAATCGAAAAAAAATTGACTGACTTTAAAAATTGATACTGATTTTATTAGGTGATTTTTGACGACGCTAAATTTAATATTAAATGAATATGATTCAATCAACTCGTCTCCGATTTTGTTTTGGGTTTTTGGTTCTCATCAGCTCTCTTGCTTTCTTAAGTCGCCCGAGTCATGCGTTAACCACTCAGGACGAGGAGCTCATGACAGCTGTTCGGATTGGAGACTTAAGGAAAGTCAGTCAGCTCATCGAAAAAGGGGCTAACGTCAATTTTTCAGGAAGTAGTGGAAATACTCCACTGATTCAGGCTGCAATTTTGGGAAATCACGATTTGGTTACCCTTTTGCTGAGAAAGGGAGCATCCCCGGAGCAGGCGAATCTTGATGGAAAAACAGCACTTCAACTCGCTCAAGTCTTAGATAAAAAAAGTGTGGTTCAAGCGCTCCTTCATGCGAGTGCTTCCGGTCGCTCTGGTTTAGATCAGAAGAACTCTGCTCCTGGGATGCGTCTCCAGACGGCCACGGGTGAGCTCAATGGAGTCGATGCAGCTTCAGGTAGTCGTGCGCTTGAGACAGGGGTGAAAGAAATTTCCCGAGTTTTAAGTGAAAGTCAAAAGCAGGTCCAATCCATGAGTTCTCAGGGGGCCTGCGATGCTTGTCCAGATCAGTCGAAAGCTCTGGAGACTCAGGTGAGGAGGTCGCCCTTTAAGGTCCCCGTTGGCGTTGAACCCTCTGGAGGGGTAGGAAAGGAAAATCTGGCTCAGCAAAAAGAGAGCCAGTTGGAACCTCGACATCCGAAGGACCTGGTGATGGTTCAGGAGTCAAGCGTGAACCTTGAGGAGTGCCCTCAGGGATCTCAGATCTTCGATCACGCAGGAAAACGTTATTCGGAGAAGGATTTTGTTACCATTGGAGATCTGCACGGCAACTTTGCAAAGTTCATTGTTTTTTTGGTGAAAGAGGGAATCGCTCAGCTCTCCCACGAAAACTGTCAGCGCCTTTTGGATTTCTATCACAAAGATCCCCAGGTGATAGCGATTCCGGTGCCTGAGGAGATCAAAAAAATCATTTCTGAAATTCAGATTAAAAACCCGCCTCAAGCCCCTAATATCAGACTCTTGGGAGATGAGTTGGCGGATCGAGGTAAGAATGATGCTCTGACTATGGAGCTGCTCAACCATCTGCATCGGTCCAAGAATCATTACGAGATTATCGTCTCTAATCACGGAGTGGACTTCTTAAGAATGGTATCGGGAATGCGTTCGGAGCTGGGTCTTGAGCACGTTTTGAGTAAAAGCCATGAGCCGACTGCTCAGGTCGTTGAGTATGCTGAGGCCAATGGGCTATTTGCGAAGTCGGCAACCGCACTTTATTTGCGTTGGATCAAAGACAAAGAGTATCGTCGAGAAGTGACCCAGTTTGTCCTGGATAATTATTTAAACCATCTGAAGCTCATCAGTGTGACTGACTACTCTGATTCTAGTTCAGCGTCAGCAAAGAAACCTGTTGTTTTCACGCATGCCCCAACAGACATTCCGAGTGTCTTTGCAGCAGCAGCAGCCTTGGGGGTCAATCGATCGAGGTTCTGTAGCAATCGGCAATTGGTCGAACGAAATATTGTCTATTGTGCGGATAAGATGAATCAGAGCTATCTTTCGAAGCTGAGAGCAGCTTTTGAAACTGTGCTGCCGGATGTTACGATTTTAGCGCAGACGAATGAGCAGGTTCATCCCCTTGCAGGTCTCTTTTGGAAGCGGCACGGGAGTGTTCAACAGGGGCCAGTGGAGAATCGCTCATGGCGGTTTGCCAATGGTCACGACATCGGTAATACATCAGATTTTGAGCTCGACAATGAATTGGGAAAATACAGTTCTAAAGGTGAGTATCAGGTCATCAGACCCCAGGACTCCTACTCTCCGATCCGATCTCCCTAGGGAAGTGTTCTTGCTTCAGGGGGAGGCTTAGGGCGGAAGCAGAGTGTCTTCATGATTAAGATGGCTCTCAGTGAACGGGCCTGCTGAATGCAGGGTTTCGTGTCGTCGATCTTCAGGTTGCGTATTTGGTTTTTTCGGTTTTCTTAATTCTTAATTACGATGAGTTCTTTTGAAACACTTCGAGTTGAATCGAATTGAAACTTCATTTGGATTCGGTTCTCTCCATCGGAGAGACTGATGTAGTCGGTTGAGAATTTGTCTGTAGTTTCCATTTGAAAAACCGTTGCTGTGTCCTCATTGGTGCTGTTTTTTATGGAGATTTGGGGTGAAGAAGTTTCAATTTTTTGTTGAGAGTTTAGAGCGCAAATTGTGCCTGTGATTCGAATTTTTGAGGCCCGAGTCTGTTCAGTCTTTATTTTATTGCAGTCCAATTCAAGATCAAAGTAAGCAGACGGGGTTGAGGCCGGTAGTCTGCTGGATCCTTGGGATTGGATAGGGGATTCGGCAGGAAGCAGTGCTAGGGCTTCTTGGCTCGGGTACTCGTAGATTAAGTTGTAAAGCGAGTTGAAAAAGATCAAGGAAACCACAAGGACGATCACCACTTCGATCGGATTGGTCTTAAATCTTTTAACCTCAGGAATAGATTCCATACAGAGGTCTATCGGAAAAAATCATGAGAACTTGAGTGAGACAGTCTTTCTTCAGAGGTTTTGTTCTCCACCCCCTTTTGAGGGCGACTCAGGTGAAACTTTAATTTCCCAATGAAATCGAGTACTCTGAAAAAATATGGATACATTAGGTCAAACAGCGCTTTGGGTGGCTGTGACAAGCTTTTCTCTGGGGTTTTCCGTTCTTTCCAGAAACGTCAGAAATAAACTTTTTTTGGCCTTTGCTTCCTTAACAACCGTAGTTTCTGCTTGGTCTTTAACCTTTTTTCTTGAAAAAATCGGGTGGGGATCGGGTTTTTATCAGCTCCATCTCTTTTTCAATGTTTTACTGGGTCCAGTGGGCTTAGTCTTTATCCGGGTCTTAGTTCGGATCCAGGATTCCCTCAGTCGACGCCTGTTACATGGAACTTCGTTTTTGGCGGCTGTTCTCTCCGTAGCCCTTTTATTTCAGTTCGACGAGACCATTTGGGTGAGGCAGCTGATTTATTTCTTACCCGCTGTCCTTTGGTTTCAGATCATTTATTTGATGTGGATTGACCAGCGGCTCCTGCAGGGGATCAAGCGCATTCCTAAGATGCCAACAGTGGGCCTGGGTCGGAAGAATTTTATCTACTTTGGTGGCCTCTTGGTCTTATCGCTTTGTTTTATGGATCACATTCCCGAGTTGGGCGTGATTCTTCCTTCGGTTGGAAATTTATCGCTGGCGGCCTATCTTTTTTTTCTCAGTCAGGCCATCACTCAACAGAGGTTGTTAAACATTGGGGCGCTGTTCTCTCGCTCCTTAGTCCTGCTTGTGGTAGCCCTGACTCTGACGGCTCTGTATTCCGTCTTAGTGGCGTGGATTGAGAATAGTCCTGGGCTTTTTTTTCTGAATTCCTTTATTGCCTCGTTTCTGATTCTCATGCTGTTGGATCCCTTACGGACGTTTGTGGGGTACTTCACGCAGCGTCTTTTGAGTCAAAAGCATCGGAAGCTTCAACAGACTCTTAGGGAGGCTCAAAGAAGGCTGATCGGGATTGTGGATTTAGGGTCCCTGTTTCAAGCCGTGTTACAGACCTCTGAGCAGGTCTTTCATCCGCGATGGACGGCGTTTTTTGTGCTCTGTGCGGAGGGAACGAAGTTTAGGCGAGTGCGTTCGGCCGGGGATGAGCCCGTGAGTCTTAACGGGAGTAGCTCGGAGGGCGTTTTTAAGGAGCTTTTAGCCAATCACTTGATCCTCAAGCACTGCGAGCAGCAAGCTAAAGCAGGAAAGTTTCCAGTTCTTTTGGATCAGGTCTTAGAGAACGAGATCGATCGCTCGGCCAGTCGGCTCCAGAGAGAGTATTTTGGGAATCTCATTGAAGGGTTGCAGGCACTAGGCTGTAACCTATTGATCCCGCTCTATGATTCTGGGAAAATTCTGGGATTTGTGACTCTTTTAGTTCCCACTCCACCTGAGCCTTGGGAGAATAACTGGGGGTTTCTACCGGTCGTTTACCCTTATTTTGAGCAAGTGGCCCAAACGATGCAGAACATGGAGGTCTACGCTCGCAGAAGAGAAAAGGAGCGTTTGGCAGCTTTAGGCGAAATGGCCGCAGGGCTTGCCCATGAGATTCGGAATCCCCTCGGGGCAATTAAGGGGGCTGCCCAATTTTTGGATCCCAGTGCAGATCGACCCGAGAGTCGGTTCTTAAAAATTATCATTGAGGAAGTGGATCGCCTCAATCAGGTGGTCACCGATTTTTTGGACTACTCCAAGCCTTTTTCCTCAGAAATGGTGGCTGTGGACCTCTCCAAGTTATCGGAGAAAACGGTGGAGTTCATGCGGCCGTCCATTCGGCCCGAGCTCGTGCTTGAGGTTCACTCCTCACGGGAGAAGGCAATGGTTTTGGCCTCAGGAGAGAAAATGCGGCAGGTCTTAATTAATCTCATTCAGAATGCTCAGAACGCCCTTGAGAGCAGATCCTCAGGTTTGATTCGAGTCCGTGTATCCGTGGGAGGGGATTTTCAAGACGAAGGAGTCGTACTCAGCGTGGAGGATACCGGAGTGGGGATCAAAAAAGAGAACTTAGAGAAGCTGTTTATTCCCTTCTTTACAACGTCTCCACGAGGCACCGGCTTGGGACTTTCGATTTCTCAAAAAATTGTCGAGGCTCATCGGGGTCGAATGGAAGTGGTGAGCGAAGAGGGGCGCTTTACTCGAGTTTCTGTGATACTCCCTCTGTTAAAGGAGTAAACACCCAGTGCAAGGTCGTGTCCTTGTTGTTGATGATGAAAAGAATATCACCTTTGTGATTCAGGCCATGCTTGAGAAGGCTGGCTTTGAGCCCTTAGTTTTTAACGATGGAAAGCAGGCGTTAGAGGCGCTCGATTCAGAAGAGGTGGATCTTGTGATTACGGATCTTTATATGCCGGGCCTAGGTGGGATGGAGGTGCTGCAGTTTTGTCAAAAGCATCACCCTGTTTTACCCGTGGTGGTGATCACCGCTTTTGGAACGGTGGAGGCTGCGGTGAGCTCGCTTAAGGCGGGAGCTTTTGATTTTATTACCAAGCCTTTTGATCAGAATGAACTTCTGACTGTGGTGAAAAAAGCGGTGGCCACTCATCACCAGCGACAAAAAGAACCCATCGTCTTTAATCTCCCCTTCGGCGGCAGTGGGCAAGTTCCTCAACAGGAGTCAGCCGTTTCCATTTCCTCGATCATTGGCTCCTCGGAGCCTATGCAGGAGGTTTTTAAGCTCATTGGTAAAATCTCTCAGTCGCCATCGACCGTTTTAGTTTGGGGTGAAAGCGGAACAGGAAAAGAGCTCGTGGCCTTTGAGATTCACAGAAACTCAACTCGGGCTCAGAAGCCCTTTATTAAGATCAATTGTGCAGCAATTCCAGGAACCTTAATTGAAAGTGAGCTGTTTGGCTATGAAAAGGGAGCCTTCACGGGGGCTGTGGCTTCAAAACCAGGCCGATTTGAATTGGCTCATGAGGGCACCCTTTTTTTAGATGAAGTGGGAGAGATGCCACTGGAAATGCAGGTGAAGTTGCTCAGGGTCCTACAAGAGCAGGAGTTTGAACGAGTGGGGGGAGTTAATACCATTCGCGTGGACGTGCGCATCATTGCAGCGACGAATAAGGATTTAAAAGAAGAAGTTAAGGCGGGCCGATTCAGAGAGGATCTCTTTTATCGCCTTAATGTCGTGCCTATCGATTTACCCGCATTACGAGACCGCAAGGAAGATATTGACTTGCTGATTCCCTATTTTCTCCATCAATTCAATCAAAAGCTGATGCGCGGGGTGACCGGAATTGCGCCTGAAACATTGGCAGCGCTGAAGCAGTATAGTTGGCCGGGGAACATCCGGCAGCTGGAAAATGTTCTTGAGCGCATGGTGTTGATGTGCGAGGGACAAGTTTTAGGAAATGAGGATCTTCCGGATGAGTTTGTAGTGGATGCTCCGGGAGCCTTGGCTCAGGGTGAAGAGGGGGAGTCGAGTTTGAAGCAAATTGTGAAGCGTCAGACTCGAGCGTTGGAAAAGGAACTGATTGAAAAGGCGCTTGAGGAAACCTCGGGCAATGTGACCCGTGCAGCAGAGAAACTGGGGCTTTCGAGAAAAGGCCTTCAGTTGAAGATGAAAGAGCTGGGTTTAGTGCGAAGGTAAAAAAAAAGCCCTGCGCAGGTCCAAGACTCAGCGTAGGGCTTTTTTTTCTTTCCTTCTTGAGGTCGTTCGCCTTATGGGAACAGTCCGCGCAAGAGCATCGCGCGATTGAGGCGATCCACTCCTGAGATCATTGCAGCGGTTTTCATGCCGCACTGATAGTGTTCACGGATGTCGATGACCTTTTTAAAGGCATTCTCCATCACGGCAGCAAGCTTTGCGTTCACTTCTTTTTCACTCCAGAAGAAGTTTTGCATCCCTTGCACCCACTCAAAGTACGACACAATCACTCCCCCGGCGTTGCAGAGAATGTCTGGAATCACAAAAACGCCCCGATCTTCCAGTTCTTTCAATGCATCCGAGGTAATCGGTCCGTTTGCCCCTTCAGCAATAATTTGAGCGCGCACTTGGCCCACATTCTTGGAGGTGATGACCCCGTCAATGGCCGCAGGGATAAGAATATCCACTGGGGTAGCCAGCAGTTCCTCATTGCTCAGGGGATCGGCTTCGGTGTAACCCACGAGCGTGCGGTGCTTGTTCATGTACTTGATCACATCCGGGATGTTCAAACCACTTTTGCGATACAGGCCCCCGCTGACATCGCTGATGGCCACAACCTTGGTGCCGAGTTGATGGATTTCTAAAGCGGCGACGGCACCGACTTTTCCAAATCCATGAACTGAAACCGTAGTGGAGGAGTCCATCTTGGGCCCTGGTTTCCCCTTGTCCTTCAGATGCTTGGCTGCGTGTTGAATGGTATAGACCACCCCTCGTCCGGTGCTCTCAGCTCGGCCTAAGGATCCCCCGATTTCAATGGGCTTTCCCGTGACCACGCCAGGAACTGCAAACCCTTTTTCCTGGGAAAACGTATCCATCATCCAAGCCATGTGCTGAGCATCGGTACCCACATCGGGAGCCGGGATGTCTTTATCTGGGCCGATGATCATATTGATTTCGCTGGTGAAGCGTCGGGTTAAGCCCTGTGCCTCTTGGCGAGATAGCTTGGTTGGGTCAACGCGAATGCCCCCTTTGGCTCCACCTAACGGGAGTCCTACTAAGGAACACTTAAACGTCATGAGCATGGCCAGTCCTGCCACCTCCGAGAGGTTCACCTCAGGGTGAAAGCGAATGCCGCCTTTTCCGGGCCCAAGGGTCATGTTGTGTTGGACGCGGTATCCTTCAAAACACTTGATGCTCCCGTCATCCAAGCGAACGGGGATGCTTACGATGAGGGCTCGTTTAGGTACCTTGAGTCGTTCTGCAATGTTAGGATCGAGCCGCATGGTGTTTGCAGCTTCCTGAAGTTCAATAACGGCATTCCGATAAAGATCGCTCGAATGCCAGAGTTGGTGCGTCAGTGTACCGTTGTTTTCAGACATGATTTTTCTTCCTTTAAGGGACATGTTTACTATAAAATCCGGGTGAAGCAACTTAAAGAGCAGGGAGATTTCATGGAAAAGCAAAAAAAAATCCGAGTTTTAGTCCTTTATGGCGGAAAATCAGGAGAGCATGAGATCTCACTTCGTTCAGCGGCTTCGGTGATTCGACATTTGGATCGCTCTCGGTTTGATGTGATGGCGGTGGGGATCAGTAAGTCCGGAGAATGGAAAGAGACGGATTTAAAGGGCTTCGACCCAGCAGCTAGTTCTCTTGAGATTTCAAAGAGTTCAGTCTCAATGGTCATGGGGGATTTGAAGCGCTTGGCTCCTGATGTGGTGTTTCCTGTGATGCACGGGCCTCTTTGCGAGGATGGTTGTATCCAGGGGCTTTTCGAGTTGGCTGAGGTTGCTTATGTCGGGCCTGGGGTCTTGGCCTCGGCCGTAGGAATGGATAAGGAAGTGGCCAAACGCTTGGTTCGGGACGCAGGCCTTCCGATTGTGCCTTATGCAGTGATTCGTCACGGGGAGTGGGCTCATGGCGGCTCCTCTGTGATTCAGAAAAAGCTTCAGGATCTCCCTTATCCCTTGTTCGTGAAGCCCGCTAATTTAGGTTCAAGCGTTGGCGTTCATAAGGTGAAAAAGCCCGAACAGCTTCAGGCCGCCTTAGAGGATGCATTTCGGTTTGATTCCAAAGTGCTCATCGAGCAGGGCATTGATGCACGAGAAATTGAATTTGCCGTTTTAGAAAACTCCCAGTTTGGTAGTCCTGCGCTAGTGAGTCTTGCAGGTGAAATTCAACCCACCCATGAGTTTTACTCCTATGAGGCCAAGTATTTGGATGACCAGGGAGCTAAACTCTCAATCCCAGCCAGTTTAACGCCCAAGCAATTGGAGGAGGCTGCTCAAATTGCTCGCCAAGCCTTTGAAGTGCTTGAGTGTGAAGGCATGGCTCGTGTGGATTTATTTTTGGATCGAAAAACAGGTCTCTTTTACTTCAATGAAGTCAATACGATTCCTGGATTTACCTCCATTAGCATGTACCCCAAGCTTTGGGAACACTCCGGGATCGGCTACTCAGAGCTTTTGAGCAGGCTTGTGGATCTAGCTCGAGCTCGTCACGCCCGCAAGCAGGCTTTCGTTCGAAGTTATCAAGGGGAGTCAGTTTAGGGTCGTTAGGCCTGTGAATTTATTATCTAAATATTGTAGAAAGTGCAATACCCCATCTGAATGATTTCGTGCTTTTTAAAAAAGTCTGAGACAGGTG
>JBMSSC010000013.1:0-33245 GCA_049424145.1 Bdellovibrionia bacterium
TTGAGGCGGAGAAGAAGTTCAGGACAATCAAAGGCTACAATCAAATTCCATCATTAATTAAAGAATTAAGTGAATTCAGCTTGAAAAATGACCTAAAGGTAGCTTAAACAATGACCGCCCTCCTTTGAATCCTACCGAAAAAATGGACATGCTCCAAAATGCGCCATCTCGTCAAGAACTTCTTTGCACGCCTGAAGCATTTTCACAGCATCGCGACGAGATTCGAGAAATTAGCACGAAACTTTAAATCTCTGGTCTACCTGGCCAGTTCAATGATCTGGATCCGCGTAGGAAAATAAATGGAGCGGTTAGTCAAATTCAAAACACGCCCTAGTATTTTCCAATAATAACTTATAGATAAATCGCTTGTTGTTCTGGTTCGGGTAGTTATATATACCCAAAATCAACATATATGGTTAGCCATAACTACCCATATATGTTGATTTTGGGTAGTTTTAAGTTACCATATATTTATGAGGACCAATAGAAGGAACCTAAAAGATCAGCGTATGATCATCGAGCGGAAGATCAAACCGTGGCTTGAAGTTAGGGGAGATCGTATGCCTCCGTCAGGTTGGCTGAAAGCCATCCGCGGTGCTCTAGGCATCAATACCAGACAGCTCGCGGCGCGCCTCGGGGTTGATCATTCGGCAATACTGCAATTTGAGAAGAAAGAAGCTGCCGGCAAGGTTTCCTTGGAGTCTCTGCAAAAGGTTGCACGCGCTATGCGGTGCCGCCTCGTCTACGCAGTCGTTCCAGAGGAATCATACTCAAGTTTAGAGGCAATCCTTGATGCTCAAGCTCTTAACGCCGCAAAAGACATCGTTGAAAAAGTTGATCACACCATGCGTCTGGAACAGCAAGGAGTGAGTACTGAACAATCGAACGCTCACACCAAAGAGATCGCACAACAACTGAAGGATTCGATGGACCCGGCACTCTGGAGCAGCCAAAAAGAAATCGTCCAACGGAAGAAGGGCAAATGACCCAACTTCAAATAACATATCCACCAGGAGCCACGCCCCTCGATCCCGACGAACTTGCTGGGCTCATTCCAGACTACATAACGACCCAGGGTGAACTTAATGAGCTAGAGCAGAAGAATATCGAGCAAGCAGTAATTTGGTTACGAAGGCGACGCCCCAGCGATCCTCTGGATCTTGGCTTCATCTACGAACTCCACAAGCAGATGTTTAACCAAGTTTGGAAGTGGGCTGGAAAAACCCGGACATCAGAAAAAAACATCGGAATAAACTGGCATCAGATTTCAACACAAGTGGCGGAACTCTCGGCGAACACCAAGTATCTACTTGAACATAAGAGATATTCGCTCGATGAGATCGCAGCACGCTTTCATCATCGACTAGTTCAGATTCACCTATTCTCTAATGGGAATGGCCGCCATGCGCGCCTCATCACAGACCTCCTCATAGAAAGCAACGGAAGTACGGCATTCACCTGGGGGAAGGGCAAGGGCTCCGCCCACATGGAGACGGAAGGCCCCCGGCGCGACGAATATATTGCAGCCCTCAAAGAGGCTGATCAGAACAGCTTTGAATTGCTCTTAGCGTTTGTCCGCAGCTAGGTGTAGTGCTCCGTAGTTACTTTCAAAATCCAAGCTAATATTATTCAGGAATTAATTCTTACCACCGTCTCCACCATATTCCGTGAATTGCAAAAAGCCTTTAACCGGGCCTTTTCTTTTTTGAAATTCCCAATCACATTAAGCAACGTCATCGTGAAATAATCTATTAATTTCAAATTTTAAATTTTTTTGATACCAAAAAAATTCTTGTCCCAAATACCTCTGATTTATCGTGAGCGCTTCATAAACCCTCCTGGAAAGTAAAAGAGTAGTTGATGTGCCAGCCTACTCCACGCTCTGCCGACGGATGGGGAACCTCATCCTCCCCTTGAGTAGAGACTTGGCGGGTAAGAAGGATGTTCATGTTGTAGTGGATTCAACTGGTCTGAAAATATTTGGAGAGGGAGAATGGAAGGTGAGGACTCATGGTCATTCGAAGCGGCGAACTTGGAGGAAGCTTCATTTGGCCGTGGACGAAAGCGACAACCAGATTCTGGCAGTAGTCTTGACGACCAACGACTTTAAGGATAACGAAGTACTGCCTGATTTAATGGAACAACTTGATTGATCTCAAGTTAAACAAGTAACTAGGGATAGGGCTTACGACGATAAGAAATGCTTTAATTGGGCTGAGAAAAATCAAATTCAAGGAACATTTCCTCCAAGAAGAGGGGCTAAGGTTGAAAATCATGGCAATAAAAATTCAGCTCCCAAGCTCAGGGATCGTTTTATAAGAAGAATCTGAGAAATTGGGCGAAAGAGATGGAAGAAGAAAAGCGGGTATCATCGAAGAAGTCTTGCTGAAACAGCCATGTTCAGATTTAAAATCCTTCTCGGAGAAAAGCTGAGATCAAGAAAATTTGTAAATCAATGGATCGAAGTGCTCACGAAGGTAAACATTCTCAATCGCATGAAAACTCCCGAGTATTGCTCCTAGCCTATGCAACAAAGCCATTGGAAGGAACAATTGGATGTTCTCAGATACCCCAGATGGAGCGAGAGCCAGCAGTTTTCTTTATAGCCTTGCTGTGACGGCTTACTTAAATGAAGTCAACCCTTACAAAGCGTTTGAGACACTATTTAAAGACCTTCCTAAGGCAAAAGTAATCGAAGACTATGGGAGCCTGACAGACTTCATTTTATCAGGAATTTTGCTTTCTGAAAAATAGGGTTCATGAAGCGCTCACGCTATTTCGTCCAAATAAGAGTGTGGCCGAATTGAGGACGTCTGGGGCTTTCAGAGACTCGCGGAAGAGAACTACTAAACGGAATTAATTGGAATTTGAAAACAAAAAAATTGAATAGAAAAAAAAATCCAATCTCCTTCGGATTTTCTGAAATAATTGCGCCCCTCCACCCTACGCCTGTCAAAATTGACAAAACAGACCACGAGCTATAGGGTGCTAGGGCTCAAGTAGGTAACTGCAATAGAACGAAACTCATGGCGGAGCAATCCTCTTTCTCAGCTAAGATGGCCAGATCAAGCTCTACGGCGAACACTAACTGGTAAGGAAAGCCCACAGAAAGGTCAACCAAGCAGAAAGGATCAAAAGATGAATCAAGAACTCCCTTACGAAGCAGAATTGCTCGAGCGGGCAATGACAACACCTATTGAAATTATTTCAACCGATCACAATGAAAACCTTGACCACATGAAAATCGTCTGCAGAATCAATGAAGATGATGTAGATACTTCAGCGTTTGGTCTAATTTATACACTCTCGTGTCTTTCTTTCCTCGATGCTCGCCCAGCAGGAGCATAGACGGTGCATTACCAAGACGAAGGTGCCTGGTGGGCGATCGATATGTTGCGATGCCTTCGATTTCAATTTGGCCAGCTTTCCTTCGACGCGGACTACGAACGCGGGCGAAGAATGAAAACGATGATTCGAGTCGCTCAGGACGGGAAACTCACTCTGGACACCAGTGGGCGTGGATCATCGGCTTCGCGGTGGATTGCTTCAATTCAGGGGAAGAAAGTTCTCTCTGTTATTCAAGGAGGAGGGAATTGAGCAAAAAACCACTCTCTCAAGTCATAACTCGACAAACGCTTAAGCTTCTTGCCGGAGGTCGCTCCTTTTCCCGTGGAGAAGAATACTTTAGGGATAGACTTGTTGCATCTTTGGCAATCGACGGAGATCGCGCCACAGCTCAAGTTCACGGATCACGGACCTATAAGTGTCAACTCAAAACCAGTGGAGAAAGTCTCCAGGGGCATTGCACATGCCCTGCGTTCGACGATGATTGCTTTTGTAAGCACCTGGTGGCCGTAGGACTTGCAATCATTGAGGCCCCCAAAAGTAGAGAACCCATTGAGCTCGACATTCGTGACGAAGTCCGCCCTCCCCACGAACGCAATCGACGAAACTCTCAGCGGCTCAGACATGAGGCAGTATCCATTCAGGAAATTCGCGACTATCTCTCGAATGTGAGCCGAGAAAAACTGATTGAGACCCTAATCAATCAAGCCATGAACGATACGGTACTTCTTCGCTCTCTTAGGCTTGAAATTCTCAATAACCGCACTAACGAGATAGAAACAGAAAGGCATAAGAACCCAAAGAAGCTCATCGAATCGATTAAAGTCGCAATTGATCAAGGCGTGGAGATCGAATGTAATCACGATGAGTGGCCCGATGAATACGAAACAGCTCCACCACTGCAAGAGCTCACTAAAAAAATCAAGAGACTTTTAAAAGATGGAATGGCCGCTGAGATTGTAGAACTTACCGAATATTTCATCGCTGCCGTTGAGCCCATCATTGAACGATTCCACGAAGGCCATCTCCTTTATGAGCTCCTTGAGGAGTTGCAAAGTATCCACCTAAAAGCATGCAAAATAGCCAAACCCGACCCAGAAGCCCTTGCAAGGCGTCTTTTTCGCTGGGAATTGAGTTCTGGCTGGGGAGTTTTTGAAAACTCAGTATCCCACTATCAATCGATCCTTGGGAAAACAGGAATTGCCACCTACTCAAATCTTGCAAAAGTAGAATGGGATAAGCTCCCCCCGAAAAGGCAACGTACTTACTATGGCGATAATTTCGATCGACACAGGATCACCCGGATTATGGAAAATATTGCCAAACTTTCGGGAGATATCGAGTCCGAGGTTAAAGTTCTTCAGAAAAATCTTTCTAGTGGTTGGAATTACCTAAATATTGCCAAACTCTATGCCTCCCATAAAATTCAGGACAAGGCGATTGAATGGGCTGAAAATGGATTGAAGGCCTTTCCTGATCGCCCAGACGGAAGACTCCGCGAGTTTCTCGCTAAAGAGTATCATCGTCTAAAACGCCACGATGAAGCTATGTTACTCATATGGGAAGAATTCATTGATCACCCGTCACTTGAGCGTTTAAAACAATTAAAGGAGAACGCTGACGTGATTGAAGATTGGTCCGCCTGGAGAAAAAAGGCAATTGATCACATTCAGTCTACGATTCAGAAGGTGAAAAGTGCGCGACAGAGTTCTAGCTCCTCAATGAGTTACTCATGGAATCATAGCTGCAGTAACTCGCTATTGGTTGAAATTTATCTATGGGAGAAGGATATCGACAGCGCATGGAAGCAAGCCAAAACAGGGGGCACCACTTCCCAACTCTGGTACGTGCTCGCCCAGAAGCGTGAAAAAGATCATCCAGGCGATGCAGCACACGCATACCAAAGCATTGTCGAAGAGGAAATCATTGGAGGAGGAAATGAATCCTATCGAGCAGCAATCAAACTCTTGACCAAAATTCAGTCCCTTCTTAAGGAAGAAAAGCGAGATCTAGAATTTCTCTCTTACCTCAAACGGGTACGAACTCAATTCAAACCCAAGCGTAACTTCATCCGACTGTTGGATGCTAAATTTGGAGACCTGCTTGATTGATTCTTGCTTAAATGAAAAAGAACCAAATCGTGATCCACAACACATCCGACTCTCATTTTTCTAACACCAACATTTTGACGTCCTACCCGCCCGAAGGAGACGGGGACTCCCTTAAGCGGATTTCGCCGCTTTTAGCGGTTCACGTCTAAATCGGAGCATGGTCTTTGCTGCGTTGATATCACGATCGTGATGAGGGCGAGATTCGCTACAAATCCATTCCCTTACTCCAAAGCCACTGAGTCCACTTTGTCCGGTCTTCTTTAGACAGACTGAGCGGGAGCATTACGAGTTTTCGTAGAATAAAAATTCGTTAATTTTAGATGGTTGTGTAGGATTTGTCATTTTTAAAGGACACAGCACTGAACCCACACCTTAGAATCGTTAAGCCAACTGACCGTTCCGTAAAAGAGTAATGGCGCAGAGCTACATACGCCTCTATTGACGAGGAAGTGGAAAAACTACCACACCAAGTAAAAGGGCAGAATCATGAGCAAGCCAGCCCAACCACTCGAGAAACTCTCAGGCTCTTTACTGCAGCCATTTTTGAGCAAGTCCTCATGAATTTAAGTGAAGCGGAGCTGCAACCAACTACCAGCGTGCGTCCCCAATTTATGAAAACCTAAAAAATCGCACCGACCATGGCTTGATTGGAGACTCCGCATTTTTGAGAATGACCTGAGTTCGGACCTAGGATTTTTCATTTGAAGTCTTGAAAAAATAGAAAAATTCAATTATTTTTGTTCTACTTTGAATTTAGAGATTGAAATTGAACTCGAGAAAAAAATTTCTGAAATCGCATCAGCAGAAGATCCAGCACATGATCTTCTTCACTTCAAACGAGTGGTGAAACTCGCTAAAGTTATTTGCGAAAAAGAAAATGCAAAAGCTGAAGTCGTTATTCCCGCAGCATGGCTTCACGATTTTGTGATTGTGCCCAAGAATGATCCTCGTAGGAATTTGGCTTCCAGATTATCCGCAGAACGAGCCATTACTTTTCTTAAAGAACTTGCTTATCCTGAGAAATATTTTGATGAAATTGCTCATGCGATTGCTTCTCATAGTTTTAGTGCGAACATTGAGCCAAAAACCCTGGAGGCAAGGATTGTACAAGATTCCGATCGACTAGACGGGCTTGGGGCGATCGGGATTGCTCGATGTTTTGCTACGGCAGGACTATTAAAGAGACCTTTTTATTCAGAGTACGATCCATTCTGCAAAAAAAGAGCGATTGACGATCAGCAATTTACATTGGATCACTTCTACGCAAAGCTTTTTAAAACCGCTCAATCTTTAAAGACAGAGTCAGGACGCTCCGAGGGACTTCGAAGAGTTGAAGTCATGAAAAAATATTTAGATGAGCTCGCCTCTGAGATTCAGTAAAGCCGATCACTCGAAAAACGGCGCCAGTTCCCATAGGCCTACTCTCACTTGTTTTGCTCTTCCTCGCGGTTCCACTGGGGCTTAGATTCAGGGATCCGTCCCACGGGATGAGAGGGACCTTAGGATCGGCTCAGGATTCTCACTCCAATGAGCCCAAAGAGGAGGCTTTGATACAGAAGTCCTTCGCAATGCGAGTCGTTCACGAATCCCCCAAGGAGGATCAGGGTGCCTGAAAAGCAGAGGGACACTTCCGTGACCTTCAGACTTCCTCGGCTTTCATCCTCTGGGAGGCTTCGGAGGAAGGTTTCGGTTGAAATGGCCCACCCGACCTTGATATGACCCCTGTGCGTGATTCAAATCCAATCAATTTCTAAGCAGTATGGATCGAAAGTCCTTTTTGAGAACGCTGAGGCCAACCTCAGCCATCGATCCAAGGTCGCCCTAGTAGGTCCTAATGGGGCGGGCAAGAGCACCTTGATCCAGATGATCCTTGGGGGTGAGGCCCCTGATTCGGGGCGTATAAGTCGCCTCGGGCATTTGTCGATCGGATACTTGGCCCAGGAGGTCCCAAAATTCAGTGACCAAACGGTTCTCACCGAGGTGATGCGCTTAGATGGACGCAGGGAGCTTCTTCTTCAAGAAAAAAAGGAGCTCGAGGCTTTTTTTGCCGAGCAGAGCCTCTCAGAAGACTCAGAGCGAATGGAACGGTATGGACGAGTGCTCGAGGAGCTTGAATGCTTGGATGAGTATCGACTCGAGTCTCGCGCCAAGGAGATTTTAGCGGGTTTGGGCTTTAGACCGGAAGACCAGAACCGATCCCTTCAGGAACTCAGTGGGGGATGGTTAATGAGGGTCGCTCTATGCCGAGTCCTCCTCATGGAGCCTGATCTGTTGATTCTCGATGAGCCAACCAACCACCTGGATCTTGAGTCTTTACTTTGGCTTGAGCAGTTTTTAATGGGTTTTCGGGGCGCAATCCTCATGGTGAGCCATGATCGGGACTTTTTAAATCGCATCGTTCATGAAGTTTGGGAAATTGACCAAAGAAAGCTCCGGAGTTATCGGGGAAACCTCGATGCTTACCAACTTCAAAAGCAGGAACGTCTGAAGGTTCTTTGGGCTCAATACGAAGCTGAGCAAGCGAAGATCGCTGATCTGGAGCGGTTTATCGAGCGATTTGGAGCGAAAGCGACCAAAGCCAGTCAGGCACAAAGCCGATTAAAGCAATTAGAAAAAATGGAGAGAATCGAACTCCCCGAGCAACGCTCCTCTGTTCGCTTTCGATTCCCCCCTGCCCCGCACAGTGGCAAAGAAGTGGTGAGCGTGAGGAATGCATCGGTTCGTTTTGGGGAGAAGGTCGTTTTTACGAACTTAAACTGGGTCGTCACTCGAGGATCGCGGACAGCCATCGTGGGGGTTATTTGAGCTTGGAAGTCAACGCTCCTCAAACTCTTAAGCGTAGCGACTCAGCCGAGCTCAGGAGAAGTCAAACTGGGCCATCAAGTCCAGGTCGGGTACTATGCTCAACTTCAGACAGAAAGTCTCAACCCCAATCAAACGATTCTTGAGGAATTGGAGCAGGTCGCACCTCACTTACCTGTCAGTCAAGTCAGAGGAATCGCTGGTGCATTTCTTTTTTCCGGAACCATGGTGGAGAAGAAATGCTCCATTCTCTCAGGAGGAGAAAAGGCCCGAGTCGCTCTGGCAAAGCTTTTGCTTTCTCCCTCAAACTTTTTAATTCTGGATGAACCAACTAACCACCTTGACCTTGAGTCGAAGGAGGTTCTGCTTGAGGCTTTAAGGAATTATGAAGGAACCCTGTGCATTGTTTCCCATGATCGTTCGTTTGTCTCCTCTTTGGTGAACTCCGTTTTAGAGATTGAACTTGAAACGCAAGTCGGTCGTGGATCTCAGGTCCATCAGCTCTTAGGGGGTTACGAGGATTACCTTGAAAAGAAGACCAAGCTTCTTCAAACGTTAAAAACTGAGGCCCTCGTTCAAAAAAAGCAGCCTCAAGGCCAGTTGGTCGGCGGCACAAAGACGCCGACTCAATCCTCGGACTCGCCCCCTACTCGAGTTACTCCTTCGAATAATCAGAAAAAAGCCTGGGAGAAGGAGCAAGCCCAATTGGAGCAACGGATTGAGGAACTCGAGCAGGCTCAGGCCGAGCTGCATCGGATTTTGGCCGATGACGCACTTTACGAGGATCAGCCTAAGCTCCAAGGCATCCTAGAAAAACAAAGAACGATTGAAAAAGAACTGGGAACGAGCTTTTCTCGGTGGGAAGAACTCGGTCAGCTTTTAGCTGAGGTTCACTTAAGCTGAGTGTCTCCTCGATCGGATCTGTTGAGTTTAGCCTTTTTGTTTCAAATGATAACAAGTCCTTTTGGACTGGGCTGGTTACGCCCTGCCTAACGGCACCGGAAAGACGACATGGGTTTTGCATGGCCTGAATGATCACAGTCTTTTTCATCGTCCTGCCGTAGCAAAACCTCGAGCAATTCCGATCGCCCTAAGCCCATCCAGTTGACCAGAATCTTGTCCAATTTTTGCTTCCAGGGCTTGTGCGTCCAAGTTCGCTCTCAAGCTATGAGAAACAACGGGATGAACCATGCCCATCAAAATATTTTTCAGGACAAAAAAGTTCTTAAAGAAAACCGATTGCTGTTTCTGTGGGGCCTTGTGATGCACCATTTCGCCTAGGATCATCCTTGGGCACGATCACAAAATCTTCAATTGAGCTCGAAAGACTTAGATCAATCCAGGAGGCGATCAAGGAGCGATCAAGGACCCGGTGAAAGCCTCACACCGGGCCCTTCAAATTCAGAAGATGGGATTAAATCGGTTTTTTAACCAATTTGAAAATAAAAATCCCTTAAGGAGTCTTTTCAACAGGAATCAAGACCTCATTGCGCCTTAAAAACCAGGGAGTCCAGGGTGGATTGTACCGTGCCAACATCGGGGCACCACAAGGCTTCCATCCATTTTTTTTGATCCATTCAAGAAGGGCCTGTTTTTTTTCTTCAAACCGCTCCTGAGACCAAGTCCCTGAGTACTCATAGGCAGCAATCCAATGAGCAGGAAGCTCTCGGAGAGAGACTCGGGCGTCATTGGGTTTGGGAAGGGTGGCCAGAGTGTACTCAGAGGGCATGCTAAAAGTGATTCTCCATTGAGTCTCAGAGGCTTTCTCAAGCCCGACGGGTGAAGTCATGGCAATCTTTTGACCCTCTCCTTCGGACTGAACCACGGGAGCGGTCATGGCCACTTTTTTCGATCCCTGGTTTCCGCCAAAAATGTATCCCGCAAGCCTCCGAAACCCCTCACTACTGGCATCTTCAAATCGACTATCCACTAAAGTCTCGGCCACGATGTAGGGCGCATACTCTCTGAGCGCCATGGATTCCTCCGCACGAAGGACTTTAAACTGCGGCTCCTCAATGGCCATAGCCCACCCCATCATGCAGTAAAATACGATCACTCCCCACCCACCGTATTGAATTGCCTGTCTGAAAAGTGACTTCAATTTGGATCTCCTTTGGGCCTTGCCCGTTTTCTGGTTTTTGCTTTTTTTCGATCATCCGGGAGCTCCGCTGTCTTTGATTTTCAACTGAGCTTGAGTAAAACAGCGTCGAACATGAATTCCCTCTTGGACACCCTCAAGACACTCATAAAGAGAGACAAGCATGGCTCCTAAAAGCGCAAACTCGGGATGAATCCTGGAGCCTGCCTTGCGGCAGCAGTCAAAAACATCGGCAAAGGTGAATTGAAAGGCTTTGAGGGAAAAAACCACTGAGCTTTGATCGCCCAAACCAAAATGCGAGAGAATCACAGATTTTGCCTCAAAAATCCCCAGCTCTTTTAAAGCTCGATCAAACTCAGGGCCATCGTCCTGATAGAAGCCTCGATATAAAGCACGAACGGCTTGAAGAAATGCGGGTGAGGGCTGATGAACATAGGCTGCAGGAGCCCAAGTGAGCTGTCCTGAGGGAAGAAGACCCCATCGTTCTTTTCTAAAGTCTAAAAGCCAAGTCTGAGCGCCTAGGATTTGACAAAAGTAGACTTCCAAGATTTGCTCAGCCAGCCTAAGAGTCACTTGAAGCCCAGATGGCTCCCCCCCTACCCCGAGTTGAACCCTCACAGGACTGACCCAGTGAGCCACTTCTTTCTGCGCCTGAGAGAGAAGTTGAAGATCACGCGAGCTTCGAACCATGCGTGAGATGACCCCGAGAGTCTCTCGGACTGAGATGACAGAGAAAAACTGCGGCGAAACGAATCGAGCTAATGCTTTAAACTCAGTTTCTTTTAAAAAATAACTCCACAAGCTCATCACTTTTAGTCCTTGGTAAAAAGAATTCAGGATCCAAAACACGTCCCAAGAGGGGGCATCTCGGGTCCCCTGAAACAAGGATCCACTCCACCCCTGTTTTTTGATCCATCCTCTCCCCCTCTTTTTTTCACCCGCCTGCTTCCTTCTCCTCCCCATGCCCGAGATAGAACCGAGCCTCCATTCCCGAGAAAAGCGACGAGCTAAAAGAAGGATCAATCGGACACTTACCTCTTGCAGTGCCCGTCGACACAGTCATCTTTTCTACGAGGCAAGTACGGTCGCGCACGGATGAACAGAGCATAGCCCAGATTCATCACAGATTGGGCACCCGGCAATTTGGAGAGCGCCACCCACCGTCTCAGGGCAGGCAGTCGCTTCCAAATCTCAACAAACCCAGGAACTCCTAAAAATAAAGTGCCCTGCTCATCACGAACATGAAAGACGCGTTGGACTTCGTCTGGATCTAACCCCTCTTTTTTTGCATCAAAAAGCTCCGATGAAATATCGACCCACTCAATGGCATCTGATCCCTGTTGTCGCTGGTAGAATTGAATTTCTCGGGAGCATAGGATGCATTTGCCATCAAAATAAACCTTAGCTTTTTCCATGAGACGATTTCCTTTCGCTCTGCTTTAGGGCTTGTTCCAAGGCCAAGAGCAAATCTGGATGATCCGGGGTGATCTCCGATTTGAAGCGAGCTAGAACCTTGCCCTCTCGGCTCACTAAAAACTTTTCAAAATTCCAAGCAATCGGCTCAGAGGAGGGAGACTGTTTCAACAACCATTGAAAAAGAGGCTGAATGGATGGACCAGAAACAGGACCTTTTGCAAAAAGAGGAAACTCAACGGCATACTTGGTTTGACAGAAGAACCGAATTTGCTGGGAGGATCCCGGCTCTTGGCCTCCAAAGTCGTTACTAGGAAACCCCAAAACCACTAGTCCTTGACTTTTAAACTGAGTGTAGAGCTTTTGAAGTCCTGCGTATTGAGGGGTATATCCACACTGAGACGCGGTGTTGACGATGAGCAAAACTTTTCCTCGATACGGCTTTAGGGTTTGGCTCTCTCCTTCTAACGAGAGAAGTTTTTTCGAATAAATCTCCGATTCAGCAGCTTGAGCTTGAAAAGCAACAGCCGAGGCTGAAATGAGCGAACAAAGAACACCAAAACGAATGAGGATTGAGTGAAGCAGTTTCATCAGTTCATCTTAGCACAGTTTGAGACAATTGAGCAGAATCTGAGTGCATGATGAAAAGCTCTTGAAAAGCGGAGCCAATTCAGGGGTAAAAAAGAATTGAAGTCTAGAACTCCTAGCAGGATCCTCGAAAGCCTAAGAAGTCTGATCGGGCAATCGGAACACCTTGATTCTTTCTCCTGGGAATTTAAAAACTCAATCATTCCTGAAAAATTAAAACACTCAAAATAAAAAATAAAAAGGTCAGTTAATTTCATACTTCATTCCCTTCATCTTCGATCGAACGAGAGCTCATTGCTGCGCTCAAACGAATCGAGCAGCTTAAGATTGACAACCTTTAGAGACTCTGCGACAGTCCGATCGGTTGGCTATAATGAATTGAATCCACGCATTCAAACTCAAGAGGTCATTATCTTATGAATCTTTGTGGTTCGGATTTGAAGCAAGCCAAGTTCGGGGGAAGTGTCATCAACCATCCATCTCTGCGCAGCGCAAAACCGATCCAGAAGGTCTTTGTCACTGGAGGAAATGGATTCTTAGGTTCACACACCGTCGCGCGACTGGTGGCCTGCGGTTACGAAGTCCACTGTCTACTCAGAAAGCAGAGCGACTGGAGCCGAATTGCCCACCTACCCATTCAAATCCACTGGGGCGATGTTTTGGATCTTCCCAGTTTAGTTCAGGGAGTAGCCGACTGCGACGCCATCATTCATTTGGCTTGCATCTCAGCTTGGAATCAAATCTTAAAATGTAAAGACCAACTTGAAAAGGTCGGGATCCAGGGAACTCAGCATGTGCTTGAAGCCGCTCGAATCCGAGGGAACCTCAGAGTGATTCACGTCTCTTCTGCTGCGGCGATCAATGGAAGTGCGCAGCCCATCGTGTTTAACGAGACGGCACCCTACGAGCTGGATCACTCAACCCTCCTGTACAGCCAAGTGAAGCATGAGGGGGAGAAGTTAGCGCTCCGTTACCTTGCGGAGTTTCAAACCCCGGTTGTGATCGTGAATCCCGCTGAGGTGTATGGTGAAAACGACGAGCAGTTAGTGACCGCAAGCAACCTCCTTGAGGTCCTACGAGGAAAGATCTGCTTTATTCCTCAAGGGGGGATGGCACTGGCTCACGTGGAGGACATTAGCCGGGGAATCGTCCTAGCTTTAGAGAAGGGCCGAGTAGGAGAGCGTTATATCTTAGGCGGAGAGAATCTCACGCTTAAGGAGTTTGCGACTCTCGTTAGGAAAATCGCAGGGAAGAACAACTGGGTGATTCATGTCCCCCGGGGGCTGTTAAGGTGGATCTGCCGCAAGGTGAGTCAAATGGGGTTCACCCCACCCACGCCACTTGAGGTTTTAGACTATGCAGTGCTTTATTGGTTTATGGACTCCAGTAAAGCAACTCAGGAGCTCGGCTACCAATTCCGATCTGCCGAGGAGACTTTAAGAAGCACAGTTCGATGGCTTCTGAGCAGACAACAGTTGCTGCAGACTGGGGGTCAACGATGAGTCGAAATCTTCTGCGTTATTCCAGTGACGGCATCGATCTCAGATCGGCATTCATGCGCTTTTGTGGTTTCCTCCAAGGCAAACCCGTGGTGATCATCGATTCGGATCCCCAATTGGCCGCCAAAGTCCTTCAGAGCTCGCGAGTGAAAGGAAGCTTCATTGAGCGATTATTTGCCATCCCCGCTTGGAACCCGATTTACTCCGTTGAATCAGAAGATGGGGAGCGCTGGGAAACGCTGGCGAAAGAATGCCGCCATGTTTTAAACTCGCTCAAATGGAGAGAGAGGATTGAACCGCTAGTTGCCAAGTATGTTTTACAGTTAGAGGAAAAAAAACGGAATCACCCCTCTTTTCAAATCGACTCACCAGTAGTTTCCCGCTTGACGCTACGGGTCTTATTTGAGCTTTTATTTGACCAGGGCATTGAGCCCCAAGATGAGGATCTCTTCTATCAAGCTTCCTTAGAGTGGCGTAAAGAGATTGCCATTAAGGGAAAGGGTCAACCCCAGGTCAAAGAGGCCTTCTGGTTGCGCTTGAGGGAAATTGTTTCTGGTTCACGATTTCATGAAGGGCTTGCTCGCTATGCCGATGACCCTGGGATTTGGCTTTCCGTATTTGCTCAGCCTTTTCTCATTTCTCCACAGATCAATGTGAGTGATTTTTTTGTCAGTCTTGTTCAGTCTCTCGGGTGCGATAAAAACTTACTGAACCGCGCTCAAACGATTGCTCGGAGTGAAAATCGATCGGAGCTAACAGGGTTCATTCTGGAGGCTTTAAGGCTCAAGCATCCTTTTCCCATTTTAGAGCGTGAGTTGACTGAGCCGCTTTCCTATCAAGGGGTTCAATACGCTCGGGGGACGCAATTCTTTATTCTCTTGGACCGATTCCGACAAGAGGAGAGCTTTAATCCCGATCGATGGCGATCTCACTTCAGTCAAAACCCCTATCAAGCCATTCCCTTTGGCACGGGGCCTCGCATGTGCTTGGGAAAAGGTCTAGCTCTGGATCTCTTAGTGAGTCTCACTGGAAGCCTTCTGGATCGATTTGCATGGGAGGATCTGCAACCCGAGGTGGGACATCTCTACAGTGGACGAAATAATGACGGAAAGGAAGGGATTTTTTCTGTTCTCTATCAACTCAAGAAATTTATCCGGGCGCTTTGGCTCAGCTTCAACTGGGGTTGCCCCATGAAGGGCCTGAAAAAAAAGAGCTGCCCTTTTCTGCTGAAGCCGGCTGATTTTTCAGAAGGCTCCCAGCAAAGCCCTAAGCATCGGCCCGTGGGATGAGCAAGGGAGCAGAACCGTCTTCTTCACTCTTAAAGACCTAACCACTGGGTCCAAAAACGACTCACGAACAAGACCAGTCCCACTCCTAGAACCCCATAACCGAGTGTCTCTTTAAAACGATAAGCAGGTGGCTCAAAAAATTCATCAGATGGAGACAGCGGAGACGCGTTGTGACTTTGACCTGGATCGTCACTCCACCCTGAAGTCTCCTCCTGCTCTTGAGAGCTAGAGGGTTCAGAGTGAACCGAGTTTTCCTGAACCTCCGAAGCCACGGCTTGAGCGCCAATCGCATCTTGTCTCCGCTCATAGACAAAGAGACGATCCGAGTAGCCGGGCCAGTTTGGAATTTCTACTTCCTCGACAAGATGAAACTTCTCATTGAGCAGATGAAAAAAAGCGGGATCCCCCATGGCTGGAGCACACGGGGTTCCAACAAACGATTGGGGTGACTCGCCGACATAAATGACTCGGGACCCCTGAAAATGCCTCAAAGCTTCAATTGAAAACTCTCCACGGGGAGGCCAAACGAGCAGTAACGTATGATGAGCGTACTGATCCCAGGGGACTTCCAAGACATTGGCTCGCTTGATCTGAGGGAACCAAAGAGTCTGCGGACGGTGAGCTCCGATCTCCTCCCAAAAGAAATTATCATAAGCCTCAATAGAAACTCCATTTTGATGAATCAGATGAGCCCAGTAGCCCGAACCTGCACCGACTTCAACAATCGGCCCAAAGCGAGAAATCGTCTCAATCGCGTGATCATTGGGAATAGCCCACGCGTATTGATTGATGAGTGGCATCAGGTAATCTCGCGTGTAGAAGATTTCACGTTTTTTTAAATCCCACCGAACTGAAGTGTATTGAGATTGAACGTCCTGTAAGTTGCCCTCCGCTTGTTCTCGCTCACTCATCGCATTCATCAGATCATCCAGCCGACCGGGAGCCCAAAAGGGCTCAAGAAGAACGGGATCTGAGCAAGCGAATTGATAACGGACTTTTGCCGATCTGACCTCTCGACAAAGACTATCTAGTTCATTTCTCTTTTGAAGAACAGGAGCGTAGGCTCGCTCCAACTCAGGAAGTTTTTGCTCATAGAGAACTTCAAAATCATTGGCTGCAAAGGCTTGAGACAGCCCAAGCAAAAAAATAAAACTAAAAAAAGACAACTTTCTATCAACTAAAATCATGAATGAATCTTTCAGAAATCACAGGTCAATCCAAGCCTTTTTCAGGTCTCTTCTTGAATTCAACAATAAGATTGGTTACCCCGATGCTTCGTCTTAACAGGAGGACAGGTAGAATTCAATTTAGAATCATAATGAGTTTAAAAAATAGTTTGATCTCAACTTTTAATCTACTACTAATTTCATTTAAAGAATGATGTTGCGATCGATCCCATTCATTCATTGGACTCAACGAAGCTCCCTGACGTCTTCTTTTTTTTAGTTCGATTCTCTTTTTACGTTTTGATATTTCGTTTCAGGGATTTGTATTTCTGATGAACCCCACTTCAATCTTTCTGCCCAGTAAACGACTTCCTCTGCCCCCTGACTGATCCCATTTCAAAATCACGCTATAGGACCTAAGTCGCTCATCCAAGTTTTTGCTTAGCCCTGAGTCGAACCCACAGTTTTTCACCTTCAACGCTCAGAAAAACTGTACTTGAGGCCAAAAAACAAATCATCATTTCAGAGAAACTCAAGGGCGTTGTCTTTAAGAACCGACTCAAAGGGCCCCAGAAAAGAGCGGCTGTTTGGAGTGTGAAGGTCAGAGTGACGGCAAACAGAAGCATGGGATTTGAATTGAACCTCAGTTGAAAAAACGACTTCTCTTCAGATCGAATGGCGAGCACATGTCCCATCTGAACCCAAGTAAGGACGGTAAAACCCATACTCTGCCAATGAGGATTTTCCATGGAGTAAGCCCAACGAGCCACTCCAAGAGTAGATGCCGCTGTTAGGAGTCCGACCCAAAGGGCATGAACGCCAAGACCTCGAGACAAGATCTGCTCCTGAGGGTCTCTGGGTTTCCTTCGCATGATCAAGGAACTTTCGGGCTCAAAGGCCAAGGCCAAGCCAGGAAGACCATCGGTCACCAGATTCACCCAGAGGATTTGGATCGGCGTCAGCGGCAGGGGTAACCCTAAAAAGGGGGCAAAAAAAAGAGTCCAGACCTCCCCTGAGTTCCCAGAAAGGGCAAATCGGATGAACTTCCTGATGTTGTCATAAATTCTTCGTCCTTCGGAGACTGCAGCCACCAGGGTTTCGAGTTGATCATCTAGTAGGACCACGTGAGCTGCCTGACGAGCGACATCAGTGCCCGATAAACCCATTGCCACCCCAATATCCGCTCCTTGAAGGGCTGGAGCATCATTAATACCATCTCCTGTCATGGCAACAATCTGTCCCTTTTTTTTGAGCGCCTCGATGATTCGAATCTTTTGATCGGGCGTCACTCGCGCATAGACTGAAATCTGAAGCACTCTCCGCTGGAGCGCCTCATCGGACAGAGACCTAAGCTCTGCTCCTGTGATCAACTCGGACGCTGAGGAGGAAATCCCAAGCTTCTGGGCAATCGCCTGAGCCGTATGCGGATGATCCCCCGTCATCATCACGATGCGGATTCCCGCCTGATGACACACTTCAATCACCTCTTTGGTTTTCTTTCGAGGTGGGTCCATTAGAGCAACTAGACCCACAAAACGGAGATGAGATTCCACCTCTGCGGGTGATCGATTCAGATCCTCTATGGAAGAGGATCGATGAGCTAGGGCTAGAACACGGAATCCCTGAACCGCCATTTGCTCCGCACAGCCCAAAATATGAGAGGAACAAAACGCCTGCTTGCCCTGCGCACTGAGCGTTTCATCACACAGGGGGAGAACTTTCTCAGGGGCTCCTTTGACTAAGAGCAAGAGTTCATCGGAGCTCAGGCGATGAAACGTACTCATCATTCCTCGTTCCGGAGTAAAAGGGATCTCACCTACTCGAGGGAACTGCTTTTGAAGATTTTCCTCATGAATCCCCATCTCACGCAGAGCCTGAACTAAAGCCGTCTCCGTTGGATCTCCGAGTAACTCTCCATTTTCTCCCACTGTGACGTCCTGATTGAGTGCTAGGATTTGCGTCAACGCTCTTCCGTCCGTCTCAGAAAGCACATCATTTGAAATCTGAGAACGAAAGGACCCTCTAAAAAAAAAGCCCTCCACCGCCATTCGATTCTCCGTGAGAGTTCCCGTCTTATCCGAACCAATGAAGGTCACAGACCCCAACGTCTCCACGGCAGAGAGTTGACGAATGACTGCTTTTTTTTGACTCATGGCGCGAGCCCCTACGGCTAACGTCGCGCTAATTACTGCGGGTAAAGCCTCGGGGATTGCTGCAACCGCAAGGCTTAAAGCGGTCATCAGCATCAGCCCAGGCTTCTCCCCCCGGAGGATTCCCAGAGTGAAGATAAAAAAACAAAGCCCTCCAACGCCAAAAACGAGGAATCGCGCAAACGCCCCGAGCTTTCTCCCAAGTGGGGTTTGAATCTCGCTGGGTTTCTCTAACAGCAGAGCCACCTGCCCCAACTCCGTGTCCATCCCCGTGCTCACAACTAATCCAAGAGCTCTTCCAGAGCTCACCAAAGTACCTTGAAAATCCATGTTTTGCTGATCTGAGACTGGAAGATCCAAAACCTCAATGGACTCACATCGTTTATCCACCGGCTGAGACTCCCCTGTCAGCATGGACTCATTGGTTCTCAGCTGATGACACTCCATCAGCCTTAGATCAGCAGGAACACAATTGCCGGCTTCAAGGAAGACCAGGTCACCTGGGACAAGCTCTCTTGAGGAGATCATCTTCACGTTTCCATCTCTCCTCACTCGTGCGCGGGGTTCAGCTAAGACCCGGAGAGAGTCAAGGGTTCTCTCAGCTCGATACTCCTGAAAAAACCCAAGCACTGCGTTGAGAAACACGAGACTTAAAATCACAAGGGAGTCCTGAATGTCACCGAGAAAGCTCGCAAGAACCGATGCAAAAATCAGAATCAAAACCAGAAAATGTCGAAACTGAGAGATCCAGATCCTCCAAACCGTCATCTTCCTGGATTCCTCCAAGCAATTCTCGCCAAAACGAACGCGTCTGCTGAGGACTTCATTGCTCGATAGCCCCTTTTCCAGACTGCACTGATGCTCCTTCAGTACTTGAGCGGGGGACTTTTGAACCCAAGTTATCCTACGAGCGGTTGGAATGTTTTGCTGTGGCACCCCAAAGTAAGAGAGCAAGAAGTAAACCGATCAACTTGAAGTCACACGCTGAAAAGCAGAAAAGGCGTGAAACCGAGACTTCATTCCTCGTTTCGATTTCTTTCTTGGATGCGTCATTTTCGACGCATTACCAAAATAATGCGGTGTGTTATTCTTTTAGAAACGACTACCGAGGTGAGGCTTCTGGGTTTTAAAGAAAAAGAGGATTCAGATGATTAAGCATAGCTTTCAATCTGGTGTCACGATTGCATTATTGAGTGCACAGGTATTGTCCGGATGTATGGCTCAGGATTTCTGGCTAACGACGGGTCAAGATCCTGATGCGCCTAAAAAAGAGCTGATCTCTTCTGGGCCTCAGAAGAACGATCCCGCTCAAGGGCCCGCATCGCCTGTTTCTCCTGACCATCCAATTCCCTCTCCGGAGATCATCTCTCCTTCTCCAATCATCCCTCCATCTCCGATCATCTCTCCTTCTCCGATTGTAACCTCGACCACGAGTGACACCTTTCAGATTGGGGATCTAAAAACTAAAAAAATTGATATGCTTTTTGTTATCGATAACTCAGGAAGTATGAAAACCCACCAAGAGGCTTTGACCGCCGGAATCTCAAGTATGGCAACGGTCTTTCAACGAGCCGACCTTGACATCTGTTTAGCGGTCATCAAATCGAGTCGTTATAACTCTCGGAGTGGAAATGAATTCCTCAACATTGGATGCACGGACTCAAACAGAAATACGTCCACCGTTTTGGCCAACTTCATCACCAGTGCAAATGTAGGAACCTCAGGTTCAGGAAAAGAGCTAGCAGGAAAGGCTCTGGTTACGTTTCTTAAAAATGAAAACACCTGGAGTTTAGCCAAATCAAGCACCAAGAGGACCTCATTTTTCCGCCCGGGAGCTATGGCAAATATTTCTTTTATCACCGACGAAAACAACTACCTTCGATGTCCAAATTCTTACTCGGGTGAAAACTGCAGTTCAGACACTGAACTCAAGTTACCCGAGGATAGACCCGACGATGACATTCCCGCTGTTCAAGGCAAATGGGTTGCAACAGGTAAAAACCACTCAAATAGTCGTCTCATTGCCATCCGAGATTCACTCAGTTCGCTCTCTAGTCTTTTTTCTTGGTTACTCATTGAGCCAGTCCAAGACACTCGAAAGGGAATCCAGAACTATTTAGATGAATTTTTTTCAGCCCTAAATCCCGAACAAGCTTTGACTTACACAATCACTACCGTCATCCACTCCTCGAATCAATACTATGGTTACCCCAGTCGAGCGCAAAATCTGGCCCTTCTACCACAATTAATTGGACGAGGATCCATGGAAGGTTCCATCGCAGAAACCAATTATGCTCCTCTCTATGAAGCGGTTACACAGAATTTGATTGAGCGATTTTATACATTCAAGACGAAGCATCCAATTTATTCTTCTGCTTCGGTTCATGTCAGCATCATTCATGCAAACGCCCATTTCACTCCAACGAATCTGAGCTTATCGGAGGATTTCACTGTCAGCTCGGATGGGTCTGAAATTCACTTAAACCAAGACAGTCCCATGGTGAAGGATCTGAAAATGGATGATCGTCTTCAGGTGGAATACCACTACGTACCCTAGGATCGAAAAGTCTTCGGTTTCTATGAGGCTTTCTTAATCTGCTCGGAGGCTTCTTTCAGCCAGTCAGCCAGACGCTGATGCTGCTTCGGATCGGAATCCAGGAACTGAATTCGAGAATGATCTTTGGGATCCGCTAGGACTCGACAAGAGAGCTGAACATTCTCTCTTAAAAGGGGATGACTGACGAAGATCGTACACTGGGTATCTAAGAAATAAAGCGGCAGGGGTTTTTTAAGACGAATGCCACCCAGTGATATGTCCGTTGAGGTGTTCCGATAACTATGAGCGCCTGAGATCACCACCACTCGAAACTCAAACTTCAGCCTAGGATGTTTTCTTCTCTCAACAAGAGGATTTTTTTCTGATTTCTCGACCTGAGCTAAAGGTTGATTTTCATTTGGGATAGGCCGGATGAATTGAGTTTGAGACTGAGTCTCTACCTTCTTTTGAATGGCCTCATTGAAACTGATCGTTCCTTGTTGAGTGATCGGGTCTTGGGGGTTTTCAGTGGACGAGGAGCTTTCCTGAGAGGAGTTTTGCTCTGCGGGTGAGACTTGCTTCACTTCTGTTGGACTATTGGTCATCTGATGAACGAAATCTTGATGACTTCCCTCTCCCACTAAGGTTCGAACGGTGGTAACCTCCTCTTCGAGCCATTCCCCCGTTAAATTACCTCTCATGGTTGCAGCCGACTGCTCGTCTAAAACGACAATTTTTTGCTCTGTGTTGGAAAGATTGATAAAAGTCCAAGTCTTTTTCGTCTCTCTCATGCCCCAATTATCGGACTAAAACTCGAATCCATTAACTTCTCTCTTGAAAAATGAATGGATAAATTACGTTAGTTGATTTTTTCTTTAAACTCGCGGGAAACTTCATCGTCTGAATCACACCTAAGACGCACTGCGCTAAAGAGTCCGAGGAAACGGTATTTTTATAAACCGAGGCTTGAGTCACCTGGCCATCAACGCCAATCGTCCACTTAAACGACAATCGTCCTGAGAGCCTAGGGTTTGTGATTAAAGCCCGTTCATAGCAAGTGCGAATGGGAAGCCGAAAGGAGTTGATATAGCTTTTCACCGTCGTTCGATCAAGCCCCCCCTCGCTGACCAGAAAATCACTTTGAACCTCTAAGGAATCCAAAGGACCCATCCGGCGACTGATCCCCTCTGTAGAGAGAATCGAGGAGTCCACTTCGGAACGAGAGCCTCGTTTCATTTGAATGCCCCCTTCCTCGCGAGCGCCCGAGAGATGACTGGTTGCATGACTCAAACTCACTTGGGAAGATTCGGCCTGAGCAGATTGGCTCAACTGAGAATAGGCCTTTCTCGACTCGAGAACTTCAACAGGGGCCTCGTCCGCCGCTGAGATGGACTTTTTAGCCTGCACGTCGCGAATCGAAAGGGTCTCTGCCTTCTTTTGACTCTTGGAGATCACCCCAAGCAGACCTAGGCTCTGGACCGTAGGTGGCTCAACCTCTGGGCTTTTTGGCGGAGTTGCTTTCTTTTTTCCTACTTGAGACTGAAGAGCGGAAATCATCGCTTTTTCCTCAACCTCTCCCTTTTTATGATCCACTTTCTGTTTGGGCTGTTCTTTGACCTTGGGAGTCTCAGGCTGGACCGGAGGGACTTCCGGTGGAATCTGAACAATTGCCACGCGAGGAGGTGGAGGCAGAGGATCGCGATCGAATTCTGAGGAAGAATGGGACACCCAGATCAAGAAAATGAAGCTGACCGCACACCCAAGCAGAAATAGGTTTCGAAGTAAGGCACTCTCCCAGATCTGAGTGGGTACAGCCGGGGCTTTGATATTTTCTACGAGTCTAAGGTAGAATTCACGACGCTGCCAATGCACCTTGAGCAGCTCATTTTCCTTCAACGAGAGCGCACCTGAGGAGAGGATTCTTCGGCCTGACAGAGTAAACTCTGCTCCCTGAAGCTCCGAGTGTAGAATTCGGACGATCGTTTCGCCGCTCATTTTTGGGATTTCAAGCCTAAACTCCTTTAAATCCCGGCTAATCGAGCGTTTTTTTCCAAACACACCGCGTCTCAAGGAGAAATGATTGACCTCTTCAATGGCTCCTGAATCGGTCCGAACCTGCACCACCTCCAACAATTGTGGTTCTTGAGCCACAGACTGAGAGAGATTTTCTAAAATCACACCTCCAATTTCAGCTGCGCTCTCTCGGTGACTCTCTTCAAGAGCAAAAACCAATCCATGGATTTCTACGGGATGATCCCCTAAGACTACGCCTTCTGATTCATCCGCACTTTTTGAGATATCGGTGATCGCCCAACGCCCCTCGTTGGGTTGAAACGTTCCGGATCCGAGCCATTCGATAATGAAGTGAATGGCTTGAATCCCCGGTGCTCGTAAGAGGATATCACACGTGGGTGATCGCCCGATGGTCATTAAGGGCTTAGTGAGCGGACTATGAGCAATATCCAACCTACTTCTTGAGAGTTTGAGTATTTTCATTTTTTTGCATCGTGGGTTTTTGAATCACAGACTCAGGAATTCGGGGTCGCAATGGCGCATCAGCGCGATGAAAATCATTAAAATCAGCTCGTTGGTAGAAAATAGCCGAGAGATCTGAGCTCTCCGGATCACTCTCGATGAACAGGTAGGGCGCCTTTTTTTCCCCCTCAATAACCTCAGCCTCAAAGTCTAAAACGTCCTCTGCGTAGGCGAAAGAGAGCTGAAAGCAGAAATAAAAGAGGGCAATTTTTTTAAACAGCGAAAATCGCTCGTGACTCATTTGAGCTTCTCCGGAACAGGTCGCTTACATTGTTTAGCCCAGCTTTGAATCACGGAGTCCTGATGATAGAGTTCAAGCTCAGTGAGTAAGTAGTGCCGTAGGGCTGAATTCGGTCGATTCATCAGGAGAATCCCCGTTCGGATGGCAAAATAATCGACGTCCTTGGGAATCCCAATGGGGCGATAGTAATCCAACAGAGTGAGAGCAGCTAGAACCTGATGCTCATCGATTTGTTTCTTGAGACTGGATCGATAAGATCCAAGAACCTTGGGCCACTCCCAATCGTCAGGGTCCACGGAGAGTAGGGTTCTTTGTTCCAGCAGGAGGTTCTCTTGAAGTCCCTCTTGTTGAACCTGCTGGATGAGCCTGTCGTAAGAATCAGCCTGCCGCTCAAATTCTTGAGCTCCCTCTTCTAGGCCTTTTTTGTAATCATTGACTTGCTGATCACGGATTCCTTGAGGCAACGGGGAGTGAAGAATCATCTGAGCCACGTTTTTTTCTAAATCCCGAGCAGCGCTCAGGTTCCTAATTTTCTGATCCGGAGAATCGGACTGAAGAGACTTCTTTAAGAGGGGTCTTAAGGCTTGAACTTGAGTGATCACAGCCTGAGCTTGCTTTGCCTGCTGGGAGTCAGAAAGGCTTTCTAAGTCTGGAATCTGAATCTCTTTGACCTTCTTTTCAATCGCAGTGCGTTCTGAGGAAATGGGCTCTAAAAAAGGATAATTCTTACCTAAAAGAAGTTCAAGCTCCTCCGAGCGAATGAGTTTTCTTTGATCCAACTGAATCTTCAAAGCCAAAGCCACAAGCTTACGCTCCGCATTGGAGAGCTTTGTGGTCTGCTCTTGGGCGTAGCGAATCACCCGATCAGGCTGAACAAAGACCAGGGAGGACAACCAGGACTCACGCTCCTGTGGGCTGAGGATCAGCAGATCGGAGACCCGGGGAATTCGATCAGTTAGCTTCTGTGAGATTTGTCGTCGCAATGTCCAGGAAGGATCCACGTGAAACTGAAGGATCCATTGAGTCAGTTTCCACGACCAATCCAACAATCCTTGATCTATGCTCACCTTCCAAAGCGCTTCACTGAAAGCCAGAATTTCAGAGGACTCTCGATCTGGAGCAGGGGTTTTCAGCAGCTCTTCAGCCACCTCCTCCAGGGGACGATCCTTCATCAAATCGCGAAGATAATCAACTCGTGCAATGACTCGTTTACTTAAATCCGAGCTGAGCGCATAAAAAAGATTGAGATTCTTTTTGTACTCTTCTCGATTCCCTTTGCGCTTCCAAACCTGAGCCAGCTCCAGGGCCGACTCTCGATAAATTTCTGAGACTTTCCCTTTTTTCTCTAAAAACTTTTTCCCTCGCGAGTCTTCCAAAATGTCGGAATAGGCTTGAAGCTGAAACCGAGTGAACTGAAGGCGATAAAAATCTTCTTCATTCCCCGTTTTTTTTACCAAATCAATTAAGATGGGCAGAAGCGGCTCAAACTCTTTGGCTTTCCAAGCATTCTGGGCGTAAATCCGCACCACCGAAGGCCATTGATCGGAACGAGGGAACTCACGAATAAAAGACTGAAGAAGGCCTAGGAACTGGGCGGAACGGGGATTTTTCTGCTTCGAGTCGCCAGAAACCCCATTTTGAAAAGCTGCAATTTGATCCAAATGAGCACGCTCTCGAAGTGGATCGAGTCGATTTGATCCCGTCTTTTTTGAACCCTCCAAGATCAGAGTAGAAACTTCGAAAACTCCGGGCCAGTCCTGAATCTGAAGACAAAAATCACTCCAAAGAGTCATGACTTTGATCTCATTTGGCTTTTCCCTTAAAGCCCTCTGATAAAATCGAAACAAATTCTTCAGGGTAGCTAAGGACTCAGAAGGAGAAATCGCCTCAGGCGATCTGATCTTTCCTAAATAGGTATCTAAATAGACTTTTATTAAAATCTGAACTTCTGCCCCGATCTCTTGATCTAACTTATCAGGGACTTGCTCATTTTTAGCGAAAATCATTCGATCTAAAGCGGATTGAAGTTTCAAAAACGCCTTTTCATAGGACTTCAGTGCGTAGGGTTTTCTCTGAAGCCTCAGCTCAGACAAGAGCATTTCAATGCGTTTGAGCGGCTGATCCTCTTTCTGGATCAATCGATTTAAAACGAGCGTATGATTCTCGATGGATCCTGTCGCCTCAACACTTTTCAAAAGTTCATCCAGAAATGAGGTCTTCAATTTTGCAGGAAGAATTCGAGTCTCAATCCGATTTAAGCTTTCAGAAAAGCGCTTGGAATGAGCGGCCAGATAGGCCAGATCACGAACTGCATCCTGAGCAAGCTCGGAGGCAGGATTGGATTTCATCAAGGAACGTTTGAGAATTAAACCTAAATAGCGCTCAGCGAGCTCAAAATTTCCTAAATTCGTCATACACCAGGCCAATTTGTAGATGGCCAGATTTTGCATACCCAAAGGCATCAACCGAGAGTAGCGATAATAAAAATCTGAGGCTTCCCGAAATCGATTTTGATCGAAATAGGCCTCACCGATAAAAAATCCAAGCTTGGCGGATAGGGAGGGTGGAGGGTTCAGCTTTAAGACCTTTTCAAAAAGCTCCCTCGATAATTGTTTTTGATCCAAAAACAGGTAAGCAACACCTTGAGCGTGAAGAGCCCGCCAGCGAAGGTCCGCAGAGAGGGAGGGCACCTTTAAGGCTTCTTGAGCATCCTCAATGGCAGCTTGAAGGAAAGGCTTGAATGAGGATGAGCCCTGGGCCTTGGAGTCCATTAACAGGAGTTTTGCTAGCTCGGTTTGGGTGATTGCTCGATTGATGAGGATCTGGGATCGCCTGAGTCCCGGGGGTAGCTGTGTGAGAAGGAAGGTCAGATTGGACTGAGTTTTCCTGAGTTCTTCTTGGGATTTGGTTTTCTCTCGGGGATTGTCGGATTCAAGAAGAGAGAATCGATTGACTGGAGAGAAGTCATTTTTTTTGGGTCCTGGGACTGAGGAGGGTTTTGACTCAGGTGGCCTAGGCGCTTGAGCCTGGCCGAGAAAATCTGTTTCAATGGCAGATGCAGGAAGTTCAAGAGCTGTAATCAAGGAGAGGGTAATCCAGCGTGCAATCCCATGGCGAGAGTTGAAGAAGCCCGAAACTACTGACATCGACTCTCTCCGATAAATAGATTCTTCCCGACTTCATCTTGCCATTGTTCGGCGTCATCAGCAGGCCAGATTTCCAAGTTTTGTCTCAGCAATTCATCCCGGTTCTCAAAGGCGCGGATGGGTTTTAACACGGACCGGGTGTCGGTGACTTGAGCCAAGTTTTCAAAAGCTTTAACCGTATTGAGATTTTTAAATATCGTGGCCTTAGAACTCTGATAGAGCTGAGAGAGTTGTCTGAGGATTTGCTTTCTTTCATCTTCCCGTTCTCGGTCCGTAACTTCGGGAAGTTCTAAGACACTCGATCGAGGACTCTGGACGAGCCGGTACAGGATGGAGAGCTTAGAGTCGTTCTTTGCCCAACTCCAATAAGAGCCCTCCTTGAGTGATTTTTCGAGTTGCTGAAGTTCATCCGAGACCAAGTGAAGATCCTCATAGCGACACAGCTGCTTGAGTAAGTAAGTCTGAATGAGATAGGCTTCAAAGTGAGGAAGGCCTCCTAAGTACTCGGAGTGTTGAGAGGCGATGGCCCCTAATGCAATCTCCACTCGACCTGCCTTGAAAGCGGACCACATTTTCTCGAATAAAACTTGCTTAAAATGAAGGTATCCAGGCTGAATCCATTGGTAGACCTCCACTGCTTCATCATACCGACGGGCTCCAAACAGGGCGCGACCCATGAGATGGTAAGCATAAGGCAGATGCAGACGGACTGAGTTGGGGTCCGAGCTTTTTCGAAGGGATCGAGCAAGCTGCTGAGCTTTTGAAAAGGCTGCTTCAAACTGTCCCGCTAAAAGAAGCCGATCCGCATTTTGAAACCCAAGATCCAAGGGGCTGAGATCGCCTGGACTTCTGGATTGCCAAAGAGGAATCAAATCCATTCCAATCCGCGAGGCTTGCTCATGAAGTCTCGATTCAATCCACCGCCACTCCCCTCGAGACAAACTCTCGCCGTAGAGTTTTTTTACGTAGACTCTCAGCCCCAAGTCATCCTTGCTTTTAATTAATCGTTGGATGACTTCCAGACGTCGAGACTGAACAGGGGTCATTCCTTTTTTCTGAGTCGTAGGATGAGCAGGAGCCCCATGACTCCATCCCGGGAGCACCGCAAAAATGAGAACGGCTCCGAGACGAACTCCCCTCATCCGCCTTGGCTCCTCTCAGAGGAGGTCACAAAGAGGATCGAGGTGAAACCGGCCTTTCGAAAGGCCAAGACTACATCAAAAACGTCTTGATATGGGGTATTGGAATCCGCCAGAAAATTGAGAGCATAAACCGAGATCTTGGCTTTCTCCTGACTCTTCAAGTAGCTCAAAGCCGCTTGATGAATTCGTGAAATGATGGGCTCCAAAGCCCCGGGTTGCCTAAACTCACTCAACGGAATCACCTCGTTCATCAAACTAAAGCGCACGCTCTCATGATCAACAACCACACGAGGGGCTGACTGAGTTTGCTCTCGACTGAAGCTTTTTGGAAGCTGCATCCCTGAAGGAACCTCAAGATCGGCAGCTCCCATGGCTCCCCCGAGAACCAAAAAAATCACGATCATAGAGAACACGTCAATGAGTGCCGTGAGCTGAAGTTCAATCGGTTTTTTAGGATTTTTTTTGGGTGCCCCTAGGAAATTCATACGCCCCCCTGCTGCGGATAGGAGATCAGCACGGAATTGGGCAGATAAGGCCCGGTGGCATCCATGACCTGAATTAAGACCTGATAAGGGATTCCTGGGTCTAATCCGATTTGTAGAGTCTTTTCTTCAGGAAAGTGCTGAGCGAAATCCTGAAGCTGTTTGCCCACTTTTTCTCTTAGCTCCGACTCACTCATTTCCACCTGCAAGCGTGAAGGGTGAGCCCCCATCCAGGTGAGCTCTGAGGAATAAAACCCCTGGGACTGCCTCCGAATCAAGAGCTTCGGTGAGAGAGGAGGATTTTTTTCAGCCTCGGTCTGCTGCTCAACCACAGTCGAAGAGGGCGGCAAGGTCAGCTTGGTGTACTCAACGAAGCTGGTGGAGATCAGAAGAAAGAAGATCACGGTCGTCAACATGTCCAGAATTGGAACAATATTGAGATCCGGGGTGTGCTTTCTCCTTCTCCCCAGGAGAATTTCATCCATCATACTTTTTCAACTCGTTCCGACTGTTCCACCCAAGTAATCACCTTTAAGCCAATGTCTTGAGTCTTGGCTAAAATGGCCTCACCCTGAGAGACGCAGAGAGAATGCACGACCATGGCGGTCATCCCCACCACGAGCCCTGCTGCCGTGGCATACATCGCCTCAGAAATCCCAAGCCCAAGTAGCCTCGCTTTTTCAGCAGGGTCCGCATTGGCAATGGAAGCAAAGGTCTTGATTAACCCACTAATCGTTCCCAAAAGGCCTAAGAGAGTGGCCACGTTGGCAATCAAGCCGATGTACCCCACACGAACTTCGCATCGATGGCTCACGTTTAAGACTTCCGAACTGAGCGCGGACTTCATCGCCTCGCGTCCGTTCTCCACTGCAATCAGACCCGCCTTAACCACGGAAAGTTCAGGAGAGTTGGGTTTTTTCCCACAAATCTGAATCGCATCGGTGTACTTTTGCTCCAAAATCAGCTCACGAATCTGAGTGATTGCACCTTTTGTATTGTAGGACATATAGACAAACAAAACCGTCAGACGTTCCGCCCCAAGAATAAAAAGCGCAATCCCCGCAAAGAAGATCAGGTACGCAACAAAGCCACCGTGATGAATTAAAATATCAATTGGACCCACTGTCTCCACCCCTTTTTGTCATTAGATGTAAAAGTTCAAGCCAAACTCAACTAAAAACATCGTCCTAAAGGATTTCTCCTCATTCAATAGACTCTGGATCCAGGCATAATCGGCGCAAAACCGAAGTCCTGCAGATTTTCCAAGAAAAAAAGTTTTTCCCAACCCCAATTTAAAACCCAAGCCTGTAAATAGATCGTATTTGATCTGTGAGGCTCCGAGTTTTAAGAACGTATCGCTTCGAATGATCTTTGAAATCCCAAAACTATCTTTTCCATAGAGAGGGGCCCAGAGAAGCTCAACTCCGTATTGAAACTGGGGATTTGCAGAAGTCACGCGTGCCACTTCTCCATTTTGTAGACGAAGCGAGCTGATTAAATTGACGATCCCACGCTGACTCACGAAATAGACCGGGGACACTTGTAGATAGATTTCAAAAAAATCCGAGATGGCATACCCCGGATTGAAGCTCAAAAAATAGTTCGTATAGGGTCCGTCTGAAAAATCGAGGCTCCCGTAGCTCGAAAATAAGAAGCGATTCCGCTTGTTCATTGCTTTGCGTTGGACCACACCCATGTCACGAAAAATGGAGGCAGAAACCTCGTTATCCTCAGGCTTCAAAGTAAGATCCAGAGGTTCAGAGGAAGAAGGATCTCGGGCCAGTTTGGATGGGCGAGCCTTGGATTGAACACCAGAGACGCCCGCAAAACTCAGAGCTGAAGAAAAAAGAAGAAGAGAAATACACGCATGAACCAGTCGAATTCTCTTCGTTTTGCCTATTCTTCGAGAGGAGATCATCATTTAATCACTAAATTATAATAGTTTTCATGATTTTAGAAATTTAAAGTGAGGATAAAAACGATTCAAATCAATAGCTTTGAGTCAGCCCTCCCGATCGACCCCAAACACAAAAGACCAGGCGAAATCAAAACCCAGGCAAAAATCACTCTGTTCTCCCTGAGAAGCTCTCGATCTCTGATCGTAAAGACGAAGCCTTAAAATAGGGCACCCCTACTACACCTGAATTTTCTGAACAAACCTTGTTACTCCAAACCGCCTCAGGGCTTTCTCCCATCCGGATCTAGCTTCGATCATGCGCCAGAAGTTTGACGATCTACCCCCATGTGAAGCACTCCTCGTCCCCATCCTCAGCTAGAGACCCACAAACCGACTCGACTTCACCCCGAGGACTTCCATCTCGCCTTCAAAAAAATCGCAAATTTTAAAGCCTCCGATTCACCGAACAAGAGGACTGTTTTTATCATTTGGGCGATTGCCAGATGTCCACGCATTCAAGCTCAGTCACCAGTGGTGATCAGCCTCTCCACCACGAGGAGTCACTCAGTTTCCACTGGCACACGCTAACTGATTAGCGGAGATCAGACATACTTCCCGATTGCCCGAGCAGAATTTCAATCATTCATGGGCGTCTAGTTTTATTAGTTTTATCGACCCTGTGAGATACGCCCTTTTCTTCTCAAAGCCACTGATGATGATTTCTTGGACCCACACAAACACAGAAACACAAAAAAAAGCGGGCCGGAAGGAGACTCTGAAACTCTCACGAGCCATAATCCACCTCCTTCCGACCCACTTTTCCTGACTAATCCACCCCAGGAACCGGGGGGCAATTTTATCCGATCTGAAATTAGTTCTTTGGCTCTGCAATACTCAGGTGAAACAGCCCATTGAGGTATGCCGCACGCTGAGCAAGACTCCCCCGCTTGGTGACCCGATGAAGCTTTTGCGTCTTCACATCCTCAAACTCCTCACTGAGACGAGTGAGTGCCCGATTCATTCGATTATCTTCTCGTTGATACCGCTTCTCACAGGGAGACGAGACGAGGTCATGAATTTGCTGTCGAGAGAGCTCACGAAATGGCTCGGCAACAAACACGAACTCAGCCACGGCTTGTTCTGCTCCCCCTACGCCATAGTAATGCGCATCAAAGAGCTGATAGACGGTAATCGCAGGTTTCCCAAATAACTCCTGGTTTTGGTCATTTCCCCGTTTCATGGAGTTTCTCAGAATCGGAATCAACCGAGGGTACTTCTGCATTCCATAGATAAACTTTTCAGGAATCGTGTACATCAACCTCGCAGTAAACCTGCGATTCATCTCAAGCATCGAGACCCTAAAGTACTCCTTAAAATTAAATGAGTACCCCGAGATCAGACGATCCTTCTCTGCTTGGGTGAGATTGTCTCCGTTTTCAGCCTCAGAAAAATCCGGCAAATGCGACTCAAAGACCTTGACGAAGGCATCCTGAGTCTCATCCAGCCCGTATCCATCCATGAGATCCGGCTCCTCGCCCTTCATCTCGGGGCTCAGCAAGAAGATCTCGAGCTTTCCAAATGGAGAGCCCACGCTGTGATCCGTTTGAAGAATCGAAAAGAGCTCATCTTCGTTGAGTTCATCTTGATTCGGCATGGCCTGAGGATTGACCTCCACACCCGCCTCTGCTTGGCGCCTCATATAAAGCTCGACATCTTCACCTGGAAGAACCTGGGACCATAGGGCTTTAAAATCAATTCGATCCAGTGGATTTGAGCCTTGCTCAGTTGAATCAAAATCAGAGGATGGCCCAGAGCGAACCTGAGCATGAGCCTGAACTTCCCCCCTCAAACGCAGACTCGGAGAATGCGCCAATCGACCATTTGCTCCAGTGAATAATCGAGCCGTAGATCGAGCAAGACGAGCCTGATTTTTTAATTGCGCCTTGGAGTCCATCATGACCTGCTGAGTCCAGCGTTGCCCCAAAACAACCGATTCAGAGAAGGCCTCTGGTAAAGCCCCAAAAAAAACACTCCCCATGAGCATTAAACTAATTTTTGCTTTCATTTTCTCCCCTTTTTCCACACTGATTGCAAAGACGTTTATTGCAAACTTCTTTTTACCAGAATTCTCTTCAAAAGAGACGTTAAATCGAAACCTGATGCGAACAATTAATATAGTCAACGAAGAGGATCAAGACATTTTAATAACCCAGGAATGGGTGCATTACGAGTTTTCGCGTATGCGGCTGAGGATGTCCGCATAATCGGTAGGATTTGAAGAAGGGCTCCAATTCCGGCATAGTGCCGGTGCTTAAACAAAAGGAGCCCCCGACATGAGTACAAGAGTTCGAAGTACGTATCAACCCCGATTCTCTCAAATAATTGACCCCACGGATCAAATTCGAGATTTAATTCAAAGCCAAGTCCGAGGCACTGCACTCGCCTTAATACAGGGTCTATTCATGGAAGAGGTTGAAACCTTATGCGGAAAGGTCTTCAGCCGGAAAGGCTCAGCTGGCTACCACCGTGGCGGTTCTGATCCCGGAAGTGTTTGTCTTCAGGGACGTCGAATCGCTGTGAAAAAGCATCGAGTTAAGAGTACATCATCACACCGCCCCACATTGACAGATCTCATCCGACCAAGTTTGTAAATTGTTGATCTAACGGAGATCGGAAAAAAGAAAAAAATACTCCGCTAGGACGGCATTATATCGCGAGTATGCAGTTGACTGATTTACTGGGCTTGAACGGCCCTTTGTGCCAATAATCCGTGAGACAGCCCGAGTGGAGAAATTAGTGTACATT